>DJXA01000114.1 GCA_002449555.1 Atopobiaceae bacterium UBA7016 | reverse complement strand
CCGCAGACCCACACCTACGTGGAGGAGTCCGGCGGCGCCAACTTCCTGTTTGTCACCAAGGACGGCGGCCTGGTGGTTCCGCAGTCTGCGACCGACTCCATCCTGCCCTCCATCACGCGCCGCTCGCTGGTGCAGGTTGCCCGCGAGTATCTGGGCCTCAACGTGGAGGAGCGCCAGGTGCGCTTCGACGAGATCGACCAGTTTGAGGAGTGCGGCATGTGTGGTACCGCTGCCGTCATCAGCCCGGTGGGCAAGGTGGTTGACCTCGAGGGCAACGAGCATGTCTTTGGCGCGGGCATGGAGCACGTCGGTCCCGTCCTGGCCAAGCTCCGCGAGACCCTTACCGGCATCCAGTCCGGCGAGATTGAGGACAAGTTCGGCTGGGTCTTCAAGATCGCCTAAGACGCAATTTTGGTCCCTGACTCCAAAATTGCGTGCATGGTAACGTCGCGGGGTGCCTTGGGCGCCCCGCGTTTTGTGTAGGGCTACGATAGGCGGCTTGGCAACGGTATACTAGGCAGTTGCAAGTTGGTACCACGTGGAGGAGATTACCCATGGCACAGAAGGTTCAGGGCACGGAAGACCTGTACGGCGCCGACATGCGCGCGTGGCAGCACATGCTGGACGTTGCGCGCGACCTGTACGGATCCTATGGCTTCGATCAGATTGAGACACCGGCCATCGAGCAGGTGGACACCTTCGTGCACGGCATTGGCGAGTCTACCGACGTGGTTCGCAAGGAGATGTTTCGCGTGTTCTCTGGTGCGCTGCTTCCTGACGTGATGGAGCGCGGGAGCGAGGCGCACCTCAAGCCTCGCCAGCGCATGGCCATGCGTCCCGAGGGCACGGCTGGCGTGGTGCGTGCTGCGGTGGAGAACAACTTCGTTCCCCAGGGCGGAGCTCCCGTCAAGCTGTGGTACGGTGAGGCGATGTTCCGTGGCGAGCGTCCGCAGAAGGGCCGCCTGCGCCAGTTCCACCAGGTGGGCGTTGAGGTGCTGGGCGCACCTGACCCTGCGCTCGACGCCGAGGTCATCATTATGCTCATGCAGTTCTTCGAGCGGCTGGGGCTGACGAGCGACCGGCTTGAGCTGCGCATCAACACCATGGGAGACGCCGCGTGCCGCCCCGCGTACCGCAAGAGCGTGAAGGAGTTCATCCTTAACCACGCCGACGAGATGTGCGAGGACTGCCTGGAGCGCGCTGAGATCAACCCCCTGCGCGCCTTTGACTGCAAGAACGATCATTGCCGCGAGGTGATGGGCGCGGCCCCGCTTGCCAAGGACAACCTCTGCGATGACTGCGCGGCGCACTACGCGCAGGTCAAGGCCTACCTCGACGAAGCCGGCATCGCGTATGTTGAGGATCCGACGCTGGTGCGCGGCCTGGACTACTACACGCGCACGGTCTTCGAGGTGGACGTGAAGGGTGCCAAGGTGGGCGCCATCGGCGGTGGCGGTCGTTACGACGGCCTGATGGAGCTCGAGGGCGGCCGTCCCACGCCGGGCATCGGCTATGCGGTGGGCTTCGAGCGCATCAACATTGCCCTCAAGGAGCTGGGCATTCCGCTGGAGGTGCCTACCGAGAGCTGCGTGTACGTGGCTTGTACGCCCGATCAGCGCACGAAGGTGTTCTCGGTGGCGCAGCAGCTGCGCGCGGCGGGCATCCGCACCGAGGAAGACTACCAGGGACGCTCCCTGAAGAGCCAGCTCAAGCAGGCCAACAAGGTGGGCGCGCGCCTCTGCGTGGTGCTGGGTGCCGACGAGGTCGCGGCTGGCGTCGCAACCGTGCGTGACATGGTTTCGCACGAGCAGGTGCAGGTGCCGCTGGACGACCTCGCCGCCTTTGTGGCGCCGCGGCTGGCGTAGCTAGTGGAAAAAGCTTGAAGCTTTGGCCCCCGTCCCCTCGGGACGGGGGCCTTGCCATGCATACCAAGAGCTTGCGCGAGAGAGTAGAATACTTCCAAAGAAACCCCGAGGGGGTACGTGAGATGTGCGAGATTTTCGAAGAGCTGCGTCGCGAGGGCATCGAGCAGGGTGAGAGGCACAAATCGCTCTCGGACCTGCGCACGCTGATGGAGAAGCTCCACTATACCGCTCAGCAGGCGCTGGACTTCTTTGAGGTTCCCGAGGCTGACCGCCCTCTGTACCTTACGCTCCTTAACGCAGACTAGCTCTCTTCTATCAAAGTCGCTCATACTTGTTATCATTGCTATGAATCACAAAGCGATTTTGTGATGGTCGTCCCATCTGCCAGGAGCGCGTATGAATCTCGTCACCATGGACTACTTTGTCTCGCTTGCAGAAGAGCGGAGCTTCACGCGTGCGGCGCAACGGCTGAACGTTACGCAGCAGACGCTTTCGGCGCACGTTGCGGGTGTCGAGCGTGAGTTGGGCGTTCGCCTGGTAAACCGTACGGTGCCGTTGACGCTTACCTATGCGGGTGAGGAGTTTCTGCGCTATGCGCGCCGCTTTCAGGCCGAGCGCCGCGAGCTCGAGCAGGAGTTTGCCGATATCGCCGGAGACGTGCAGGGCCTCCTTGCTGTGGGCATTGCCTCAACGCGCGGGCGTCTGTTGATGCCCGATGCCATCGCGGCGTTTGGTCGCACGCGGCCCCGCGTTGGCATCGAGCTTCATGAAGATGAGAACGACGAGCTGGTAGAGCTCCTGCGCGAGGGCGCCGTTGACATGATGGTGGGAACGGTTCCTGCGGGAACGACGGGCTTTGAGGTGCTGCCGCTGCGCACAGAACGTGTGGTGCTGCTTGTTTCTGACGCGCTGCTGCGCAGGCTGTACGGTGCGCAGGCGCAAGCGGTGGTCGATGAGGTCGAGCGTACGGGAAGCCTTGCGGGCTTGTCCGAAGTGCCGTATCTGCTGCTGGGCGAGGGAGACGAACCGGGAGATCTCTCGCGTGCGTTGCTGCGCGCGGCGGGCATTCGCCCTGTGGCGCGCGTGATGTCCAAGAACTCAGAGACGTTGGTTGACTTGGCCGCGCGTGGTGTTGGCGCGTGCTTCGTACCCGAAGACCTCGCACAGGCCATGGCCGGGGACGCGTCGACGGGCCTCAGGGCGATATCGCTCGGGGAAGACGCGCTTATTCCCATTCATGTGGCGTGGCGTAAATCCGGCCATGTATGGAGCGTGGTCGAGGCATTTGCTAACCTCCTCGTCGAACTCTTCGGAGAGCAGGCGTGATGAGCGGACGAGGGTTCGCGTTGCTTTCCGCGGAGGGTCCCACGCCGGACGGCCCAGGTGAGGCAACGTTTTGCATCGAACAGCCAGCCGAGGCTGCTGCGTTTGTGCATGACTTGGTGAAGTCGAAGGCCATGGTGACGCGCGTCTTCAATAATGGCCAGCTCAGAGGGTTTGATGGCGCGATGTTGTCCCGTACGACAGCTTTGTCAGTGGGAAGCGAGGTGGCCCTTGCGTTGATGCCTACCCACAACGCAGGCCCATCGGACAGCACGCACGTCTCAGTACTCTATCAAGACGTGTTCCTGCTTGCTGCCGATAAGCCTGCCGGCTTGTTGGTACACGGTGACGGATCGGCATCACAGACCCTCACCGCGCGGGTGCAGGGGTTGCTCGCGCGGCAGGGGAGTGCTGCGGTGCCGCAGGCGCTGCACCGTCTTGACGTTGAGACTTCGGGAATCGTGCTCTTCTCGCTCGCGGAGGAGACCCAGCCCGCATTCGACGCCATCATTGCGGGCGATGGCCTCACCAAGCGCTATTACGCCGTCATAGAAGGAACGCTTCCCAGGTCACAGGGCTCGTGGCTCACCATCGATGCACCCATTGCGCGCGACCGCCACGATGCGCGCCGCATGCGTGTGGGACGAACGGGCAAGCCGTCGGTCACGCACGTGCGCACGCTTGACGTGAAGAATGGTCGCTCGCTCTTGGAAGTCGAGCTGGGAACGGGAAGGCGCCATCAGATTCGCGTGCATTTGGCGCACCTAGGCCATCCGCTGGTGGGCGATACGCTATACGGAGGTGTGCGTGATGCACACGGCCTGCATCTCAATGCGCATGAAGTGCGCCTGACGCATCCTGTAACTGGGGAGCCGCTTACCATTGCGGCACCGTTGCCAGAGCACTTGGCCAGATGGACGTGACCTAGGGAACGGTGCTGCCTCTGCGCTTTTCTGGAATCCCAAACCAGAGTTAACGTGGTGGGCGCACTGGTGCGACAGCGTATGTTACTGCAAGAGATACAATTGCTCAGAATCGCAGACCAATTGCGCTGACAGGCATTCCCCGATAGGCAATGAACGCCTGCTAGCGCACATGTTATATTCAAAGAACAGCTATGAGCGCGTGGGGACGCGCCAGTCGAGAGGAGCGCCGATGGCAGCTTCGAGCAGCATGCGCGGTGTCTACACCAACCTGACCGAGATTCGTCGCAAGGTGTTTAGCGAGGTCGCGCGAATAACCTATGAAATGGGCAGTGATCCCTCAAACACTGACGCCGATTTCGATCGTGCGTTTGAGGAGCTGCCGTATCAAATCATCCCAGGTGACGTGGCTACCTACCGTGAGAGCGTCTTCCTTGAGCGCGCCATCGTGGCGGAGCGTATCCGCATGGCCATGGGTTTGCCCCAGCAAGGCGTCGACCGACCGCGCTCCATCTCCGAGGGCATGGCCGAGGCTGCTGGTCCTGATTCCTACTATCAGCCGCCCCTGATCAACGTGATCAAGTTTGCCTGCAATGCGTGTGAGGACAACGTCTACCGTGTCTCGAGCGCTTGCCAGGGGTGTCTCGCCCACCCGTGCCGGGAGATCTGCCCCAAAGGCGCCATCACCTTCCGCCACAAGAAGGCGTTCATTGACCACGAGAAGTGCATCTCGTGCGGCATGTGCGCAAACGTGTGTCCCTACCACGCCATTCACCACCACACGCGCCCCTGCGCCGAGGCATGCGGCATGAAGGCCATCGGTTCTGACGAGCACGGCCGCGCCGATATCAACTACGAGAAGTGCGTGAGCTGCGGCCAGTGCCTGGTCAACTGCCCGTTCGGCGCCATTGCCGACAAGAGCCAGCTCGTGCAGGT
>DJXA01000119.1 GCA_002449555.1 Atopobiaceae bacterium UBA7016 | reverse complement strand
CGATCATGGTGCCGATGGGGATCTCGAGCTTGACGCCGTACTCGGCCTCAACCTCGGCGATGTCGGCCTCGCACATGGCGCGGAGGTGCTTGAGCTCCTCGGAGAAGGCCACGAGCGGGATCATGATCTCGGGCTTGGCGTCAACGCCCTCCTTGATGAGCTCAGCAGCGGCAGACGCGATGGCCTTGAACTGCATGTGGTTGAGCTCGGGATACAGGAAGCCCAGACGGCAGCCACGGGTGCCGAGCATGGGGTTGGCCTCCTGGAAGGAGTCGAGCTGCTTGAGCAGGGCCTGCTTGGTAGCGATGGCCTTCTCGAGCTCCTCGTTCATCTCGGACAGGCTGTCGTCGACGGAAGCAGCGGCCTCAAGCGCCTTGCTGGCGGCCTCGAGCTTGGCGATCTCAACCTCGAGCTCACGCGGAGCGTCCAGGAACTCGTGCAGCGGGGGATCGAGCAGACGCACGATCACGGGCAGGCCCTCCATGGCCTTGAACATGCCAAGGAAGTCACCCTTCTGGGCCTCGCCGAGCTTGGCGAGAGCGTCAGCCTTGACGGCGAGGTCGTCGGCAAGGATGAAGTTCTGGATGAGGTACTTGCGCTCGCCCAGGAACATGTGCTCGGTACGGCAGAGGCCGATGCCCACAGCACCGTTCTCGCGGGAGAGCTTGGCGTCGTCGGGGTTGTCGGCGTTGGCACGCACGCCCATGACGCGGCCGCGCTCCTCGTTGAAGCGGACCTCGTCGGCCCAGTCGAGGATGGTCTGGAGGTCGCCACCGAGCTCAGGACGGATGAGCTTGGCCTCGCCCAGGTAGACGTTACCAGTGGTACCGTCGATGGAGATGACGTCGCCCTCGTGCAGGACGATGTCGGTGCCGGCGATGGAGCAGGTCTTGGCGGCAGCGTTAATCTGCAGGGCTTCGACGCCGCACACGCAGGGCTCGCCCATTCCACGGGCGATAACGGCCGCGTGGGAGGTCTTGCCACCGTGCGAGGTCAGGATGCCGTCAGCGGCGTCCATGCCAGGCAGGTCATCGGGCGTGGTCTCCCAGCGCACCAGGATACAGGGCTTGCCCTCGGCAGCGAAGGCAACGGCGTCCTCGGAGGAGAACACGACGCCGCCCACGGCTGCGCCAGGAGAGGCGTTCAGGCCCTTGGCCAGGATCTCGCGGCCCTTGATGTCGGCAGCGTCAAACTGCGGGTGCAGGAGCTGGTCGAGCTGCTCGGGAGCAACGCGCATGACGGCCTGCTCCTTGGTGATGCGGCCCTCCTCGTACATCTGGATGGCGACCTTCAGCGCGGACAGAGCGGTACGCTTGCCAACGCGGGTCTGCAGCATGTAGAGCTTGCCCTGCTCGATGGTGAACTCAAGGTCCATCATGTCCGCATAGTGGTCCTCGAGGATCTCGAAGACGTGGAACAGCTCCTCGCCGGCCTTCTCGAGACCCGGCACGTGCGGCAGGTCAGCGATGGGCTCGGTGTTACGGATGCCGGCCACGACGTCCTCGCCCTGGGCGTTGACCAGGAAGTCACCGTAGCGCTCGTTGGTGCCGTCAGCCGGGTTGCGGGTGAACGCAACGCCGGTGGCGGAGGTGTTGCCCTTGTTGCCGAAGGCCATCACCTGGACGTTGACGGCGGTGCCCAGGTTGTCGTCGATCTTGTTCTGCTTGCGGTACAGGATGGCGCGCTCGGTGTTCCAAGAACCAAACACAGCCTGCTCGGCAAGACGGAGCTGCAGGATGGGGTCGTGCGGGAAGACGGCCTTGCCGTCAACGTCGACCTCGGGGTACTTGGCAACGTCAACGTTGTCAGAGAAGATCTGCTTGAAGGTCTCGACGAGGTCCTTGAGGTCGTCAGCATCGAGCTCGGTGTCGAGCTTGACGCCCTTCTCGGCCTTCTTGGCGGAGATGGCATCCTCGAACAGCTGGCCGGAGACGCCCATAACGACGCTCGAGAACATCTGGACGAAACGACGGTAAGAGTCGTAAGCAAAGCGGGGGTTGTCCGTCTGCTTGATGAGGCCCTGGACGGAATCGTCGTTGAGGCCGAGGTTAAGGACGGTGTCCATCATGCCGGGCATGGAGAAGGGAGCGCCGGAACGGACGGAGACCAGCAGGGGATCCTCAGCGTCGCCGAGCTTCTTGCCCATACGGTTCTCGAGGTCCTTGCGGTACTCGTCGATCTCGTCGAGAACGCCCTCAGGCCAGACGTTGCCAGCGTTGGAATAGGCAACGCAGGTCTGGCAGGTGATGGTGAATCCCGAAGGAACCGGGAGACCCAGGGCTGCCATCTCAGCAAGGTTGGCACCCTTGCCGCCCGTGATCCACTTGGCTTCGTCGACGGTTGCGCCGGCAACCTCACTCACGTTGTTGCCGTCGGCGTCGAATCCGAAGCGATACACGTGCTTTTCAGCCATAATCACACTCCGTTTCTGTACTTTGACGAGGCCCTTACCTCGTCCTTACTCCAACAGAGCACCTGCAGCGGTCACCCGCAGCAGGCGCTCTTATTACCTTAAGTTATAGTAGCAGACCAACGTGCCCTATGCCTCTTCGATTTGCACCTTGGTGCGACGGCCCGTCTCATACACAGGCTCCTCACCGGTGAGGGTCGAAATGATGGTGATGGACGGACCAAGCAGGTCGATCGAAGGGATGCCACGAGCATCGAGCTCACGGCGAATCTCGCGACGCAGGTTCTGGTCGACGATGGTGTGGAACACCGCGACGTCAGCCTTCTCCTTCTGATGCTTGTCCAGGTACTCCCTCACCGTGTCGATAGAGTGCACGTTACCGAGCTGCTTGATGCTGATAACGCCCTCCTCGAACTGGGCGGCAGCAGCCTCGACCACGCCAGCGGCGGTCTTGCCGCGTGCGTCCGAAATAACGAACACAATCGGGGTCTCCTCGATGAAGATCTCTTCCACGTTGGGCTCAGCCATGTTATTTCCTCCAAAGTCCGGGGGCTGACTACAACACCATACCCCTACTTTTTGCGCGAGAGTGCTCCGATATCGGCGACACCACCAAATACGGCGGCGAAACGGTTGAGAAGCCGGAGTCGATTCTCCCTTACGCTAGTGTCCTCATCCATCACGAGAACGTCATCAAAGAACCGGTCGATTGGTTCGCGCAAATCGGCGAGAGCTGCCGTGGCGCCGGCATAGTCACCCGACGTCAACGCAATCTCCACATTCTTGGCACCGGTTTCGCACGCGTGGAGCAGTGCGAGCTCGGCCTCGCCGAGGAGCGCTTCGTCAACTTCGGTGCCCAGCGTCTTGTCGGCCAGATGTGCCGCACGGGCATAGGCGGTGGCGAGGTCGTCGAAGAGCTCGGGTGCGCTATCGCGCGCGTCCTCAAGCGCGTGGGCACGCGAAAGGAACTCGACCGGGTCGATGACGTGCACGGCAGAGACCGCTTCGATAGTGTCGGGAGCTACGGCCTCGTCACGGGCGATGGCGACCAGGCGGCCAGCGAAGAACTGGGCGACCTTGTCCGCGACCTCGTCATGTTCAAACGCGATGCCCTGCGCGGACAGCGCGTCAAGTGCCTTGCCGATGAGGGTGCGCAGACGCACCGTGGGCATGGTGCGCAGCATCGCGATGACGCCAATGGCCGAGCGGCGAACCGCGAAGGGGTCGGCAGAGCCGGTCGGCGGCTCGTTGATGGCAAACATGCCGCAGATGGTGTCGAGCTTGTCGGCGATGGCTACAGCCTTGCCCACCACGGACTCGGGCAGCACGTCGCCGGCGAAGCGCGGACGGTAGTGCTGGGAGATGGCGTCGGCCACGACGTCGGTCTCGCCCTGGGCCTTGGCGTAGTAGCCGCCCATGACGCCCTGCTGGCTCGTGAACTCGACGACGGCCTGGGAGACGAGGTCGGCCTTGGCCAGATGCGCCGCGCGGGCAGCCTCGGCTGCGACGGTGTCGTCACCCGTGGCCTCGCGGGCAACCTCGGCGGCAAGCTCCTCCATGCGCTCGGACTTCTGCAGCACCGTGCCAAGCTTCTTCTGGAAGACGACCTGCGACAGGCGCTCGCGGAAGGCGTCCAGGCCCACCTTGAGGTCCTCGTCATAGAAGAACTTGGCGTCGTCCAGGCGCGGGCGCACGACGCGCTCGTTGCCGGAGCGAACGGTGTCGTTCACCGCAGGGTCGGCGTTGGAGACGATGACGAACTCGCGCGTCAGCGAGCCATCGGCCGCATAGATCGGGAAGTAACGCTGGTGCTTCAGCATGGCCTCAACGATGATCTCGTGGGGCACGGCGAGGAACTCCTCGTCGAAGGTGCCCACGACGACCGTTGGCCATTCGCACAGGTTGACGACCTCATCGAAAACGCCCTTCGGCGTGTCGACGCGGGCGCCACCGCGCTCGGCCTCGAGCTTCGCAATGTCGGCACGGATGGCCTCGGCGCGACGCTTCTCGCCCAGCACGTATGCGGCCTCGAGGACGGCCTCGTAGGCAGCCGGCTCGCTCACGACGTGCTCGCCAGCGCCCAGCACACGGTGGCCGCGGGTGGTGTTGCCGCTCTTCACGTCGGCGTAGGACACGGGGATGACCTCAGAACCCAGCAGCGCACAGATCCAACGGATGGGGCGCACGAAGGTCTGGTGCTCGCTCCCCCACCTCTGGCTGCGGTAGTTGGGCCACTGGATGTTGGCGATGGTCTGCTCGCAGAGCGAGGAGAGCAGCGTGATGGCGCTCACGGACGCCTGCGTGCGCTCGGCAAAGACGTACTCGTTGCCGTCGGCCTCCACGCGACGCACGAGCGCGTCGGCCGTGGTGCCGTTCTTGCGGGCAAAGCCCTCGGCGGCACGCGTTGCGTTGCCGTCGGCGTCAAAGGCGATGGAGGTCTTCGGTCCACGGATGACCTCGTGGATCTCTTCGGTAGCCGTGGCGCAGCCGTCAACGATGACGGCCAGACGGCGCGGTGTGGAAAGAGTGCGCACGGCGCCGTGGGCCAGGCCCGCGTCGTCGAGACCCTTGGCCACGATCTTGCCCAGCTGCTCCTGGGCCTTCATGAGCGGCGCGGAGGGCATCTCCTCGCAGCCAATCTCAAGCAGGAAGTCTTTGGTCTCAGCCATCTTTAGGCCACCTCCTTCTTTGCCTGGGCATCCTTAGAGGCAACGAGCTCGAGGTAGGCCTCGCAGCACGCCTTAGCCACGGTGCGGACGCGCAGGATGTAGTTGGCGCGCTCGGTGGCCGAGATGGCGCCGCGCGCGTCGAGGATGTTGAACGCGTGGCTGCACTTCATGACGCAGTCGTAGGCAGGCAGCGGCAGCTTCGCCTCAAGGCAGCTGTGGCACTCGGCCTCGTACTCGTCAAACTTGCGGCGCATCATGTCGATGTCGGCAACCTCGAAGTTGTAGCAGCTGAACTCGTACTCGTTCTCGTGGAAGACGTCGCCGTAGGTCATGGGCGTACCATCGGGCAGATACGACCACACGAGGTCATACACCGAGTCAACGCCCTGAATGTACATGGCGATGCGCTCGAGGCCATAGGTGATCTCGACGGGGACCGGGTCGACCTCGATGCCGCCGACCTGCTGGAAGTACGTGTACTGCGTGACCTCCATGCCGTCCATCCAGACCTCCCAGCCAAGGCCCCAGGCGCCCAGGGTCGGGCTCTCCCAGTCGTCCTCGACGAAGCGCACGTCGTGCTCGGCGGGGTCAAGGCCGATGGCCTTCAGCGAGCCCAGGTACAGGTCCTGCGAGTCCTGCGGGCAGGGCTTCAGGATGACCTGGAACTGGTAGTAGTGCTGCATGCGGTTGGGGTTCTCGCCGTAGCGACCGTCGGCCGGACGACGGCACGGCTGCGGGTAGCAGGTGCGCCATGCGGCGGGGCCCAGGCTGCGCAGCGTGGTGGCCGTGTGGAACGTACCGGCGCCAACCTCGCTGTCATACGGCTGCATGACCGTGCAGCCCAGATCGGCCCAGTACTTGGTCAGGGCCAAGATCATGTCTTGGAACGTCAGGATGTTGTCTGTCTTCTCCACGTCCCTCTCCTCACTGTCTCAACTCGGTCCGGCGCGGCACTACAGCGTGCGCGCGTCAGAGAATGGCCAGAAAATGAACATTGCGCGCGACGACACCGCGTCGATGTCGACGGCGCCAAAGTAGCGCGAATCCAGCGAATTGGTGCGGTTGTCGCCCATGACCCACACGCAGCCCTCAGGGACCACGTAGGGATAGGTGATGGCGCCGCCCAGCTCAGGAGCAAAGCGGTCGATGGGCTCACTCGGCTTGCCCAGCGCGTAGGGCTCGTCCAGCGCTGCGCCGTCGACAACCACGGCACCGTCAACTAGGTCGACGGTCTGCCCCTCGGTGGCGATGACGCGCTTGATGAGCGTGACGCTCGGGTCGCTGGGGTCGTCAAAGGTGACCACCTCGCCGGCCTTGGGCGTCCTGAAGCGGTAGCTGATCTTCTCGCCCACCAGGCGGTCGCCCAGCTGGATGGTCTCAAGCATCGAGCCCGTGGGGACCTGATAGGTGTCGGCTACGAAGATGCGCATCACCACGACCACGGCGACCGTAATGAGCGCCGTCAGCAGCAGGTCAAGCCACATAGGGATGCTCTTCTGCTCGGTGTACGTGACCATAGGCACAACGACCGGCTCGTCGTTGAGGTCCTCGAACGGGTCGTAGTCTTTGGGAAAATGCTTTGCCATCCTCACTCATCCCCTGAGGTCTCAGTGTGCGCGAGCCGCTCGACGAACTCACGCTCGGAAGGTGTCAGGTCAACGTGCTCAAGCAGGTCAGGCCTGAGGCGCGCCGTGCGCTCAAGCGAGCTCTGCCGTCTCCACAAGTCTACCGCGCCATGGTCTCCTGAAAGCAGCACGTCCGGCACCTTCATGCCCCGAAAGTCAGCAGGTCGCGTGTACTGCTCGTACTCCAGAAGGCCATCAGAAAACGACTCGTCTACGGCGCTCATGTCGTCGCCCAGTGCGCCGGGCAAGAGGCGCACCACGGCGTCCGCAACGGCCAGCGCCGCAAGCTCGCCACCGGTCAGCACATAGTCTCCCAAGCTGATGATGTCGTCGGCAAGCTGATAGCAGCGCTCATCCATGCCCTCGTAGCGTCCGCACACAAAGAGCAGACGCTTCTGCTGCGCAAGGCGACTCGCCACCTGCTGCGTAAACGGCGTTCCGCAGGGCGAGAAGAACACCACGTGGGGTGCTTCCTCGGCGCGTGCCGACACGTCCTCGACGGCCTCGAAGATGGGCTCGGGCTTCATGAGCATGCCTTGGCCACCGCCAAACGGGGCATCATCCACCGTGCGGTGACGGTCGTGCGTCCACTCCCGCAGGTCATAGGCCGTAAAGGAAAAAACGCCGGCCCGCTGGGCGCGGCCCATGATGGAGGCGTCCAGATACGCCTCGAACACCTGGGGAATGACGGAAATGGCCTCTATGCGCATGTCACTCCCCCTCCACGAGTCCCACCGGGAGGTCGACCTGAATGGCCGCACCCTCATCTACCGACAGCACCATCTCGGGCACGACCGGGACGAGCACCTCGCCGAGCGGGCCACGAACCACCCACACGTCGTTTGCCACGCCCTGCATGACTTCCTCGATGGTGCCGAGCGGGCCGCGGCTTGCGTCGCACACCTCGCGGCCAACCAGCCGCTCCACATCATGCAGCGCAAATCCCTCGGGCAGCTGCGACTCGGGCACCAGAAGTGTCTTTCCTACCAGCTGCGACGCGGCGTCGATGGACCACACGCCCCTCAGCGCCACCAGCTGTCCGGTCTCGCTGTCGACACATGACGAAACCCGGTACCCCCGAGGCCCCTTCAGGGCAGGCGGTACCGGATAGACGTCCATGCCGACGTCTAAGACAAGAGGGAGGCCGTGAACGGGAACCGTCACGACCTCACCCTTCTTCCCGTGGGTCTTTGCCACACGGGCTATAGCCCTGTAACGCTCGCGCACCGATGCGCCTAGCCCAGAACTTCGACCTCGACCGCGGTTCCCACGCGTGAGCCCAAAGCCCTGGCAAGGGTACGGATCGCCTTGATGGTGCGGCCACGACGTCCGATGATGCGACCGGCATCATCAGCGGCGCAGCTTACCTCAATGAGCGCCCCGTCGGTTCCGTCGGTCACGTCAAGCGAGACCGACTCCTCGTCCTGGACAAGTCCGCAGACGATGTACTCAACGAGATCGGCGACCTTATCGGAAGGCATCTCCTCGGTGGCGACGTCCGTGATTTGGTCCGACACGGGTTACTCCGCAGCGGCAGCGGCCTTGGCAGCCTGCTTCTTGGAGAGCTTCTGCTTCTTCTCGGGAGCAGGGGTGCCCTCGCGCACGATGTTGATGAGGTGAGCGACGGCGTTGGTGGGCTGGGCGCCCTTGGCGATCCAAGCGTCGACCTTCTCGAGGTCGATGTCGATGGTCTTGGGGGTGGTCAGCGGGTTGTAACGGCCAACCAGCTCGATGAAGCGGCCATCACGACGAGCGTGCGAGTCAGCGACGACGACGCGGTAGAACGGGTGCTTCTTGGCGCCGTGACGGGCCAGGCGAATCTTGACTGCCAATGAAAACTCCTCCAGACGGGCGGCGCACGTGGTAAGTAGGTTAGGCTTGCGCCGCATAGCCATACAGCAGCTATCCATAATACGACACTGTCGTGAGCGTGCAAGGTGCAGTTTTTGTGAACCAGCCGCCACACGGCATCGAAACGGCTCTGGTTTTCAGAACCATTTAAGTATCGGTTGTTAGGATACACCCACATTCAGTAATCTTAAGGGGCAGCCGGCGGCTCACAGAGGGAGAAGACATGAACATTCTGGTTGTAGAGGACGAGCGCAATCTCGCGGATGCCATCTGCCACATCCTCAACGAGGCGGGCTACAACGCCGAGGCAACCTATGACGGCAGAAGCGGCCTGACCTCCGCGGAGAGCGGGCTCTATGACGCCGTGGTGCTCGACGTGATGCTGCCTAAGATGGACGGCTTCGAGGTGGTGCACGAGCTGCGCCGACAGGGCAACTCCGTGCCCGTGCTGCTGCTTACCGCGCGCACTTCGACCACCGACAAGGTGGAGGGCCTTGATGCCGGCGCCGACGACTACATGACCAAGCCCTTCGAAGCGCCCGAGCTGCTCGCCCGTCTGCGCGCCCTCACCCGCCGCCAGGGTGATGTCATGCTTGACGAGCTCACGTTTGCCGACCTCAAGCTCGACCTCACCACGCACGACCTCTCCTCCGGTGACAAGAGCGTGCACCTCTCGGGCAAGGAGTTCGAGGTGCTGCGCATGCTCATGAGCTCCACCTCGCGCATCGTCTCGAAGCAAGACCTGCTCACGCGCGTCTGGGGCGCCGACGCCGACGCGTCGGAGAACTCGGTTGAGGCCTACGTGTCATTCCTGCGCAAGAAGGTGAAGCACCTGGGCTCCAAGGTGCAGATCACCACGCTGCGCATGCTGGGATACCGTCTGGAGGTCTTCGAGAACCTTGGCGCATAACAGAACCCCCATGCTTGCGCGGCTGCGCAGGCAGTTTGTCCTCATCTCTATGGCGCTCACCGGCATCGTGCTGGTGGGCGTTCTTGGCTCTACGCTCGTTGCCACCTGGTCGACGCAGCAGGATATCGTGCAGGAATCGCTTGACCACGCCCTCAACGACGACATGGACAAGCTTCCCCATATGGGGCCGCGTAGTGGTGTGGGCGGACAGGCAGAGTCGGGTGACACTCGCCTGCTTGCCCTTGCGGTGGACGTATCCGACGACGGTGTGGTCATCAAGACAAGCCGTGCCCCCGTCACCATCAACTCGTCCGTGCTGACCGATGTGGTGAACGAGGCGCTTGAATCTACGTTGGACACCGGCACCATGGATGACCTGCACATTGCGTGGAAGCGTGCCTTCTACCTTGACGACAACGCGGATGACTACAACAGCGACTACTTCGAAGACCTTGCCGACGAGTACGAGGACCTTGGATACACCCTCTCGGCGCGCGTAGCCATCGTCGACACGAGCGCCATGGACAGCGCCTTTCGTGAGCAGGTGAAAAGCGACGCCGTCATCGTGGTTGTGGCTCTGATCGCGCTGTACGCCGTCTCGTCGCTGCTCGCGTCGTGGGCACTCGAACCAGTCGAGCGCGCGTGGGAGGGGCAGCGCCGCTTCATAGCCGACGCCTCGCACGAGCTGAAGACGCCGCTTGCCGTCATCATCGCCAACACCGAGATCCTCTCCAACGACGAGAGCCTCCCCGCCGAAAGCCGCCGCTGGGTGGAGAGCACCGCAGACGAGGCCTCACACATGCGCTCGCTGGTAAACGACCTGCTTGAGCTGGCGCGCGCCGACGAGGGCGCGAGCTCGGGCGCCATGCAGCGCACCGACGTCGACTTCTCTGACATCGTGGACTCCGCGTCGCTCGAATTTGACGCCATCGCCTTTGAGCGTGCGTGCCTCATTGAGACAAGCATCGAGCCGGACATTCACCTGGACGGCGACCCCGAGTGGCTCATGCGGCTCTCGAAGATCCTCATCGACAACGCGTGCAAGTACGCGGCCGCTGGCACCACCATCGACGTGAAGCTCGGACGCAACGCCGGACACGTGGTGCTTGCCGTCACCAACCAGGGCAAGCCCATTCCTGCTGAGGACCTCCCCCACCTCTTTGACCGCTTCTATCGCTCTGACAAGGCGCGCGACCGCGAGACCGGCGGCTTTGGGCTGGGCCTTGCCATCGCCAAGGGCATCGCCGAGGCCCACGGCGGCACCATCTCTGCCACCAGCTCCGCCGACGCCGGCACCACCTTCACCGTCACCCTGTAGAGGTGGGGCCAGAAGGTCCGACCCTCTGGTCCCGTCTTGGTTCTAGTGGCGCGGTATACTGGGCGGCATGGATACGCTTGTGACAGACAACAACGCCTCAGCCATCCCGTGGGAAGGGCCCGCCATCGGGCTCATGGACCTTGACGCCTTTTTCGCCTCGGTCGAACAGCTCGACCACCCCGAATGGCGCGGCAAGCCCGTCATCGTAGGCGGCTCGGCAGAGCGCCGTGGCGTGGTGTCCACCGCCTCCTACGAGGCGCGCAAGTATGGCGTGCATTCTGCTATGCCCTCGTTTCAGGCCAAGCGTCTCTGCCCAAACGCCATCTGGACGCATGGCCACTACGGACGGTATCGCGAGATGTCCAACAAGGTGATGGCCATCCTCGCGGACGAGACGCCCCTTCTTGAGCAGGTGTCCATTGACGAGGCCTTCTTTGACATCACACCGGGGCGGTATTCCAAAGAGAGCCCGGTCGACATCTGCCGGCGCATCCAGGCCCGCGTTGCCGAGCTCGGCATAACCTGCTCCATTGGCCTTGGCGTCAACAAGACGGTTGCCAAGATTGCCTCCGAGCGGCAAAAGCCGCGCGGGCTTACCGTGGTGCTGCCGGGGCTTGAGGCGAGCTTTCTAGCGCCGTTGCCCGTCCGCTCGATGAGCGGCATCGGAAACGCCACGGGGTCAAAGCTTGAGGAGATGGGCATCCGCACGCTGGGCGAGCTTGCCCGTCAGGACGGCAAGCGCATGGAGCGCGTCTTTGGGGTGTTTGGCCCACGCATGGTGGAGCGCGCCGCCGGTCGTGAGCGCAGCGTCGTCCGAGCGATTGATGCACCGGAAGAGGTCAAGTCGGTATCCAACGAGCGCACCTTCGCGCATGACCTGACCACCGAGGCCGAGCTTCACGCCGCCATCGACCACGTGAGCTCGCTGGTGGGCACGCGCCTTCGCCGCAAGGGGCTGATGGGGTCGCAGGTCACCCTCAAGCTGAAGTTTGACATCCAACACACCCACACGGCGCAGCGACAGCTCTCGCACCGCACCGATGACGAGCACGTATTTGGCGCCGTGGCGCAGGCGCTGCTGCGGCAGATCTGGAACGAAGGCGCACGCGTGCGCCTGGTGGGTGTTGCCGTCAGCTCGTTTGACCAGGATGCGGGCGAACAGCTCTCGCTCTTTGGCGAAACGGGAGGCGAACAGACGCCTACGAAGGACCTGCGCAAGCTCTCCGTGGCTGCGGACGAGGTGCGAAAGCGGTTTGGGCCAGCTGCGCTCTCCTATGGCCGTGACCTGCGCTTTAAGGATGGCACCTCCGACACGATGCCCACCGGCAAGTTTGACGCCCAATAATGCGGTTGTTGACGCGGGGAGGCCC
>DJXA01000235.1:3806-3939 GCA_002449555.1 Atopobiaceae bacterium UBA7016 | reverse complement strand
CAGAACGTAACCGGCGGCACCTACATCACCGACGGTACGGGCTCTCCGGTCATCTACTCCACGGCTGACGTCACCGTGACGGACGCAACGCTCGAGTCCACCGCCTCGCAGGGCGTCGTGGTGGAGGGCAAGA
>DJXA01000235.1:3004-3695 GCA_002449555.1 Atopobiaceae bacterium UBA7016 | reverse complement strand
GCGAGCAACACCACCAAGAACAGCGACAAGTCCCCCGGGTACCAGGCCGTCATGATTTACCAGTCCATGTCGGGCGACGCGGCCGAGGGCGAGGCCACCTTTACCATGGACGGCAGCTCGCTCACCAACAAGAACGGCGACGTGTTCTTTGTCAACAACACCGTGGCCAGCATCAACCTGACCGACGCGGACATCGTCAACGAGGATGCCGATGGCGTCTTCATGCGCCTTGCCGCAGCCGGCTGGGGCAACGAAGGCTCGAACGGTGGCCACGTCACGCTGACCGCGGCTGACCAGGACATCAATGGTGACATCGTGGTTGACGAGGTGTCCGAACTCAACATGTACCTGACAGCTGACTCTACGCTGACCGGCGCCGTCAACACCGATAACACCGGCGCGGTCTACGTGGAGATTGAGAGCGGGTCGAAGTGGGTGCTCACGGGCGACTCCTACGTCACCGCGCTGACCTGCGACGCCGACGCCATCGACCTCAACGGCCACACCCTCTACGTGGATGGCGTTTCCTACGAGGCCGGCACCACCAGCACGGGCACTGCCATCGAGTTCACGCTTCCCACCGGCGGCGGCATGGGCGGAGCGCCCGACGGAGGCATGGGCCCTGGCGGTGGCGAGCCTCCCGCAAAGCCTGGCGAATAACCACAGGCGAATGTTGACATCCCGGGCCTGA
>DJXA01000235.1:0-2864 GCA_002449555.1 Atopobiaceae bacterium UBA7016 | reverse complement strand
TCAGGCCCGGGATGTCAACATTCGCAATGAGGGCTTACAGCTTCATGCGGAGCTCGTCGAGGGTGGGGCCGCCCTCGCCCTTGCGCCAGTACAGCCAGCCGTTGAGGCCACCGGCCGCGGCGCCGATGGTTCCCAGGAAGCGCTCGTAGGCGGCCGTCGGGTCGTCAAACATCTCACCGTTGGCCAGCATGATCTTGCCCGTCGAGGTCACCGTGGCGCGGCCCGCGTACATAAGGTTGGCACTCACGAGCACGTCGTCCATCTCCACCACGCCCGCAGCGAAGAGATCGGCGAACGAAACCGAGGCCGCCGTCGCAGCGCGGCCATGCGCACGATACGCGCTGCGCGCCTCCTCCGCCAGCTCGGGCATGGGCCACAGGTCGAGCGCCTCTGCCGCCAGCTCCTCGGTACGTGCTGCAATGGGCTCGGCATCCCAGCGCGGAGCCTCAAGCACAGCGGCAGAAGTCGCCAGCTCACCGGCCGCAACGCGCTCGCGCTTAGCCGCCATCGAACACTCCTGCAGGTCAAACGTTGCATTGGTCAGCACCAGATTGCCGAGCGCCTCAACAACCTCCTCGTACGCACGCTCGGGGTTCTCCCCCAAAACCGCGCGCCACTCATCCACCTTGGGCGCGCCCACCGGCAGCACGTGCTCAACCGTCCAGGAACCTGCCATCAGTTCCTCGTCAGCGCCAGGCCGATGTCTGCCCTCCACGCGCGCCAGCAGGTAGTGCGTACCCGCGAAGCCAAACATATCGCGCGTCCGCAGCGCGTGGCTGAATTCGGCATCGGACGGGAAGCGCCGCGGCGTCCCCTCCTCATTCAGAATCGCCGCGAGGAACACCTGCGCGACGTTGCCCTCCTCGCTGCGCGTGGCAGAGACGCGCGCCACCAACGACGGCAGGAACCCCTCCAGCGCGCTGGGCTCGCAGTCGCAGACCGCGCGACGCAGCAACAGCGCCTCAAGCGTCCCCAGCATCAGCAGCAGGTCCCTGCGCGAGAAGTCCTTGCGCTCATAGCCGTCCAGAAGCTCCATCACCAGGGGCACGCTCGCATGCACGCCCAGCCACGAGATGTGGCGCAACAGGGCTGTGACCTCGGCATCATTGGTCATCTCGCCCCGCACGGCTGAGGCATAGTAGCCTGCAAAGCGCTTCAGGCGCAGCGCAAACACCTTCATCCGGTCGCCCGACGCATACCCCCGCGAGAGCACGTGGCGCTTGAACGCGGGGTACGCGTCCTGCTCGGTGAAGGGCTCCGGCGCGTTGGCCACGGTCAGGAAGCACCGCACGAAGTCATCAAACGCGTCGTCGTACGAGGCGCCCGCCACGCCCAGCGTGCGCTCGATAGGCAGCCAGTACGTTGCGTAGAGGTCGCGCTGCTCGGCCACGGGGTAGCCCATCAGCACGAAGTTGCGCACGAGGTCGGCCGTGGAAAGGTCCTTGCCCGTGGAGTTCATGGACTCGAAGATCACCTGCGGGTCGTCTGCGCCCTGCGCAAGCGAGATGGAGACCACCTCAAGCCGCTGCAGGCCCGCCCAGACCGACCCCACGTCGTCCAGCGCCTCAACGCGCCGCTCGAAGAGCGCCAAGTTGCGCCCCAGCTGTGACGCGGCCAGTCCCTGGGGCTCCTTGTCCAGCTCGGCCGCCTCGACCGTATCAACCAAGGCCTGGTAGATGGCCTTGTCGTTCTTCGAAAGCGTCAGCTTGTAGTGGTCGTCACCCGTACGGAAGCGGTTGGTAAGGTAGCCACCCTGCACGATCTCGTCGCGCGAGAACGGCAGGCCCTTCTCGCCGTGGCGCTGCGTATAGCGCGCGAGCGCAATCAGCAGCAGCATGATGGTGGTGATGCGCTGCTGACCGTCGATCAGCAGAAGCGGCGTCACGCCCTGATCGGACATGCGGCCGTCCTGGATGGTGACGATGGATCCTGTGAAATGCGGCACCCCACGCTTGCGACCTACGGCCAGGATGTCGTCCCACAGCTGCACGCACTGGCTCTCGCCCCACGAGTACGGCCGCTGGTACACCGGCACCACGAAGCGCATGTTCATCTCGCTGATGAGGCCCATTATCTTGCGCGAATTGGCATCCATCGTTCAATCCCCTATCTCCTGCTGGCCCGCAGAAACACCCCCGAGCCAATCAATTACTCAAAGTACTTCTCCCACTTGGCCATCGTGTCGTTGAATTTGGCCGTGATGTCATCCACCTTCTCGACCGCCGCGGCTGCCTTTTCAGCCGGCGTCACCGCTTGCTTGGGCGCCGGCCCCAGAAGGACGGTTGCAGCGAGGTCAGATATGAGCGACACGAAGAACTGCCGATCGGCCTCGGGGAGGCCGTCCAGGCGCTGCAGCATCAGTGAAAGCGAGCCGTCACCCAGGCTGTGTACCAGGCCCGAAAACGTCACCTCGCCGCTCGAACGCACCACGCGGTACAGGATGTCCACGAAGCGCTCGCGGTCAGCCACCGACTTCTCGCGCAGCCAGCCATTGACGCGCTTGCCCGTGCGGTACGCGTCGTAGCTCAGCGCCTTCTCGCGCACGAAGTCGTTGCCGTCGACCACCCACGAGAACGGGTCGTGCTGCAGGACGCCCTCGCGCGAGCTTCGTACGATAAGGGGGTCCTGACCATGGCTTCCCAGCAAAAGGCCGATGAGCGACTCGCCCGGCACCGTCTTCTCGACGAGCCCCCACGCGTTTGCCCAGTCAGGGCCATTCACGACCTCCTCGGTAAAGTCCGGGCCGTCGTGGCTGTAGCACCGTGCGATGCGCGCACGCGCGGGCGCCTCGCATGTCATAGTGGCATAGACGGCCAAGTTGCCACCCTTGGAATGGCCACCCACA
Source organism: Atopobiaceae bacterium UBA7016 (assembly GCA_002449555.1). Lineage (GTDB taxonomy): Bacteria > Actinomycetota > Coriobacteriia > Coriobacteriales > Atopobiaceae > UBA1367. The sequence continues at coordinate 19 of DJXA01000235.1, read as the reverse complement.
AAAAGCGGGCCATCTACCT
>DJXA01000205.1:3136-3577 GCA_002449555.1 Atopobiaceae bacterium UBA7016 | reverse complement strand
CGAGGACTACCGTCAGCACATGAAGGCCGTGCTCAAGCGGCGCCTGCGCCTCCAGCCGGTCCGCCTCGAAATCGACCGCGACCTCAGCTCCGAGGTGGAGGCCTACATCAGCGACGCGCTGCACCTTGAGCCCAGCCACGTCTTCCACACCAACATGCCGCTTGACCTGGGCTACGTGTACGGCCTGGAGGACCACATCCCGCAGGAGTCGCGCGACCGCTTGCTCTACGAGCCCGCCGTGCCGCAGGACTCCCCCATGGTCGACCCGAAGCTCCCCATGCGCGAGCAGGTAGAAGACCACGACATCCTGCTCTTCTACCCCTACGAGTCGATGTCTCCGCTCCTCAGGCTGCTGCGCGAGGCCAGCGTTGACGACAGCTGCATCTCCATCAAGATCACGCTCTACCGCGTTGCCAAGCAGTCACGCCTGTGCGAGAGCCT
>DJXA01000205.1:0-2982 GCA_002449555.1 Atopobiaceae bacterium UBA7016 | reverse complement strand
GAGGCCAACAACATCGCGTGGGCCGAGCGCCTGGAGAGCGCCGGCTGCACGGTGATCTACGGCACCGAGGGCTTCAAGTGCCACTCCAAGATCTGCCAGATCACCTACCACGACCATCGTCAAGCCAAGCGCATCACCTGCCTGGGCACCGGCAACTTCAACGAGAAGACCGCCCGCCTGTACTCCGACTTCATGCTGCTCACCGCACACGAGGGCATCGGCGACGACGGCAACGCCTTCTTCCGCAACCTGTCGCTCGGCAACCTCTATGGCACCTACCAGCACCTGGGCGTGGCACCCTCCAGCCTGAAGCCGCTCGTCATGCGCGGCCTTGACCGCGAGATCGACCGCGCGCGCAAGGGCGAGCCGGCTCAGGTGTTCATGAAGATGAACTCGCTCACCGACCGCGACGTCATCGACAAGATCTCTGAGGCCTGCCAGGCAGGCGTCGTGGTGGTCATGATCATCCGCGGCATCACCTGCATCAAGGCCAACATCCCTGGCCGCACCGAGGGCCTGGTCGTGCGCCAGATCGTGGGCCGCTTCCTCGAGCACGCCCGCGTGTATGCCTTTGGCGTAGAGACCGACCTCGTCTACCTGTCCTCGGCCGACATGATGACGCGCAACACCGAGCACCGTGTGGAGATCGCCTACCCCGTGCTGGACGACCACTGCCGCTCGCTCGTCATGCAGTACGTCAACCTACAGCTTGCCGACAACGCTAAGGCGCGCCAACTTACGAGCAAGGGCACGTGGAGGAAGGTCACGCCCGCGCCGGGCGAGCCCACCATCAACAGCCAGGAGCTGCTCATCTCCGTGGCCGAGATGCGCGCCGAGGCCGACGAGAGCGAGCTTGCTCCCATGACGCCGTTCACGCGCATCATCCCCGACCTCACGCTTGACCAGCTGCGCCGCGTGTCCTCCATCCCCAGCCACATGTTTGAGGACGAGGATGCCGAGGAGGCTACGCCTGAGGTGGAGCCGGCTACCGAGGTTGAGGCTGAGGTTGAAACTAAGGTCGAGCCCGAGCCGGTTGCTGAGCCCGAGGCTGAGGCAGTTCCTGAAGTCGCTGTCGAGCCCGCCTCCGAGGAGGTGCCGGACCCCGAGGCCACCATCGACGAGCCCGTTGACGCCCCAGCAGAGCCGGCCGCGGAGCCCGAGCACGTGCAGGCCCACATCATCGAGGACGAAGAGCCCGAAGACGAGGAGCCTGCCGATGAGCCCGAGGCGACGCGCAGCGCGCCCAAGCCCGCCGAGGAGCCCAAACCCATCGCCAAGCGCAAGCCCGGCCGCTTCGCCGTGGGCTTTAAGCTCATCGCCATGGGCGTCAAGGCCATCCTCACCGGCCGCGTCTCAGACCGCAAGGACCAGTAGCGCATGTCCGAACCCACAGGCACCATCCTCACGCTGCATGTCGAGCGCATGTCCTATGGTGCTGACGCGATAGCGCATACCGACGGGGGCAAGACCGTCTTCGTAAGCGGCGGCGCCGTTCCTGGCGACGTCGTGAACGCCGAGGTGACCCGAGACAAGGGGTCGTTTGCCGGTGCGCGCCTGGTCAGCGTAGTAGAGCCATCGTCTGACCGCGTCACGGCCCCCTGCCCCTACGCAGACATCTGCGGCGGCTGCCCCTGGGCTCACCTCTCGCGAGACGCGCAGCTTGCCGAGAAGCGCGCCAACGTGGTGAACTCGTTCACGCGCATCGCTCACATGGACGTTGCCCGTGCCGAGGAACTTGTCGCCCCAACAGAGCGGCCGAGCGACGACTGGGGCTATCGCAACAAGGTCGAGCTCGCCGTGGCCACCGTGCGCGGCCGTTCCACCGTGGGCATGCACGCCCAGGACGGCAAGACTGTCATCAAGGTGGATCGCTGCCCGCTTCTGGACAGCCGCTATCAGAAGGCCGTCAAGTCCGTCTCCGGCGCGCTCAACTACCTCGCCGGATCCCATGACCTTGGTATCGACCGCGTGGGCATCCGCGCTTCACGTCGCACGAAGGACCTCGAGATCGCGCTCTGGACCACGCCGGGCGAGTTTCCGCGCGCGCAGGTGGCCAAGGTGTTGCAGGACTCCACGAAGGCCAGCTCCGTGGTACGCGTGCTCACCAAGGGCCCGCAGAAGGCCCGCAAGGTCACGGGCGTGGAGCGTCTCTCCGGCAAGGGCTGCTGGGAGGAGCGCATCGCCGGCGGACAGATGCTCCTGTCCGCGCCGTCGTTTTTCCAGGTAAACACCGCTGGTGCCGAGCGCCTGGTCGAGCTCGTTTTGGAAGGCCTCTCCCCCGAAGAGAACGACGAGGCCATGGACCTCTACTGCGGGGCGGGCACCTTCACGCTACCGCTTGCGCGTGCGTGCGACTACGTCTCTGCCGTGGAAAGCTATGGCCCCGCCGTGCGCGACCTGCGCCGCAACCTCGAGAAGGCGCAGCTTGACAACGTGGACGCCATCGGTGGCGACGCCGGGCGGGAGTTCCCCGACACCGATGCCGACGTCATCGTGGTGGACCCGCCTCGCGCCGGCCTTGCCGAGGATGTGGTGAAGCAGCTCTCCGCGCAGCCCGCGCGCGCCATTGCCTACGTCAGCTGCGACCCCGCCACCCTCGCCCGCGACATCGCGCGCTTCGAGGAAGCCGGCGTCTTCTCGCCCGTTCGCATCACGCCTGTCGACCTCTTCCCGCAGACGTTCCATGTGGAGACGGTAGTATTGATGTCACGGAAAGACACATAAGGCCGTCAAAAGTGCCGTATTTCCGGGCTTTTCGGGCGTCTGACCATCCGTGGTAGTGGGCGGATTTGACCACAATAATCACTCTGACAGAACATATCAACCGCTCCAACCGGAGGGTTGAGTAGGCGGTTTAGATGTCGTGGGGTTGAGTGGCCGGTTTGGATGTTTTTGCGGTAGGGTTGAGTTAGTGATTTGGATAACAGAAGGTTGTGGCTGTGGTTTGGATGTCAGAGCGACAACTCGGGATTTGAAGGAGTA
>DJXA01000204.1:673-4570 GCA_002449555.1 Atopobiaceae bacterium UBA7016 | reverse complement strand
CCGATCTTGGCGTTGGGCAGCAGCTCGTGGCAGAGGTTCATGGCCTTGGCCTGGGCCAGCAGCATGTGGTGGTTCATCTCGTAGATGCGCTTCTGCGCGCCGGGGGCGGAGGTGTCAACGCCCAGCACGGCGCCGGCCGCCAGCGTCATCATGTTCTGCTCGTTGATGGTGAGCCAGTACTTCACGCGGTCGCCGTAGCGCTTGAACATGAGCTCCGAGAACTCCACGAACGCGTCCACGGTGGCGCGGTTGGCCCAGCCGCCCTGCTCGTCCAGCGCGGCGGGAAGGTCGAAGTGGTACATGGTGACCAGCGGCTGGATGTCGTACTTCAGGCACTCGTCAATGAGGTCGCTGTAGTACTGCACGCCTTCCTCGTTGACCTCGCCGGTGCCCTTGGGCAGCAGTCGCGCCCAGCTGATGGAGAAGCGATAGGTCTTGAAGCCCATCTCGGCCATTAGGGCGACGTCTTCCTTGTAGTGGTGATACTGGTCGGCCGCCACCTCAAAGCCGCTGGTACCCGCGGGAGGCTCCTTGACGTCCTGGACGGACGGGCCCTTGCCGTTGGTCAGGGCAGCGCCCTCGACCTGGTAGGCGGACGTAGAGGCACCCCAGAGGAAGTCCTCGGGGAAGGCCTTGAGCGTCTTGTGCAGCATGGTGTCTCCTCTTCTCCTCGTTACCCACTGCAACCTGCATTAACTTCCTATTGTGCCGCGCATATGGGGTTTTGCCCATTACAAACCCGCCCACCGCTTGCGCGGGCGCGGTAGGGTGCCATTTGGGGTCAGGATCAGAGGTGCGGCAGCGAGATTTGCGTGCGGCTCGGGGGCTCGGGGCGTCTTTCTGCTGTGCAAATCGGGCTTTTCTGGGTCTCATAAAAGCCGAAGTCGCAATTTGTACCACGTTTTGACGGTTTATGTAAGGTCATTTTTCGTATCGCAGATTAGAGTACTTTTTGATATGTAAAACCGCAGGTAGATGGGTGTATCAAAAGTGGTCGTACCGCCCAAAATGGGGTATATGAAAAACGGCATTACATAAACCGTCAAAACGTGGTACAAATTGGCCATCTCGCTTCAAATACCCCACGCAGACCCGTTTCCCAACAGGAATTACGCGTTCAGGCGGCCCCAAAGGGGCGGTGCCGCAGCCGTGGTAGAATGGCTGATAGCTCAAACACACCTTAAACGCGAGAGAGGGCACCATATGGCCCCCGAAGATTCCCAGAAGAGAGTCCCTTTGTATAGCAGCCAGCCCGAGGGCGTCGACGAACCCGTCGACGAGACGATGCTGTTTCCGCTGCCCGCTCCGCATTACGACGAGGAGCGCGACACGACCATCGGCGAGGCTCAGTACGAGGAAGACTACAGTCGCATCGGCCGTGCCTACCAGGGCAAGCGCGCGACGCAGGAGATTCCCATCCCGCACATTGGCGACATGGACGGAGCGGGCTACCGCGTGCCAGGCGAGGGAAGAAGCCGCAGCAGGCTGCGTCCGTTACTCGCGCTGTTCCTGGTGGGCATCATGGCCGCGATCATCTTTGCCGCAGGTACGTACGGCCTTGAGCTGTGGGGCGGCACGTCCATCCCCAACGTGTGCGGCATCTCTGAGGCGCGCGCCACCGCGATGCTCACCGATGCGGGCTTTGTGGTCGAGACCAAGAGCCGCATCGCCGACGACGGCATCGGCTTCGTGATGGAGCAGGAGCCCGAAAGCGGCGTGCGCGTGGAAGAGGGCGCGACCGTCACCATCGTCATCGCCACGAGCCGCACCATGCCTGAGGTGACGGGCCTGACCCAAGACGAGGCGCTTGACCTGCTCTCTAAGGCTGGCGCGGAAAATGTCGAGGTAGTGGGCGCCGACTCCAACGAGGCAGAAGGAACCGTGCTGGGCGTCAAGCCGGCAGAGGGCGAGGGCTTCTCTGCGCACCAGACCGTGACGCTGACGGTGGCCCAGAAGCCGCTCGTTCCCAACGTGGTGGGCAAGGACAAGGTCGAGGCGTCAGCGCTGGTCGAGGCCTCGGGCTTCACCGTCCACATCGAGTACGTGAACGAGGACGGCAACACCAACGAGGTCGTCAGGATGTGGCCTGACCCAGAATCGAAGGCCGACCCCGGCTCGGAGGTCTGGCTGTACGTGGTCGAACCCATGCCAGCTGACCCGCTGCACCTGCTGGAGTACTTCGGCAAGGCCTCGCCCAGCATCGATCGCTACGTAGAGAGCAAGGGCTTCTACCTGTACAGCTCGTTTACCTCGTCCGACAACGAGGCCGAGGCCGTGTACTACTCGGACTCGTATGGCTACCTCTGCTTCTGCAACCGCCCCTACTCGCACGCGTACGTGTACCAGCGCGATGAGGGCGTTGACGTGATGGCGGAAAACCATCCGTTCGTGGGCATCCGTTGGGAAGTTCCCACCTCGCTGATGCCTCCCGAGGCGTCCAAGCTGGGCGAGAACGCCATGCGCGACATCATGACGCGCTGCGGACTTTCCAGCATCACCGATGCCTGCACCGACACGGACATCACGATGCCGAGCGACATGTCCAAGACCAAGGCAAAGTTCCGCTGCGCCTACGGCGAGGTGGGCACCAACTGCTGGACCATCCTCATCGTCAACGAGCCAAACGGTTCGACCCGCGCCGTGGTGACCTGTGCGCCCATTTCTTACTACACCTCAAACTACGACCTTGAGCCGTATGGCAAGAGCATCTGCGACTTCGTGGCCTGCATGGACGTGTACAACGAGCTGTAAAGGAGGGCAAGATGGAGCCTGAGAAGCAGCAGCAAGACGATAAGCGCGACGATCCGTTTCTGCGCGCAGAGAACGAGGACGACGACGGTTACGATCCGTACTCTGACCGCCGGCCGGACCCCGAGCCGCTCTTCGAGCGCGATCCCTGGGCGTAGCCCAATCTGCGAACGTTGACGCGGGAAGGCCCCGCAGGTCAACATCGGCTTTGAGTCATCGCCGATGTTGACCTGCGGGGCCTTCCCGCGTCAACGTTCGCACTTGGTAACGCTAGCCGCCGAAGGAAAGGTGGCTCATGAACTGCCACACGATGTAGGCGGCGACGGCGAGGATGCCCAGGACCACGATGGCCGCGATGGCCGACTGGCGCCTGCGGGCGCGCTCGCGCTTGGCAAAGATAGAGCGTCTGCCCTTGGGAATCTCGAGGTACTGGCCATAGCGGTTGTTCTTCTGGAACTGCGAGATCTCGGAGCGAGCCTTGCGGTACTTGCGGTCGCCAATGGAACCGCCCACGGTCACGTTTGACTCGTGCGCGTACTCAACGGGGTTGTCGTCCTCGGCGAGGTCGTCGATGGCCTCCTGCGTGCGGCGTGGCGCGCGCTGGCGCACGTACGTCGAGCGCTGTGCCGGCGCAAGGTCGTCATAGGACTCCGCCGCCTCGACCTCAACAGGGGCAGATTGCTGCGTGGTGGAGACTTCCTCCTCCAGCGCGGGCTCGTCAAACAGCTCGTTATCTTCCATGCGGCACCTCCGAGGGGCGCAGATGCTTCTACAGCAGCAACCATGATAAAGCACCGCGCCCATTCTGGTAAGAGAGTTTGCAACTTGCCGTCAGGCTGTAAGAAAAGTCGGCGTGGCACCAGATATAAGTCAATCACACTTAGATTTGATGAGTATATGAAGGTCAGAAAAGATGCCATAAGGTGTATAAAGCTAGCAAACCGGGGAATAAACAACAGCGTACCCAGGGGCGCACAATCCAGAGGCGCCCACAACCTAAGGAGCATGCACTATGGCAAGCCTCATTCCCTACACCAACTACGACCGCGCTCTGCGTCGCTTCCCGTTCGACATGTTTGACGAGCTGCTCTCGTCTCCTCTGGTGAGCGCCGCCTCCGACGGTGCCTTCAAGATGGACGTCGAGGACGC
>DJXA01000204.1:0-528 GCA_002449555.1 Atopobiaceae bacterium UBA7016 | reverse complement strand
AACGAGGGCCGTCTCTCCATCTCGATTGAGAAGCACGAGTCAGAGGAGCACAAGGCTAAGAACTTCCTGCACAAGGAGACCCACGACTGGAGCGCTTCTCGTGGCGTGTACCTGAAGGACGCTGCCACCGCTGGCCTTACCGCCAAGCTTGAGAACGGCATCCTGACGGTGAGCATCCCCAAGCAGGACGAGAAGGTCAACGTCACGAAGGTCACCATCGACTAACGCGACCGACGCAGGACTAAGTGGGACAAGGGTCCCGAGCCCCGGTGCAAGCGAGACGGGGTCTCGGGGCCCTTGTCCTATATGCGACGGTGTTTGGGGCCCTTGTCCCGGATCACCATACGCTCATGGGCTTGTTCTGGCCTGCGACCAGCACCTCAACGCGGTCGGGCACGGCCTCAGTGAGCGCGGCCTTCGCCACGGACGGCAGGTTGTTCTTCTCGGAGATGTGCAGCGCCACCACGGTGGTGGTCTCCTCGGTCACGAGCGTTCGCAGGGCGTCGGCGCACTGGTCGTTGGAAAGAT
>DJXA01000001.1 GCA_002449555.1 Atopobiaceae bacterium UBA7016 | reverse complement strand
TGCAACAGTTCCTGCTCGAGCTGGGGAAGGGCTACGCCTTTGTGGCGCGACAGCAGCACATCCGCACCGAGTGGGACGACTTCTACATCGACCTGGTCTTCTACAACTACATCCTTCGCTGCTTCGTGCTCATAGACCTCAAGGCAAGCAGAATCACGCACCAGGACGTGGGCCAGATGGACATGTACGTGCGCATGTACGACGAACTCAGGCGCAACGAGGGCGACGGTCCCACCCTGGGTATCGTTTTGTGTGCCGAGACCGACGAGGATATTGCCCGTTACTCCGTGATGCACGGCAGCGAGCAGCTCTTCATGAGCAAGTACAAGCTCTACCTCCCCGACGAGGAGGAACTACGCGCGGAAATCGAGGCCCAGAAGCGCGTGTTTCTGGCGCAGCACGAAGATGATGTGTAATTGGCCAAAAGCTTCGGCGGCTGGGAGTGGGCAGGGTACGGTGAGCCAAGCTATGAGGTGGCCTACGGCCCAAACGCACGACGCTCACGTTACTGCTTCCTTCGTCCGGAGAATCGGCCGTTGATCGAACGAAAAAGCGTCCGATTCGGACGGTCGATTCCGTGCTGAAGGCTGATTCGCGAGCGCGTATCCAAGGGTGATACGGAGTTGAGCAAGTTCTCGAAATCTTTCTGGTAAGGGCCGCACATTTTGGGCGGCCCTTACGTTGTAGTAGGTAGAGGAGGTGACGGGCTTGCCGAGGAACAACCCTGAGAGCCTGGGTCCGGAACGGGCGCGGGAGATAGCCGAGGAGTGCTACGGCGAAGTGCTGGCGTACTGCAGACGCCACGCTCCCGCAGGGCACGACCCGGCCGACCTCGCACAGGAGACGTTCCTGCGCTTCGTGCGTGCCGAGGGGTACCGCGAGCGCGGCAGGCCCATCGCCTACCTCATGCGGGTGGCGAGGAGCGTCTGCGTGGACGCGAGCCGAAAACGCAGGCCGGAGACGGTGAGCCTCGACTTCGAGGTCGCCGCCGACGAGCGGAGCGAGCGGGAGGCCGATCTCGACGAGGCCTTGGCCGGGCTGCCGGACGACCTGCGCGAGGCCGTGGAGCTGCGGTACGGCTCGGGGCTCGGCGTGGGCGAGATGGCACGCGTGCTCGGCATCAGCCGGTTCTCCGCGAGGAGGCGCATAAACGCCGCGTTGAAGATGCTCGAAGAGGAGCTGGAAGAAGGTGGTCTTGATGGGTGAGGTCGGACGCGCGAGGCTCGAAGCGGAGCTGGCGCGGCACTACGCCGCCCAACGCGATGAGGTTGCTCCTGAGACGACAGACGCTCTCGTCGCCGCGATGGTCGCCGAGGACGCGCGGATTCGAAGGGTGCAGTCCCGACGCATGGGAACGGCCGCGTTCGTCGCGTCACAGGTGCGCTACATCCCCGTGTGGACGTGGGCGGCGCAGGCCGCGCTCGTCGCGATCATGTGCGTACTGGCGTACGCAGCCGGCGACGCGGGATTGACGAGGGTCTGCATCGGAATCCTCTCGGCGATGTGCGTTCTCATAGGCGTGCCCACCGTGCACGCGAGCAAACTGAACCGGGTGGCCGAGCTGGAGTACGCGTGCCCTCGCAACGCGGCCAGCGTGCTGGTTGCGCGGCTCATCGTGCTGGGATGCTCGTCGGCGCTGGCGGTCGCCCTCATGGTGGGGGTGACGGCGCAGGCAGTCGATGCCTCAGTCTTCGAGGTGGCGCTCTGGGCTTGTCCGCCGCTCTTCCTTTCCTGCGCGGGCTCCCTCATGACGCTGCGCAAGGCACCCCCAGCCAGCGCCCCGATGCTCTCTGTCGTCTGGACGGTGGCATGCTCGGCGGCGCTTCTGGGGCTCTCGGCCATGATTCCAGACCTGTACGCGCAGACATCGCTTGCCACGTGGGCAGCGGCCGCAGCTGCGGCCCTCGTTTGGCTCGTGCGCGAGGTCGTGCTGACCGTGCAGGTGGTAGCGAGCGGCCTCGACGCCTTCTCTCCGCATCTGGCAAGGACCTACAACTAGACAAGGATTGATGATATGGAACTCAAGCTAGACCGGCTGACCAAGCAGTTCGGAGCGCGCATTGCCGTGGACCGTGTGTCGGCGACGCTCGCCCCGGGCGTGACGGGCTTGCTCGGCGCCAACGGCGCCGGCAAGACCACGCTTATGCGCATGGTCTGCGACGTGCTGCGACCCACGGGCGGGCAGATCCTGCTCGACGGGCGCGACGCGAGTGAGCTCGGCGACGAGTACCGCGCGCTGCTCGGCTACCTGCCGCAGGACTTCGGCTACTACCCGGACTTCTCGGCGCTCGACTTCATGCGCTACATGGCGACGCTCAAGGGCTTTAGCGACCGCGACGGGCGGGCGCGCAGCATGGAGCTTCTGGATGAGGTGGGCCTTGCCGATGACGCGCGGCGCAAGGTCAAGACCTTCTCGGGCGGCATGAGGCAGCGCCTCGGCATCGCGCAGGCTATGCTCAACGATCCGGCCATCCTCGTGCTTGACGAGCCGACTGCGGGCCTCGATCCCAAGGAGCGCGTGCGCTTCCGCAACCTCATCGCTGGCTTTGCGCAGGACAAGGTGGTTATCCTCTCCACCCACATCGTGAGCGACGTGGAGTTCATCGCGAACCGCATTCTCGTGATGCGACAGGGGTCGTTCGTGCTCGACGGGACGCCCGAGCAGGTCGTCAAACAGGCCGCGGGAAAGGTGTGGGAGTGCCGGGTGGAGACGCGCCGAGCCGAGGAGATGTCGGCCAGCCTGCAGGTTGCAAACGTTCGCTACGCCACGGACGGCCATGCGGTCTTGCGTGTGGTGGCTGACGAGCCGCCCATGGTGGGGGCTTCAGTCGTCGAGCCGACCCTCGAGGACCTGTACCTGCTGGTGTTCAGCGACGGTAACGGGCGTTAGGAGGAGCGTCATGGGAACACTCATAGAGTTCGAACTCAAGAAGATTCTGGGCAACAGGGCGGGCATGGTTTCGTGCGCCCTCGTGCTAGCGATGCTCCTGGCGCTGACGGTGCTCGACTATACGACGGCAGTGACGCGGGACTTCTTCACTGGAGAGGTCGTCCATGGCGCAGAAGCGCAGAAGTCAGCCAGGGGACTGCAGGAGATGCACGCAGGTCAGCTTACTGACGAGCGGGTGGCCGATGATGCCGCCGCACTCGATCGCGCCAACCAGCTGGGTGAGGAGGTACCTGGCCTCTACGAACTGGACAACCAGCAGATCATCGACACGTACGGCTTGGAGTTCTGGCAGCAGACGAGGGCCGTTGCCGAGGACGGCTACTACATGGAGGTCGTGGGGACGCTCGACTCCGCGAGTCCTCGCGCGACCAGCCTGCGGGATGGCGCCGAGGCGAGGATCGAGGGCATGCTCGACCAGGGCTTCTGGGGCTACTTCCGCTACTCGGATGTCGAGAAGGCCTACTGGCGCAACCTCGAGGATGGAATCTCCTGGCCGATGGAGTGGGGCTATATGCAGGGCTGGCATGACGTGCTTGAGTGGAAGGCCTTCTCGGGCTTGGCGGTGGTTGCCGTCTGCATTGCCCTCTCGGGCGTGTTTGCTGGTGAGTACCGTGACCGCACAGCTGCCATCGTACTGCCCACACGCCAGGGCAAGCGCGCGCTACCGGCCGCGAAGGTCGCGGCGTCCCTCATCTTCACGACTGCATATTGGCTTCTGCTCGCGGGGCTCGTCATCGGCTTGCGAGTCGTGCTCTACGGTGCAGACGGCTGGGATCTGCCTCTGCAGGTTTCACAGGGGCTTGACGTTCCCTACCCACTTACAGTGGGGCAGGCGGTCGTGCTGGCGTACGCGCTCGGGTACCTAGTGGCGCTCGGGATGTCGGCGCTGGCCCTGCTCATCTCCTCGAAGGTTCGCTCCACCATGCCAGTCGCCGCCATCACCATGGCGTTCGTCTTCATGGGCGTGCTCGGGCTGTTCATGACGCCAGCCGCGAAGATTGCGCTGCTCACGCCCTTCACCGGACTGAGCTACGCGTACGACTACATGGTGTCGTATGCGGCGGGGCCACTCGTGGCCGACCTTCCCACGGTGCTGGCTGTTCTCTACGGTGCCATGCTCGTGGCGTTCACTCCTCTGGCTATGAGGGCGTTCAAGAGGCATCAGGTTGCTTAGAGTGTGACGGCCGACCACGCCGTGGACACTCGAGGGCTTTTCGATAGGGGCCACGGGGGCTCCCCCGTGCGCGGCGATCTTGCGCCATCTGATGAACGAAGTGGCAATCAGATGGCTCAAGTCGCGATGGGGCAGCGAGCGAAGGAAGTCAAAGGGACTGTGGAGGGTATGGCCCCACAGCCCCTTGGATGCACGGACGCGATAGGTAGCGCGCTGGCCCCGCTAACTCCGATGTACATGAGTTGGGCAGCTCGCTATGTACAGGGGTTAGGCTACTTGCTACGGGCAAGCAGCCTTCGTCTTGATGACAGCATGACGGCAATGACAGGATCTTCCTCTTATAGAAAAGTGCCGTCACTGCCGTCACTGCTGTCATTGAATTGCCCTTCTGCGATGCGCTCGAGGAAGATGGTCCTGGCGGT
>DJXA01000139.1 GCA_002449555.1 Atopobiaceae bacterium UBA7016 | reverse complement strand
TCTCGAGAAAGAGCAGCTTGTAAAGCTCCGGCTCTTCCTTGGCAAAGCGGACGTAGCTTTGGCCGACCCCCAGGAAGGGGATGGGCTCGGCGAGGCCGCGCTCCACGTAGGCGCGGTAGAGGTCCTTGGCAGCCTCATGGACCTCGTGCTTAAGCGCATCCATCGAGTCGAAGTACGTGAACATCGGCCGCGTCGAGGCGCCAAGCTCGGAGGCAAGGGAGCGCGCCGTGAGGGACCCGATGCCGCCTGCGCGCGTCACGCGCAGGGCCGCGTCGATGATCTCTTGCTTGGTGAACTTGACACTGGGAGGCATGATCTCCGTCCTTTCACTTTGCTCGCCGAGTATGATAACATATGTTGCGTAACGTATGTGACGTAAATTGTCTCAGGGATGGTAAATCTCTGAGCGGATTGCTTGGTAGGGATGTGGGGGCCAGTCATGAAATACCAGAAGACGATAACGCTGCGCGACGGCCGACAGTGCGTCCTGCGTAACGGGACGGCCGAGGATGCGCGCACCGCACTCGACAGCTTTAACCTGACGCACGCGGAGACGGACTACCTGCTCACCTATCCCGACGAGGGCGGCTTTACCCTGGAGGGCGAGGCGGAGTACCTGCAGGGTAGGGCGGAGAGCGACAACGAGGTGGAGATCCTCGCCGAAGTCGGCGGTTCCATCGTGGGATCCGCGGGGGTCGGCTGCGTCGGCTCGAAGGAGAAGCTGAGGCACCGGGCTGAGTTTGGCATCGGCATCGAGCGGGCCCTGATCGAGGCGTGCATCGAATGCGCGCGGGCTGCGGGGTACGCCCAGCTCGAGCTAGAGGTTGTGGCGGACAACAAGCGTGCCCATGCGCTCTACCAGAGCGCGGGTTTCGTCGAGTACGGGAGGAACCCCCGGGGCTTCCGTACGCGCCAGGGCGGCTGGCAGGAGCTGGTGCTCATGCGGCTCGAGCTGGACGAGTAAGTGCGTGTGTGAACGGGGACTGTGAACAGGGGACGTGTGCCTGTTCACTTCCTTCCCCTGTTCACCGTCCATGCAGAGCATGAGGAGGGGCCTTGGCGAACTCGCTCACGATATGCAGGATCGTGCTTTGCGTCGTGCTGTTGATAACGGACGCCTTCTCGCCAGCGTTCTTCTTGGCCTACGCTCTTGCTGGGCTAACGGATATGCTTGACGGGTATGTGGCGAGGAAAACCAACTCAGCAAGCGAGCTTGGGACTAGGCTCGACAGCATCGCCGACCTCGTTCTGGTCATCGTCTGTCTGGAGAAGCTACTTCCCGCCATCGACGTGCCCATATGGCTGTGGGCGTGGGTCGCCGCGATAGCCATCGTGAAGGTGGTGAACATGGCAAGTGGCCTCGTGGTAGAGAGACGTCTCGTCATGCCCCACACCGTTGCAAACAAGGTCGCGGGGCTCGTGGCGTTCCTCGTTCCACTTGCCATCCCTCTCTTGGGTGTTGTCTCACCTGCCATCATCGCGTGCGTGGTGGCCACGTTCGCCGCGATCCAAGAGGGGCATCTGATCAGGACGGGCTCCTTCGGCGCGGCGGTTGGGGATTAGCCGATGGCCCTTGCGGAATCGTGGTCGATGCCTTAAGCAGCGGAAACACACGCAGTTCAAGATTGCACATAGTGAGATGAACGTGGTACTGTTGCTGTAAGCATGCGGGGTACGGGGCCTTGCGGCGACGGTCATCCAAGGGGATGTCTTTTTGGTCATTGTTCTGTAGGGAACGCTAAAACCTAACGCTTTGAAAAGGGCGCGAACGGTGCCCGTGGTTTGATGCGTTCCGAATCCATTCACAGATAACGGATTCTCACAGAATAGGGCAAGACCATGAACTTCCCGAAGGCCAACTCCTTCTCTTCATCCATCATGCGCGAGCGCAGCATGGGACCCAACCCGCTCAAGCTCTGCGAGGAGCTGCTGGCATACGCAGACATCCCCGCAGGCTCCGTCGTGCTCGACCTCGGCAGCGGCGCCGGGCTCACGAGCGCCCTCATGGCACGCGAGTGCGGGTATGTCGTCTATGCCGCCGACCTCTGGAGCGACCCCTCCGACAACATGCGCTTCTTCGAGACGTGCGGCCTGTCGAACCGCCAGGTCGTACCGCTCAAGGCGGATGCCACCGCACTGCCCTTCGCCACTGAGTTCTTCGACGCGGTGGTGAGCGTCGACTCGTACAACTACTTCGGCCGCGACCCCCGCTACCTCGGCGAGCACCTGCTGCCGCTCGTCAAGCGTGGCGGAGAGCTGCTCTTCGCCATACCCGGCATGGCGCGCGACCGCCACGACGACCTGCCCGCGTGCCTGCTCGCGTCCTGGACGCCCGAGCAGCTCGACTACATGCACGACACGGGCTGGTGGCGCGCCAACCTCGAGCAGACCGAGGGCGCCGAGATCCTCGACATGCGCGAGATGGCCTGCACGCGCGAGGCGTGGGCCGACTGGCTCGAGTGCGACAACAAGTACGCCGCGGGCGACCGCGCGGCCGTCGAGGCCGGAGCGCTCGACTACCTCAACACCATCGCCGTGAGGTTCAGGCGCAGTTAGCGCAAAACCCCAGCTAGAGAGCGATGGCACGGGCCGTGTCGCCGACGTGACGGCACGGCTCTTTCCTGGTGGCCCCGTGGCGGGTACCTTCGCCTTGCCATGGGTCCACCGACGGAGAGGAGAATCATAGTGAGAGAGATGGCAGAACCGAGAAGGGACCTCGTTACAGGGACGGCGCTGCTCGCCGCGTTCGGACTCTGGACGGCGCTGGTGCAGCTCGTGGACGTGCGGCCGGTTGGGCAGAACGGCACGTGCGTCGGATTCGCGGCATTCAACGTATGGTTCCACGGCCTGACGGGCGTGCACATGGTCCTCTACTCGATCACCGACTGGCTCGGCCTCGTGCCGGTAGCCGTTTGTCTTGGCTTCGGGGCCATGGGCGCCACGCAGCTCGTCAGGCGCAGGAGCCTCCTTGCGGTCGATCCCGACCTGCTGCTCCTCGGCGTCTACTACGTTTTGATCGCAGCCGCCTACCTAGTCTTCGAGGCGTTCCCGATAAACTACCGGCCGATCCCCATCGAAGGCGTCATGGAGGCGTCCTACCCGTCCTCGACGACGCTGCTGGTCCTGGGCGTCATGCCGACGCTGGCCTACCAGATCGCGCGGAGGTCGAAGAGCATTCAGGCAAAGGTTGCCGTCGTCGCCTTCGTGGCCGTGTTCTCTGCCCTCATGGTCGCCGACAGGCTGGTCTCCGGCGTGCACTGGGCCACCGACATCGTCGGCTCGATCCTCCTGGCGGCAGGCCTGTTCGCGATGTACCGGTACGCCGTCGCGCGAGCCGACGCAAGGCTTACCACTGCACGATCGGAGGGATGACCATGGAGTTCGGCGAGAAGCTCCAGGAGCTAAGGAAGGCGCGCTCGCTCACGCAGGAGCAGCTGGCAGAGGCGCTCTACGTCTCGAGGACGGCCGTGTCCAAGTGGGAGTCCGGCAGGGGCTACCCGAGCATCGACTCGCTCAGGGAAGTGTCGCGCTTCTTCTCGGTGACGATAGACGAGCTCATTAGCCCGGACGAGGTCGTGTCGGCCGCGCAGGCAGAAAAGAGGTCCTTCGCGCACGGGTACACGTCGCTGGTGTGCGGCCTGCTGGACGTTCTGCCGGCGCTGCTCCTGGTCGTGCCGGTGTTCGGCAACGGTACCGAGGGCCCGACAACGGTAAGCCTGCTCGCGCTCATCGGCGTAAGCCCGTGGGTAAGGGCGGCCTTCGCCGCGTGCGTCGGGGCGACCGTGCTCTGCGGGTTCTGCGAGCTCG
>DJXA01000054.1:372-6306 GCA_002449555.1 Atopobiaceae bacterium UBA7016 | reverse complement strand
ACTAGATATCGTGATATGTCGATGCGTAATGGCATGCCAAGATGCTTCACCGATTTGTCCGGTTGCGGTGTCAGAGCTCGCCTCCCACGAACCGGGCCAGCTCGGCTATGGCTTCCTCGTTGCGGCGGAAGTAGGTCCACTTGCCGTGGCGCTCGGAGAGCAGCAGCCCGCAGCGCTGCAGCACATCGAGGTACTGCGAGGCGGTCGACTGAGAGATGCCCGCCTTGTCGCGGATGGAGCCCACGCACACCCCGCCTTTCAGGTCGTCCGGCACGCCGGGGTGCCCTCCCTGTTCGGGGAAGTTGGCCTCGGGGTCCTTCAGCCACATGAGGATCTGGAGCCGCGTGGGGTTCGATAGCGCCTTGAATGTCTCGGTCATGTCCATGGGCACATCATATCGTTATACCGCGATATGTCAATACATTCTTCGCACCTGCCCCTTCTGGGTGGACCGAGCTTGTGACGCCATAGGACGATACCTCCCGAGGACGAACAACACGATCTCGGGAGGCAGTTCTTTATGGAGTCAATCATCGCGGCGTACGTCGTGGAGCGATGACCGCCTCCTTACAACTAGAAAAGCAAAACGCTGTCTGACCCCGTGCGAATACGCAGTCAGTGTTGTCAGATCGCCTCAAGCTCCCGATACAGCGGGTCACCCTCTCCGACGAGCACATCCCGCCACCACTCGGGGCTCTCTACCCCCGACCAGCAGAGCATGTCGAGGAGCTTGCTGCGGGCTTCAGTAGGCAGCTCGAAGTCGGCGCGCATCGTGTCTTGCATAGGTACCAGTGTCATCGAAAAGGGCTGGTAGAAGGTACTTTTGTCGATTCGTGTCATGCACTGTCGGGTCGTCTTTTCGCCCTCATAGCCCGGAGGTCGTAGGTTCAAATCCTGCCCCCGCGACCAACGAGGGGGTGCGGACATTACCAAAACCGAAAATACTTGGTACAAACGGGTACCCCAAGGCTAAGGGGCCGCGCGCCGCACGGAGGCCGGCGACGGAGCGCCGGGCGCGGCCTTCGGGCAAGCGGGCGGCGCGAGTGCGTAACTTCTCTTGGTACAGAGATTGATGCCGCGCACGTTTGTGCAGGTAGATTGGTTGTACGACCTTTGGCAAGCGCAAAGAGCCGCCCAAAAGTTACGCACTCAAGCCGACGCGCCTGCAGGACGCGCCCTCGACCCCGCGGTCTCCAGCGAGAACAGGGGCCGGCCTTGAGGGCACTATAATGGTCGGGAGCTTGGGCCTGTGTAAGGGAGTTCGGCAATGGATCAGCTTTTTTACGGATTCGACACCGCGGTCTATACCTTCTTCTGGCAGTTTCAGAATCCGGTGACCATCGGAATAGCCGATATATGCCAGCATCTTGGAGACAAGACGGCCTTCATCATTTATTTTGTCATCTCGCTGATCCTTTGCGTTCCTAAGAAGACCAGAAAATGCGGCGTGGCGATGGTAGTTGCCTTCTTGGTGGCCCTTCTTCTGGTGAACGTCCTAATCAAGCCGAGCGTGGCAAGGCCGCGGCCCTACGTGACGCTGCGGGACACCCCATTTTGGGAGACTTACCAGGCCCACTGGGCAAATGCCGGCTCGCATCTTGAGGACGACCTGTCCTTCCCGTCCGGCCACACGTCTTTGAATTTCGCGACGTTCACGGCGCTTGCCGCCGTCCTCGCCAAGGACAAGAAGAAGTGGGCGTGGGCCCTCCTGACCATCCCGGCCATCGTGGGAATCTCAAGAATCATCCGCTGCGTCCACTATCCCAGCGACGTGCTGGGAGGAATGATACTTGGCATCCTCGCCGGGCTGATCGGCTACATGGTGGCGACAAAGCTGCTCCCCGCCACGTCAGGTGACCGGCCCAAGCATTTCGCATAGCCAACGGAGCGGCCCAGCCGCTCGACGCACGCGCGCTAGCCGCACCTTCCGCACGCGCTGCAACCGTTGCAGATAAGCTGCATACCGCACGTCTGGCAACGCTCGCGAAACGTGGGACGGTACAGCTGGTCCTCGGGAACGGGCATCCCCCGCCCATCCGTCAGCTTCCAGTCGATGGCCCTGCCCTCGTAGCTCATGCCCGACTTGCGTGCCTGCTCGCTCTGCAGATGCCCCTCAAGATGGTAGGTGCGCCCGTCCTTCACGAACACGCGCCCGGTGCCGCAGAAGACAAACGTGACGTCGAACTCAGCGCATTCGTCGCGCAGAGCCTTCACCCACTCAAAATGGCACGGGCGCGCCACGCCGTAGTTCTCCCCGTCGCATAGCACCTCCTGCAGCCGTGCCAAGGGTTCCAGATGTCATGCACGGGACGCTCACCTTACTTCTTGACGATCGCCTTGATGAATGCCACAAGCAGATCGAGCAGGAAGACCACCGGCCAGAAGAAAAAGAGCACGTAGAGACTCACGACAGACGAAAAGAGCAAGTCATCGGTCTGCATGAACAGAAGCATGACAACGATAACGTATGACACCCAGTAGACCATCGCTTGCACCTCCTTTCGCGCGATATTAGCAACCAGACCGGACATTATTTGCCACCGTCACGCCCACCGGGGGTGTACCTTCTATGCAGCGCGAAACCGTGATCGCTTACGTGGAAGGAGCCCCCATGCACATGCAGTCCCGCTCACTCATAGGCACCGGCCTCCTGAGCCTGGCGATGGCCCTCTCTCTGGCAGGCTGCGGCGGAGGAGCTTCCGCTCCGGCCGAGGACCCAGCGCCGCAGGAGGAGGCTGCGGCCGAGGCCGAAGGCACCCCCGAGGACGAGGCCGCTGCCGACGGCGAGGCAGAGGATACCGTTGCCGACGCCGACGCCGAGCCCGAGGCCACCGAGCCCGCGCTCGCCGAGGGCCTGACCCTCCACGAGAACGACCTTCTCACCATCGGCATCGCCGATGGCTGGGACGTCTACGTCATGGTCGACGAGGTCGAGCGCTTCGAGAGCGAGGGGGAATCAGGGTACAGCTTCACCCTCCAGCACGAGGACGAGTCCCTCGGGCGTCGCCTCCTCAACGTGAACGTCTACGACGAGGAGACCTACGAGTGGGCCACCTACGACCTGCCGCCGGAGAGCGACAACATGAGGGACATCCAGGCACTCGGTCCGCTCACCATCAGCGGGGCCGAGTTCACGGGCTATAGCTCGCTCAACACCGGCCTCGATGGCACCGAGTACCACTTCCTGCAGCTTGCCGGCGTCGTGAACGGCCATTACGTCGAGATCTATGGCACGGACGGCTCCGCCGACGGGGTCCTGTTTGACGACGAGATGCTCATGGCCCAGTCGCTGCACATCAAGTAGCCGCGCCGCCGGCCGGCTTGCGCGCCACTAGGTGCAGGCGGAACTTCTTCTGGGCCTCCAGCTTGACCGGCACGAGCCCCGACGCCTCGCAGAACGCGCGGACCTCGTCGAGCGTGTAGGCGCGCACGTCGCCGTGGCCCACGAGGTTCGCCAGCGGCATCTCCGTGTGGTTCATGAGCCACAGGACGGGCGCCGGGGCCGTGTAGTCGCGCAGGACCAGCTTGCCGCCAGGGCACAGCACGCGCGCCGCCCCGTCGAAGAACGCCTGCGGGTTCGGGTAGTGGTGGAAGCTGTTCGCGCAGATGACCGTGTCGAAGCTCCCGTCGTCAAACGGCAGGTCCTCGGCGTCGCCCACGACGAAGCGCGCGTTCCCGATGCCCTTCGCGTTCGCGACCTCGATCATCCGGGGCGTCAGGTCAAGCCCCGTGTAGCTCCTGTCCGGAAACTCCGACGCAAGCAGCTCGACCATCGGCCCCGTCCCACAGCCCACGTCAAGGAGACGCTCAAAGCCGTCCTTGGCCAGCTCGTCGAGGATGGGCGGATAGTCGTCCTTGCACATCTCGTAGATTCCGGCATGGCCGCTGTCATAGACCTCGGCCGCCTTCGTGAACTCCTTGACGGACAGCGCCTTGTATTCGGCATCGCTCTTCATGGGTCTTTCCGCTCCCTCTGGGCCGCTCTGAATGCTCCCCATAAGTTATATAAAGCTAACTCTTGCATTCTCGCACAATAAGGGTCGCATTTGAATCCCCAGAAAGCTCGGCTTTCGCAGCACAAAGAACCGCCCCTGTGCCGTTCTCGAAGCCGGGCCGGTACGGGGCGATCGCGTATTGGTCGGGCCGGTCCGGCGAGGCGGAGAAGGCCCCCGCGAGCGTGAGGGGCAACGACATGCGCTAAGCTGGCTGCATGGCAAGCGAGCCCGGGCGGCCTCACGTCGTGCGCGGGCAGGCCGCGAAAGGAGCGCGCATGAACCCCAACGAGCGAGGAGAGCTCGCGAGGCAAAACTTCCTGAAGGGATACAACTGCGCGCAGTCGGTGGTCCGCGCGTTCACCGACGTGCTGGAGAGCCAGGGCATCGACCCAGAGACGGCCACGCGGATGGCGTCGCCGTTTGGGGGTGGCATGGGCCGCCTGCGCGAGACGTGCGGCACGGTCTCGGGCATGCTGCTCGTCCTCGGCCTCGTCGCGGGCTACAGCGAGCCCAAGGCCTTCGAGGCCAAGAAGGATCTGTACGGGCAAGTGCAGGAGCTTGCCGCGGAGTTTCGCGAAGAAAACGGCTCCATCATCTGCCGCGAGCTGCTGGGGCTGGCCGCCGGGCCCAGCGACCCCACGCCCGAGCGACGCACGGACGCCTACTACCGCAAGCGTCCGTGCCCCGAGCTCTGTGCGTGCGCGGCGCGCATCCTCGCCAGCCACCTGCAGGGCTGACGCGGCGCGCCGGCATTACCTCGGCATGTAGCCCATGGGGATGTCGAGCGCGTTCTTGTAGCCGGGCTCGGCGTCCACGATGGACGGGATGAGGTTGACGGACGGCGCGGCGCTCGTCAGGAACGGGTCCTCGTGCGGAATGATGTTGTCCAGGCTGATGGTGATGTTGGGCTCGCCCTTGACCTCGATGTACTTGTCCAGCGAGAGCTCGGGCAGGATGTCCGCCGACGCCTTGTGGACGAAGTGGTAGCCCGTGACCTCGCGGCCGTCCTTCTTGGTGCACATCGTGAAGATGTGGGCGCCGATGGTGCCGGGCGTCACGTGGGCATACGGCGTGGTGACCTCGGCGTCGGAGAGCACGGGCTCTGACGTGCAGGAATACTCGTCCCACTCCAGGCCGGCACGCTCGGCCATCTCGATGACCGTGGGGCCGTAGTAGGTGTAGATGATGTTTTGGATGGCAAACAGGCGCTCGGGCGAGAGCTCGTCGAGCTTCTTGCCATAGCCGAAGACCGCGATCCACGGGGCCGAGTTCACGGAGTCGTCCTCGCCGCCGTACACGATGGCGGTGTCGATGGTACGGCTGAACATGCACGAGAGCGACGAGAAGTACGGCGTGAAGATGCCAGGGAAGATGCCCTGCTGCACGTAGGTGGTGCCGTGCGCCTTGCCCGCGGCGTCGATGCGCGCGAAGTACTCCGGCGCGTTCTTCTCAGAGAAGTAGACGGGCAGGGTGGACGAGCAGTTCTTGCCGTGCTCGAGGAACATGACGATGTCGTCCACGTTGCCAGTCACGGTCGTCGGGCTGGGGAGCTTGCCGGCGTCCCACTTGGTGGGCGGGTAGTACAGCACGATGTCGGCGTCGATGGCGAGGACGTCCTCCTCGCTGTCGCTCACGATGACGCCCGCGGCGGGAAGCCCGAGCACCTCGCCGGCGTCCTTGCCCACCTTGTCGGGGTTGACGTCAAACGCGCCCACGAGCTTGAGGCTCCTGCGCGCGTTGATGATCTCGAGCGCCGACTTGCCCACGCTGCCCAGACCCCAGATGATGACCTTGTACTCGTCCTTCATGATCTGCCTCCTTCTTGCGGCTTTGTATCTAGTATTTGATACTAGTTCTACTTTTATCAAATATCTGTTTACCTTGCAACACGCACCACATGAGGAGCAAAAGCCGACCCATACAAGTGGGACAGGCACCG
>DJXA01000054.1:0-264 GCA_002449555.1 Atopobiaceae bacterium UBA7016 | reverse complement strand
GTGCCTGTCCCACTTGTATGGGTGGCGGGCAGCTACAGGGCGGAGCGCACGTCCTGCGCGTCAACCTTGTAGCCGTGGTTGTTGGCAAACTGCACCGTCACGTCAACCTTGTTGGTCTCGCCGGCCTCGGCAATGCGCTTGCGCAGCCGCTCGGCAATCTGCGGATCGTCGCGAAGCATCTGCTGGAACTTGTCGTACTCACGCTTTGACATAGTCAATCCTCTCGTCTGATGGTGTGGCTTCCATTGTATCGCGCCGTGGCCA
>DJXA01000221.1:15615-15940 GCA_002449555.1 Atopobiaceae bacterium UBA7016 | reverse complement strand
AGCTTGACGGTCTGCGCGTTGGCCACCAGGAAGTTGTGGTAGGCGTTCCACTGGTCCTGCATGGTGGTGGAGTTGACTGGGTCGTTTACGTCGGCGGGATTGTCGATGGTTAGCACGCCACCGGCCACGAACGGCATGCGGAAGAGGGCGTTGACCTCGTTGAACGTCAGCCAGTACTTCACCTTGTCGCCAAAATGCTCGAAGCACGTCTTGGCGTAGCGGTGCCAGAACTCGATGAGCTTGGGGTTGGACCAGCCGCCGTACTCCGTGAGCAGGTGGAGCGGCGTCTCGTAGTGGCTCATCGTGATGACGGGCTCCATGCCCA
>DJXA01000221.1:5901-15497 GCA_002449555.1 Atopobiaceae bacterium UBA7016 | reverse complement strand
AGGCCGGCCTCGTTGGGCTCCTCCTCGTCGCCATTGGGGAAGATGCGACCCCAGGCGATGGACGTACGGAACGAGTTGAACCCCATGCCCGCCATGAGCTTCAGGTCCTCGCGATAGCGATGGTAGCCGTCGACCGCCGTGTGCGACAGATACGCCTTGTTGGGGTCAAGCGCGAGCTCGTACTTGCCGGTCTCCTTGTTCCACTTGATGCCGGGATCGCGGTTCATGATGCCCACGAGCACGTCAGTCACGTTGGGCTGCTTGCCATCCTCCAGCCAGGCTCCCTCGTACTGGTTCGCCGCAATGGCGCCGCCCCACATGAATCCCTCAGGAAATGCCATGTTTTCCCCTTTCCTTGCTTTGGAACTCCTCTGCGAGAAGTGTACAGGCATATAGGGGCGCGGCGCAGCATGCTAAGGCAAAGCGCTACAAACCGCAGGTCAAGCGTGTGATTGCGTGGGACACGGGTTCCGAACCCCCGTTGCAAATGGGACACGGGTTCCGAACCCGAGTTGCATCAGGTAGTGTGGCGGTAGGCAATGACGACGGCTCCCACAGCGGCGGCAAGCATGGCTATCGCGGCGATGAGCGAGACCGCGTATCCGCCCGTGAAGTCATAGATGTAGCCGTTGATGGACGAGAACGAGGCGTACGAGATGCTGCCGGCAAGCGTCGCCGTCGGATAGACCCTGCCATAGTTCTCCTGGCCGCACAGCTCGCGCGTTATGAGCGTGATGCCGATCGTGTTGAGCGAGAACGTCAGCCCAAAGAGCGCGGACGAGCCGATGAGCATGCCGGCCCCGCGCAGCACCAAAAGCCCGCTCATAGCCACCGCCACCACCGCGGCATACAGCAGAATCGACCGCTTGGCACCCATGCGGTCCGACAACGCGCCAAAGGTCACCTTGCCCACCGTGTTTGACACCATCGCGGCAGAGAGCATCGTGGCGCCAATCGCCGCCGCAAGGCCGTAGCTCGCCCCCAAGCCCGGAAGGTGCTGGTTCATGCTCGCCGGCCCGTGGATGAGCATCGCGTAGGCAACGATCATCGCAAAGACGGTTGCGTTGACCGGTGCCGCTGCGCTCTCGCCACGCCGCGCGTCACCCGGCACGCGCATGGACGTCTCGCCAAAGGGAACAAGCCGCACGTCCTCGGGGTTGGCCGCCGGCACAAACAGGATGGTGGGCAGGATGAGCGCCACCGAGAACAGCGCCATGACCACGTATCCCGCGCGCCAGCCAAAGTCCTCGATAAGGTCGGAGAACACCAGCGAAAAGACCGAACCCGCAATGCCGGAGGTGCCGATGGCGATGCTGGTAAACAGCCCGATGCTCGCATGGAACCAGTTGTTGAGAATGGAGGTGGCAAACACCATGCCCAGCATGCCCGAAGCCAGGCCGCGCACCACGCAAAGCACGTAGATGGCAGCAATGCTGTGGCAAAGCCCCATCCCCGCCGTGCTGAGTCCGCTGATGGCGGCAAGCGCGATAACGAGGCCCCGCAGGCGCCGGGTGCCCATAAGGCGCGGCACCAGCATGCCGCCAAGCCCTCCGCAGATACTGCTGATGGTGATGGTAAGGCTCACCGCACCGCGAAGAATGCCCAGCTCATCGGCGATAGGACCGAGAAACAGGCCTTGCACGTTGGAGAGCAACCCAACGTTGACGGCCACAAGGCAGCACATGGCGACAAGTACCAGCAGATGGGTGCGTGGGATTCTCATACAGATCCTTTCACGGATACGGTGCCTCAAGAGAAAGGGCGGGACCCCAGGGGAGGGTCCCGCCCGCGGCTAGACGAGCGCGGCAGTGGGAGATACTACCAACGCCCCCGCCATTTCATCTCAGCCCCACAACGGGGTTGCGGTTACGCGTTCAGCGCCCACTCCCAGATGTGCGTGCCGTCGGCGGCCTCGGGGTTGTTGCGCAGGGTGTAGACCCAGCTCCAGTGGTCGTTGTACATGACCTCCTCAAGTGTGCCGTCTTGGTTGTAGTCCTCGGCGCACTTGATCTTGCCGCCCTGGCGCTTCTCGCCAGAGATGCCCTCGACCTCAGCAAGCTCAAACGTCTGGTAGAGCGACAGCTTGTACTTGTTGTCAACGGTCTCAAAGGTGGTGAAGCCAGAGGCGATGCCCTCGGTGCCCTCGTGGTTGGTCTGCGTGATGTCAGCGCCGTAGGAGAGGATGTTCCAGATGCGCTTGGAGCAGAGCTCGGGGTCAACGGAGGAGTCGGTCTCGCCCTGAACCAGCCAGATGGCGGTCTTGGCCTCGAGCAGCTTGTTCAGCTCCTCGTCGGTCGGGCAGGCGTCCTCGCTCTCGGAGCGCGCGTTGGCGGCGTCGAGGGCGGGGCAGTTGATCATAGCAGCCTTGAACAAGTCAGGATAGGCAATGATCATGCGGGTGCTCATGAAGCCACCAGCGGAGCAGCCGGACAGGTAGACCTCGTCGGGGTTGATGCCGTTATCGGTGATGACCTTCTGAATCTCGTTGTAGCAGGGCTCCAGCAGGTTGTCCTTGACGGCGAAGTACCACATGTTGGGAGCCTGGAAGGCCATGACGGAAGCGTCGCCAAACACGGCCTGTGCCTCTTCGGAGACCCACGCCACGGCGCCACGGTTGGCCAGCACCTGGGCGATGTTGTTGTTGGTGTCCTTCGTGGGGAAGTCACCCTCGCCGTTGCCGTGGAACCACACGATGAGCTTGTCGTTGGTGCCCTTGTGGAAGCGGTAGTTGATCTCGTCCTGGACGTCCTCGAAGGCCGCGACTTCGGCGTTCTCGAGGTCCTTGTACGAGGTAGCGGCGGAGGTGAACTCGCCAGTGTAGGCCAGCTCGCGGCCGTCCTTGGTGGTGAGCGTCAGCTCCTTGTTCTGGGTGATAGTGAAGCCCAGGACTGCGGGATAGTTGCGGCCCTCGGCCAGCCAGGTGAGGACGGGCGCCTGTGCCTGGTTGAAGTACACGATAGCCTTGCCGCCATCGGTCTCGGTCTTGACGACCTCGAGCGGCTTCGTGGCGTCGTAGTAGGCATACGGCTGGTCCTTGGCCTCGCCGTAGTCGACGGTGGAGGTCATGAGCACCTCGAAGGTGTCGTTCTCAAGACCGGACACGGCATTGTCGCCGAAGTCGACAACCATGCGGTCGACGTACTCGCCGGCGTCGGTAACCGTAGCGCCAAAGGTAACCTCGTAGCTGTCAGCCGGAGCGCCGCCCTCGGCCTCGCCCGAGCTCGAACCACCGCCGCACGCCGTCAGCATAAACGTCAGCGCCGCAAGCCCGCCACCTACAAAACCTCTTCTTGTGATGTCCAAGGCAATCTCTCCCTTCTATACGGTTTGCCTCTTACGGAAGGCCACACTACGCATGTGAACTGTTGCCAAAACGGTCGCGTGTTTCAGCCTGCGAACTATATGCGTACAGCCTTTAAGCGCATACTAGCATGGAGTCTGTTGGGCAATCGCACAGCGGGAGGTTCGCATGTCTAAGCGACGCAATGAGAGCGTCGAGCGGTCAGTCTTGGTTGCCGCATGGGACCTTTTCATGGAGAAGGGATACCAGGGCACTTCGTACACGGACATCGCGGAGCTGTCTGGAGTGTCCCGCTCGTTGGTTCAGTACTATTTTCCAAAGAAGGACCTGCTTGCGCTGACGTGCGGCAAGGCCATCGTCATCGCATCGCATGTTGTCGTGCGCACGGAGATTCATCAAGACCTTAATCAGGTAGCCTCTGCGTATATCACTGGTCAGGTACTCTTAGCTGCGCTCTTTTTGAACAAGGGATCGCAACGATTCCTGTTTGACATCCTCCGAGATCGCGACATTGCCCAGCAGCTTATCGTGCAGAACTACCAGCTGGCGCACCGCGCCTTCGCCGTTAGCCTAGACCAGTTTGCCGCAATTCCCGACAAGGCAATAATGGTGGCTGGCGGACTTGGAGAGCTGGCTTATTACTACCTCGCGCAGGGAATAATGCCTGACGTTTCATCGCTGCTCAAGCCGGGCGTTCTTGTTCAGGCAAGCATCTTTGGCTTGGTTGACGAAACCACGCCCCAGCAGGAGCAGGCGATGCTTGCCCCCTATGCGCTCTCCAACGAAACCCTCGCCCCCTTGGCGGCAAAGGCGATGGAATACGCGCGAACGATGCTGCTTGAGCAGGGCGATGTCTCCCACTTTGATTAACGTGCGGCTTGCACCCAAAGCCAGCGGTTGTCCTGAATGACGGGCTTGATGCGGCCCTCAGCAGCGAGATATGAGAGGTAAGAGCGCACGGTGCTGCCCACGAGCGCGTGCTGTTCGTACGTCATGCGCAAGTCATAACGGGTGAAGACCCGCGCCAACAGGTCATCGAAACCGATGGGTTGCTCGCAGAGCGCGGCGAGGTCATCCGCCACCTGATGTGTTGCCTCGATGTTGATGCGCGCGAGCGGCGCGATGTCTCCTGTCACCGCAGCATGCGCGGGTACAAAGATGCGCGCCTGCATCTGCGCCACGCGCTCAAGTGTCTGCAGGTAGGCCGTCACGTCGTAAAGAAAGCTTACGCGGTACTTGGCCAGCGTTGCCTCACTAGACAGGCAATCGGCAATAAACACCACGTCATCGGGGGTGCGGTAGCCTACCATATGGAAGAAGTGGCCAGGCAGGTCGATTGTCTCCCAGCCCTCGGGAAGCGCCTCTGGCGTCAGCGGTTGCACCTCGAATGACTGGGCCACCAAGAACTTGTGCCGCAGCTCTGCGGGCGGGTAGCCGCCATACAGATATGTGGGCTCAAGCCATGTCCAAGCAGTGAAGGCTTGCTCTGCTCCCGGCGCATACACGGCGCAACCTGTTACGCTCTGCAGGTAGCGGCAGCCGCCTGTGTGGTCGGCATGCGAATGGGTGAGATAGATGGCGCGCAGGCACCAACCATGCGCGTCAAAGTGGGCGCGCACCTTCTTTGCGGCGCTTCGGTCTCCACCAGAATCAATGAGCACGACCTCTCCTGGCGCAACCTCCACCACGCCCACCTTGGCGGGGCTCTCAACGTAATAGGTGTGCTCGGCAACCTGCACCAGTTCGTACATAGCAGCTCCTCTGACCGTGCGCGGCGGACCGAACCATTATACGGACGCTGCATTACCGGACCATGACCGCTAAAAGCACCCAACAACACCCGAAAGCAGGGCTCAAATCGTTAACGTGCGGCTTCGTCCTGATATGATGAGGCAGCCAACACCGAGAAAGCGAGTATTCATGACCAAGAAGCTGCTATATGCGATGCGCCACTGCGAGACGCTCTTCAATGTCCAGCACAAGACCCAGGGATGGTGCGACTCCCCCATCACGCCGCGTGGCGTAGAGCAGTGCAGGATTGCCGGCGAGCTGATCGCCGCCCGCGGGGTCAGCTTTGACCATTTCTATTCCAGTACGTCCGAGCGGTGTTGCGACACCATGGAGCTGGTCTGCCAAGCCGCGTTTGGCGAGGTCAAGCCCTATAGGCGCCTCAAGGGGCTGCGCGAGTGCGGCTTTGGCATCTTTGAGGGCAAGGACGACTTCTGTGAGCCTACGTTCGGCGACCTGCGCGGAGCCATCATGAAGGCGGGCGGCGGCGAGACAAACGAAGAGATCCTGGAGCGCGTTGAGGAATGCCTCTCGTCCATCATGGCTGACCCTACCGCAAACAATGTGCTGGTAATAAGCTCGGGCGGGGCACTTCGCCGCTTCTTTATGAACCACGTCGACACCGCACGCGCTCAGTTCGTTGAGAACACCAACTGCATGATCTACGTCTACACGTGGGAGGACGGCGTCTTTACCTGCGAGGAGATCATCACGCCTGATTTCTCTCGCCTAGCCGAGTCGGGCGTTCCGTACCGCTGGACCGTCACCGACGAAGAGCTCCGTGCCATAGTCACAGGTTAACGAGGCACCGCATGTCGTACGTGATGATCATCTCGCCCGCAAAGAAGATGAACGTGGTTGAAGGACCACCCTACGTGGCCGGCACTCCGCGCTTCATTAACCAGACTGAAGAGCTCATGCATACCGTACGGGCCCTGAGCTACGAAGACGCAAAGGCGCTTTGGGCCTGCAGCGACAAGCTCGCCATGCTCAACTACGAACGCTTCCAAACGATGGACCTCACCCGCAACCTGACGGCAGCAGCCATCGCCTACGAGGGAATCCAGTACCAGCACCTCGCGCCACAGGTGATGAGTGAGCAAGAGCTTTCATTTCTCAACCAGCACCTCCGCATCCTGTCGGGCTTCTACGGAGTCCTGCGTCCCTTCGACGGCGTCGTGCCCTACCGCCTCGAGATGCAAGCAAAGCTCGCCATCAACGGTTCCAACAACCTCTACGAATACTGGGGCAAGACCCTGGCGGCAGCACTGGCCGAGGAGACCGATACCATCGTCAACCTCGCCTCCGTTGAATACGCCAAAGCCATAACGCCCTACGCCAAAGAGCTGGGTCTACGAGTGATAACCTGCCTCTTCGGCCAGATGCTCAGCGGCAAATACGTCCAAAGATCGACAGAAGCCAAGACGGCACGAGGCACATTCGCACGATGGTGCGCCGAAAACAAGGTGGAAGAAATCGAAGACTTCTCCCACTTCACCGAACGAGGCTACGCCCTGGACGAGTCGAGGTCGACAGAAGACACGCTGGTTTACGTGCTTATGCGATGAGGCCCCCAGCCAAGACGGGACCCGCCTCCCCTGCAGGCGATTGCGAAGCGCACGAAGTGCTGAGCCTGCAGGGTAAGCGGGGCCTCCCTCGCGATTAGGGATCACCCTCACAAATCAGTTCTATCCCTCAAACGGTACGACGCCGGCTACGGCGTCGGCAGCACTAATCTCAACCTCGCCGTTGTCGAGATCGATGAGCTGGTACTTCCAGTTGCCCATGCCCAGCTCGTGCATGTACTCAAGCTGACGCAGGCCGTGGCGCGTCTCGATGCGCTCGACCAGGTCATGGTTGTGGACGAGACCGGCGTTGGTCATGGCATAGACCAGGTCGACGCAGGCGGTGTCGATGGCGCAGATGTCCAGCGAGGCGAGAATGCCCACGTTGGGCGTGACGACCGGCGCGGCGGCAACGCCCTCGCAGTCACAGCTCACGGACATGTTGCGCATCACGTTGACGTAGACGACCTTCTCGCCGAAGTGGTCGATGGTGGCCTTGGTGGACTCGGTAATCTTCTCCATCAGCTCTTCCTGGGCCACGGACCACTGGCCGCCCCAGCTCTGGCCGTTATCATGCGTCTGGGCGTGAATCCACTTCTTGCCCTCCTTGCCGCTGGCGCAACCGATGCCGATGTTCTTGTTGGAGCCGCCAAAGCCGCCCATCGCATGGCCCTTGAAGTGCGTCAGCGTCAGCATGGAGTCGTATGCGGGCAGGTGAGAGCCTACGGCCATGGTGTCAAACCACTTGCCGCCCTCAACGGGAAGCTCCACGTAGCCCTCGTCGTCAGTGATGTCCACCGGGCAGAACGTCCAGCCGTTGACCTCGAGGGTCTTGAGGTGCTTCTCGGTGGTGTCGCGGTCGCCCACATAATAGGTGTTAGTCTCGATGATGGTTGCCTCAGGCAGGTCCTGGTCAACCAGCTCGGCCACCCACTCGCGCGGGATGATGTTAGGACCGTGCTGCTCGCCGGTGTGCAGCTTAATGGCCACCTTGCCGTCAAGCTTGTCAGCCACCTTCGCGAAGGCCTTGCGCAGGCCCTCGGCCGAGAGGTCGCGCGTGAAGAACACCACGGACGTGCCACCATCACGCTGATCGAAGGGGACGTACGTGCCGCCGTTGCCCGCGGGCTTTGCATCATGAATTGCCATGTCTTCCTCCTCTTCTTGTTCTCCTAACCCATGCGCCCATAATACTGCAGCCCACCAGCATATGCCGATGGGCTGCATGACTCTTAACGCGAGCAAGCGGTGGACGGATGCCCTACGCCATGTCGTAGAACGCGCGCATGTCGGTGCCCATAGCGCGGTTGGTCTCCTCGTCAACGTAGGCCATGTGGCCGCAGCCATAGCGATACCAGCGCACGCGCGCCTTCAGCGCCTCGGAGAGGTACTGGCAGCTCATGTCGTGGGCCACGTTCCACCACGTGGTAGCCGCATCATAGCGCCCGCCAACAATGGCCAGCTTGAGCGTGGGGTCACGGCGCAGCGCAATGGCGATGTCCAGCGCCAGGTTGGGCGCCTGCGCATCCTCCTCGGCGCCCTGCATGGTGTGCTTCCACTGCCAGGCGGGACCGATCTTCTCGTAGTTGCTGCTGAAGTAGCGAGCCGGCCCCTGATAGCCCAGCACGTCGGAGCAGAACGCGCGGAAGGCGCTCACCCAGGCGCTGTCAACCGCGTCGTCGGCCGCATCCTCGGCGGCAAGCCACTGGTTGGACGTCTGCACATACGACGGCGCGTCAGAGACAAAGCGCGTGTCCAGACGGCCGCAGGCCTTGCCCTCGTCGGCCAGAAGCGTGGCGCGGAAATCCGTGAGGTCAACGCGCAGGTGCTTGGCCACAATGTGCTCCACCGGAATGCCAATGAACGCAGACAGGCGCTCGGCTACGTCGCGCTCGGCGTCAGCAGAGAGACGGTCGCCCTTCAGAAGCGCCGGCGCCAGCACGTCCTCCGTAAAGTCCATGGCCTGGTCAAACCACTCGTCAACGTCCACGCCAACGCCCGCGCGCCCAAAGTGCTGCGCGGTTGCCGCGTACGTGGGCATCATGCCCAGGTAGTAGCTGTCCGCGCCGGGCTGCGTCTGCACCCAGTCAAAGATGGCGGAGAGCATGACCACGCCAGTCAGCTTGACCGAGCGCTCGCCCAAAAGGCGCATAAGCGCGGCGTTGCGCACGGTGCCGTACGACTCGCCAAACAGGTAGACGGGGCTTGCCCAACGGCCGTTGTCCTGCAGCCACGCGCAGATGGCGCGTGCAAAGCAGTCGGCGTCCGCGTCGATGCCAAAGACCTTGCTGTCCTCCACGCCCGGCGCGATCTTTGACC
This sequence comes from Atopobiaceae bacterium UBA7016, assembly GCA_002449555.1. Taxonomy (GTDB): domain Bacteria; phylum Actinomycetota; class Coriobacteriia; order Coriobacteriales; family Atopobiaceae; genus UBA1367. The sequence continues at coordinate 6,524 of DJXA01000221.1, read as the reverse complement.
AGCCGGTTCCCAGCGCGTCAAGAAACACCAGGTCAGTCTTGGCAAGGATGGAATACGGGTTGTCCTCAAGCGGCGAGGTCGCGGGAATGTGCTCGAGGCCGTTGGGACGCACGCGCTTGGGGCCAATGCCGCCGAAGTCGATGGGCACGCTTGCGCTACCCGGACCACCATTGAAGGCAAACGTCACCGGGCGCGTGGGGTCAGGCTTGCCATCGTCCAGCGCCACAAACGCCATGTTGAACATCTTGCCCAGCAGACTCTCGTCGTCAGCGCGCACATCCACGTGCGAGGCCGTGGCGCGATAGCTGAGCTGCTCATCGGCAATCCCCTGCCACACCAGGTCGGCCGACGCCGCCTTGGGCACGGTGACCTTTACCTGCGCAGCATTGCCCTTCTTGCTTCCTTTTGCCATGCATCGTCCTTTCTCGAAAACTCTGATACTTCTAGGGTAACCTTTTTGCGCTTTGCCATGTGAGACGCAATCAGTCCACCCGCGGCGCTACACTCAAGAAGACCTCAACGACAAAAAGGAGGAGAACCATGCAGTACGAAATCAAGGGCGGCAACTTCCCCGTTGTCATCTGCCAGCTGAGCGCAGGCGAGAAGATGATCACCGAGAAGGG
>DJXA01000221.1:0-5766 GCA_002449555.1 Atopobiaceae bacterium UBA7016 | reverse complement strand
CTGGGAAAGATGTTCTCCAAGGCATTTAGCGGCGAGAGCATGTTCCAGAACATCTACACCGCGCAGGGCGGCCCCGGCATGATCGCCTTTGGCTCCAGCTTCCCCGGCAAGATCGTTCCCATCGAGCTTGGGCCGGGCAAGCAGTGGATCCTGCAGAAGAGCGCGTTCCTCGCGTCCGAGGCAGGCGTCAAGCTGGACATCTTCTTTAACCAGAAGCTCGGCACCGGCCTCTTTGGTGGCGAGGGCTTTATCATGCAGCGACTCTCGGGCACCGGCATCGCCTTTGCCGAGATCGACGGCGAGATGATCGAGTACGACCTGCAGGCGGGTCAGCAGCTCGTGGTTGACACGGGCTACGTGGCTGGCTTCGAGAGCAGCGTCTCGATGAACATTCAGCAGGTATCTGGCCTGAAGAACAAGCTGCTTGGCGGCGAGGGCCTCTTCAACACGGTGCTCACCGGCCCTGGTCGCGTCTGGCTGCAGACCATGCCCATCTATGGTGTCGCAGGCGCCATCGCACCCTACATCGTTACGGGCAACTAAGCCCGACGCCCGCAAACACGGCACACAAAAGCGGCCCGCAAGCCTTGCCTGATGGCCGCTCATCATACGTGCGGAAAGCCGTCTAGCGCCACTGCTCCTGGATGGGGTTCTCGTTGGTCCAGTCAGCCAGATAGCCGCGCTGGCCAATCGCGCGCATGACCACGTCCATCGACCTCGTGGTGTATTCGATGTCCTTCAGGTAGATGCGGATGGACGTCCGCACGCCGTTGGCCGTCGACCCAATAAAGCGCACCTCGGTATGCTCCTTCGAGCGCCAGCCGCAATCGTCGAGCGCCTCGTCCGCCAGGCACTCGATGTCGCCCGCCACGCGCGGCAGGTCCAGCCCCGGCTTGATGTCGCACTCAAACACGTAGCGCCGCGCCATCTTGCCGCGCAGGTGCACATACGTGCCGCTCATCAGCGCCGAGTTAGGGATGACGTGGTAGTTGTTGTCTTTGTCGCGCATGGTCGTCTGGCGCCAGTTCACGTCCACGACCTCGCCGCGCGCATTGCCAACCTCGATGTGGTCGCCCACCGACAAGAGACGGGATGCTACGATCTCGATGCCTGAGACCACGTTCTTGATGAGGTCCTGCAGCCCCAGCGAAACCACCAGCGTAGTGATGCCAAGCGCTCGCGCAATGCCGTCAAGCTGCACGTTGAAGAAGTTCTCGCCGATGAAGTAGGCCACCGTAAACGCAATGAGGGCACGCACGACGTTAACGACGATGGTCACCTCGCCAACCGACGAGTTTCCCAGCGCGGCGCGCAGGACCTTGGTTACGTACTGCGAGACGCAGATGCCAATCAGGATGACCGTCGCTGCCTTGAGGATGTTTCCCACAGTCACGGCCGTCATCTCGCCAAGGGCGAGCGACGCCATGCATGCAATCTGTCCCATGGTTCTCCCAACGCGCGGTGACTGGACCCTTGTATGGTACCCGACATGCCGCGGCACGTGGACGAAGGAAGTCACCCCCGTTTGCGTAACAACTACAGACAAGATCGGGCCCTCGCGGTGCAGGCAGACGTAAGATAGCAGTCATGGCAATGCACAAAGGGGGTCGCTCATGCGCGCACGCAAGGCCATCTATCTGTTCTCCACGCTGGTCCTGGCCCTCTTTCTTAGTGTCGGCCTCGTCACGACGCGCGCCCTTGCGGAGGAGGCGGACCGCATCCAGACGGCGCGGCCTTCCACCACGGGCGAGCTTATGGTTACCGGCACCAAGCTCACGGACTCGGCGGGCACGCCCGTAGTGCTGCGCGGCATCAGCACCCACGGCCTGCAGTGGTACCCGCAGTACGTTAACGACGAGCTTTTTGGCCAGTTGGCAAGCGAGTGGAACTGCAACCTGATCCGCCTTGCCCTGTACTCTGAGGACTACTGCGGCGGCAACCAAGAGCAAAACCTCGCCGTGCTGCGCCGCGGCATTGACGCGTGCATCGCAAACGACATGTACGTGCTAATAGACTGGCACATCCTGGACGACAACGACCCCAACATCAACAAGGAGCAGGCCAAGGCCTTCTTTGAGCTCATCAGCACCGAATACGCCGGCGTGTCCAACGTGCTGTACGAGATCTGCAACGAACCCAACGGCGAGACCTCGTGGTCAGACGTCCATGCCTACGCAGACGAGGTCATCCCCATCATCAGGCAGCACAGCCCGGAGGCCGTCATCATCGTGGGTACGCCGGTCTACGACCGCGAGCTGGTCATGGCTTCGCGCGACCCGCTGGCCTTTGACAACGTCATGTACACGCTGCACTTCTATGTGGCATCGCACTACGCGGACCTACAGGGAGAGCTCACCGCCTCCCTCGACGCGGGCCTGCCCGTGTTTGTCACCGAGTCGGGCCTCTCCGAGGCTTCGGGGGACGGCGGCGTTGACTTTGACTCCGCCGTCACGTGGTACACCCTGCTTGACGAGAACGACATCAGCTACACCATCTGGAGCCTCTCCAACAAGGCCGAGACCTCGGCGTTTATCCGCCCCAACTCGGAGGCGACTACGCATCTGGAAGATGGTGACCTCACGCCCGTCGGCCTGTGGGCGCGCTCCCTCATCCAAGGAACGGACCCAGCACAGATTCCCGCCCCCGACGTTGACGGCACAGGCCAGCTGGTGGACGATACGCCGCTTTGGCTCTCAACGCTAACCAGCCGCGACATCCGTTCGGCTCAGTCGTGGCATTGGTTTGCGCTTGGCGCCTTTGTTCTGATTGCCGCGGGCGGACTTGTGTGGCGCGCCTATCAGAGGCGCGTCCGCCTGAAGTACCACACCTATGACGAGGCCATCGACACCGATCCACGACGCGCGGCCGCATCGCAGCCCGCCAACGGGCGCCAGCTGCTGGTCTGGGCCGCCATCTTTGCTAGCACGTTCTTCACCCTCATCTACCTCTGCTGGCGCGTGCTCTTCTCCGTGCCCACGGACAGCGGCTGGCTCGCCATCGCGGGTAACCTCGTGCTGCTCGTGGTCGAGGCGTTTGGCTTCGTCGAGTCGCTCATCCACTACCAGAGCATGGCCGGCATCCGTGAGCACCCGCTTCCGCGCATCGCAGACGAGGACTTCCCCGAGGTGGACATCTTCATCGCCACATACAGCGAGCCCGAGAGCCTGCTGCGCCGCACCATCAACGCCTGCAAGCACCTGCGCTACCCCGACCCAAGCAAGGTGCACATCTGGGTCTGTGACGACAACCGCCGCCCCACCATGCGGGCGCTGGCCGAGGAGATGGGCGTGGGCTACTTTGACCGCCCGGACAACAAGGGCGCCAAGGCAGGCAACCTCAACCATGCCATGGGTCTGACAAGCGCGCCGTACATCGTGACGCTCGACGCCGACATGCTGGTGCGCAGCAGCTTCTTGCTCAAGACCATTCCGTACTTTGTGGACAACGAGCAGCGAAATGCCTCCCTGCCCGAGGACCAGCGCATTGAGCTGGGCTTTGTTCAGACGCCGCAGGCGTTCTACGAGCCCGACGTGTTCCAGCACGCCCTGTACTCGGAGAACCGCACCACCAACGAGCAGGACTTCTTCTATCGCACCATCGAGGTGGCACGCACTTCCACCAACAGCGTCATCTACGGCGGTTCAAACACCATCCTGTCGCGCAAGGCCCTCGACACGGTGGGCGGCTTCTTCACCGAGTCCATCACCGAGGACTTCGCGACAGGCCTGCTCATCGAGTCCGCCGGCTTCGTGAGCCTAGGCCTGGGCGAGCCGCTTGCCAGCGGCCGCACGCCGTATGAGTTCAAGGACCACATCCTGCAGCGCACGCGCTGGGGCCGCGGCGTCATCGTCTCGGGCCGCAAGCTGCACCTCTTTACGCGTCCTGGCCTGTCGCTCGAGCAGCGCCTGAGCTACTGGGGCTCGATCGTGTACTGGTACTCTCCCATCAAGAACCTCGTCTACGTGCTCTCGCCGCTGCTCTTTGCCGTGTTCAACCTGCCCGTCTTTGCCTGCAGCTGGCTTGACCTTCTGGTGTTCTGGCTACCCATGTTTGCGGCGCAGACCATCTGCTTGCGCGTTGTTTCGGGAAACGCGATCTCGCATCGCTGGAGCGGCATCCACGAGACCAGCGTCATGCCTGGGTTGCTCCTGCCCATCCTCAAGGAGTCGATGGGCATCACCATGTCCTCGTTCAAGGTCACCAACAAGTCCGAGAAGGCCACCGGCCGCACCGTCGACCTGCACGCCATGGCTCCGTTCCTCGTGCTCTTGGCGCTCTCTGCGGTGGGCATCGTGCGCGTCATCTGGCTCATGGTGAGAAACCCCAGTGCCATCGGCCTGCTAGTGCTGCTGTTCTGGCTGGTCCGCAATGCCTACTACCTGCTCATGTCCGTCTTCTTGGTGGACGGGCGCGACAGCGACGGCGAACCGGTAAAGGTCTATGGCGCCAAGCCCGTCATGGTGACGGCCGAGCATCGCGACGGCACGCTTTCCACCTACGAGGGCGTGGCCACGCAGCTCAACGAGCACAGCATGCGCGTCTTCCTCGACTTTGCCGATGACCTTGGCCTGGGCGATCCCGTACACGTGACCGTTGACAACGGCACCTACCGTGCGGAGCTTGATGGCGCGGTGGTTGGGCTCGTACAGTCAAGGTCTGGTAAGACCTCGGTCCACACGCTCGAGATTCTTGACTACGGAACCTCTGAGCTGGAATACCTGCAGATACTGTACGACCGCGTGCCCTCGCTGCCGCAGGTGCTGACGAGCGACTTTGGCATCCTGGGCACGCTTTGGAGAAACATCGCCTATCGCGTCGCGCGCACGGTGCGATAGCTTGGCGGGAAGAGAGGCATTATGACGGAACAATCCATCGTCGGACCTGAGGTCATTTCTCACCTGGCGTTGAGGTTTCCGCAGCTCTATATCAAGCCGTCTGAGGGCGACGAGACGCTGCAGCTTCACCGCCTGGCCGCGGGGCGCGGCCTAGCGCCCGCCGATGCAAACCTCGCCCACTTTGAGACCAGCGCACGCGACGAGCTGCGCATTGTTGACACGCCCGCCGGGCCCGTCGAAGTGGTGTTTCTTCCCGTCAGGCGGGACTTTGAGACGTTTCTGCAGATCATTGGCCACAAGGCCCAGCCGGAGCCCATTGCGAGAACCGTTGGCGCCATCACCTACCGCGGCCTCGCTGACTGGGGCGCGGTCGCGCAGGCCCGCGCGGACTACGAGGCGCAAGGCGGCGATGACTGGTCCAGCGAGTTTGCTCGTCTTGCCAAGCAGCCAGGCACCTTCCGCGCTGAGCTCATCGTCATCTCTGAGGGACCATACAGCAATATATCCGCCGCTCAGACACCCTATAGCGAGGACGAATGGGTTGAGGTCTCACGCGAGATCCGCCTGCATCACGAGTGCGCGCACGTGGTGTGCCGCAGAACCATGCCCGACGACATCCTGCCCGTTTGGGACGAGGTCACGGCCGACGTCACGGGGCTGCTCTGCGCGACAGGCCGCTATGATGCGGGGCTTGCGGCGCTGTTCCTTGGGGTAACGGAGCAGGGGTTCGCGGGAGGCAGACTGAGCGAGTACCTGAACGAAGAGCAGCTCAAACGCATCGACGAGGTATCTGCCGAGGTGTGGGCAGCCCTCACGCGCGTCGAGCAGCAAGCAGACGAGCAGGCCGTCGCCCACCCCTTCGACTTCCTGCTCAACCTGAAGCGCAACCCACTCCTGTCCTACTGAGCGCGCCTTGGGGCTCGGCCCCGGA
>DJXA01000241.1 GCA_002449555.1 Atopobiaceae bacterium UBA7016 | reverse complement strand
CCTCCGTCCTGAATGTCCGGGCCCCTCCCCCGTGCCAGGCGCCGGTTAATTGGTTACCAGGTGTGGGTAGTGAAGAGGGGGTCGTCCTCCCAGAGGCAGACTTCGCCGGCTGCCAGTGAGCGCGGCACGTCAATGATGCGCTGGTTGGACGAGCCACGGAAGCGCAGCGTGATGTCCTTGAGGTCCTGCACAAACGGGCCGTCCACCAGGACGTCCACGAGCGACAGCATGCGCATCACGTCATCGGTATGGGCGCGGCTCGGCCCGTCCGCCAACTGGTCAAAGGTGAAGCCCGAGTAGGCCCACACGTTCTTGCCCGGTCGCTCTGCGCGTACGCGCTCAAGAAGCGCAATCAAAGCTCTCTGGTTCTCCGGCTCAAACGGCTCGCCACCAAGCAGCGTCAGCCCATCCACATAGGCCGGCTCAAGGCTTGCAAGAATCTTGTCCTCTACCTCAGGCGTATACGCCTCGCCCGAGTCAAACGCCCACGTCCCCGGATTGAAGCAATGCGGGCAATGGTGTCGGCACCCCGAAACAAAAAGCGTGGTCCTGACCCCAGCCCCATTGGCAATATCGCAAAACTTGATCTCCGAATAGTTCATACTCTTACAACCCCAATACGGCCTCAATCACGTGCGCCCTGAAAGAGGGGCAGCAATAACCCCTCCAGGCGAGTTCCGCAGCTTGCGAGGACTGTTTGAGCCTAGAGGGGTTATTGCTGCCCTTACGTTACTTACAGGTGCAGCACGCGATCCTTGATCTCCTGTGTGCGGCCCTGGTTCCAGTACTGGGTGCCAATGTATCCACAGGTACGACGGGCAACGTTCATCTTGGACTGGTCACGGTTGCCGCAGTTGGGGCACTCCCACACCAGCTTGCCGTCGTCCTCCACGATTTGAATCTCGCCGTCGTAGCCGCAGCACTGGCAGTAGTCGCTCTTGGTGTTGAGCTCGGCGTACATGATGTTGTCATAGATGTACTGCATGACCTTGATGACGGCGCCCAGGTTGTCCTGCATGTTGGGAACCTCGACGTAGCTGATGGCGCCGCCGGGGGAGAGGCGCTGGAAGGCGCTCTCAAAGCTCAGCTTGGTGAAGGCATCAATCTCTTCGGTCACGTGCACGTGGTAGCTGTTGGTGATGTAGCCCTTGTCGGTGACGCCCTGGATGATGCCAAAGCGGCGCTGCAGGCACTTGGCAAACTTGTAGGTGACGGACTCAATGGGCGTGCCGTACACGGAGTAGTCGATGTCCTCGGCAAGCTTCCACTCGGTGCACTTGTCGTTCATCTTCTGCATGACGGAGAGGGCGAACTCGGTGGCCTGCGGGTCGGTGTGGGAGTAGCCGGTCATATACTTCACGCACTCGTAGAGGCCGGCGTAGCCCAGGCTGATGGTGGAGTAGCCGCCGTACAGCAGGCTGTCGATCTTCTCGCCCTTGTTGAGGCGGGCCAGCGCGCCGTACTGCCACAGGATGGGGGCGGCGTCAGAGAGGGTGCCCTTCAGGCGCTCGTGACGGCAGCGCAGGGCGCGGTGGCACAGCTCCAGGCGATCCTCGAAGACCTCCCAGAAGCGGTCCATGTCGCGGCCGGAAGAAAGCGCCACGTCAGGCAGGTTGATGGTAACGACGCCCTGGTTGAAGCGGCCGTAGTACTTGGGCTTGCCCGGCTCGTAGTTCTTGGCGCGCGCCACGTTGTTGTAGCCGTTGCCCGAGCGGTCGGGCGTCAGGAACGAACGGCAGCCCATGCAGGTGTAGGTGTCGCCTTCGCCCTCAACCTCACCCTTGGAGAGCTTGTACTCCTTCATCTTCTTCTCGGAGATGTAGTCGGGCACCATGCGCTTGGCGGTGCACTTGGCGGCGAGCTTGGTGAGGTAGAAGTACGGGGTGCCCTCGGTCAGGTTGTCGGGCTCCAGCACGTAGATGAGCTTGGGGAACGCCGGGGTAATCCAGACACCCTTCTCGTTCTTGACGCCCTGGTAGCGCTGACGCAGCATCTCCTCGATGATGAGGGCGAGGTCGGCCTTCTCCTGCTGGTTGCGCGCCTCGTTGAGGTACATGAAGACGGTGATGAACGGGGCCTGGCCGTTGGTGGTCATGAGAGTGACCACCTGGTACTGGATGGTCTGCACGCCGCGGGCGACCTCCTCGCGCAGGCGCTTCTCAACCATCTCGTCGATCTGCTCGGGCGAGGCCTTGAAGCCGATGGTCTCCATCTCGGAGTACACGGAGCGACGGATCTTCTTACGGCTGACGTCCACGAACGGGGCGAGGTGCGTCAGGCTGATGGACTGGCCGCCGTACTGGCAGCTGGCCACCTGGGCGATGATCTGCGTGGCGATGTTGCAGGCGGTGGAGAAGCTGTGCGGGCGCTCGATGAGCGTGCCGGAGATGACGGTGCCGTTCTGCAGCATGTCCTCGAGGTTGACGAGGTCGCAGTTGTGCATGTGCTGCGCATAGTAGTCGGCGTCATGGAAGTGGATGATGCCGGCGTTGTGAGCCTCAACGACCTCGGCGGGAAGCAGCGCGCGCATGGCCAGGTCCTTGGAGACCTCGCCAGCCATGTAGTCGCGCTGAACCGAGACGACGGTGGGGTTCTTGTTGGAGTTCTCCTGCTTGACCTCCTCGTTGTTGCTCTCGATGAGCGTGAGGATCTTGTCGTCGGTAGTGTTCTTCTGACGCTTCTGGTTCTGCAGGTAGCGATAGATGATGTACTTGCGGGCAACCGTGAAGCGGTCAAGCGCCATCAGCTGGTCCTCGACGAGGTCCTGAACCTCCTCGACGGTGACGGTGTGGCCCGCGGCCTTGCAGCGGTCCTCAACGTTGAGGGAGGCAAACGTGACCTCGCGCGGGGTGAGGCGCTCGGCCTCGGGAACCTCTGCGTTGGCGGCCTTGATGGCGTTTTCGATCTTTGAGAGGTCGAAGGTGACCTCAGAACCGTTGCGCTTGATGATCTTCATAGTGGGCGCTTCCCCTCGCCTTAGTTTGTCTGTCCTTGAGCCTGCACCTTACCGTACCGACCGGCCAAAAAAACGACGCGCCTTCAAGACGCGTCGGTACCCAAATGCTGGGTGGCACGTGGAACGGCTGCGTTTAGGCTCATACCTACTATGACACAAGATGTTGTGTTTTGGGGCGTTGAAAACCGCAATACATGGTAGATAGCTTGTAGAAAAGCGCCTGCTCAAGGTGTTGAAAACCAATGCGGCGCAGGTAGTGAAAGTGCGTGGTTTCCAACATTTACAGATGGTAAAAAATGGCGCTCCACAAAAGGCCTGTTGGCTTCCGCGGGTGGCCCAGGATTGGGTTTGCGGTGGCTCACGATTCCTTCACGAACCGAGGCGGACGCGCTAGGATAGTAGCCGTGACTTATGCGGAAGTGTTGAAAACTGCCGCGCGGGGGAGGGAACATGGACGAGGACATCCGCACTATCTATCTGGCTGGTGGCTGTTTCTGGGGCATCGAGCACCTGATGAAGGCCTTGCCGGGCGTGGTGGATACGGCATGCGGCTACGCAAACGGAACCGGCGCGGCCGACGCCGAGTACGCCATCGTGTGCAGCGGCACCACGGGGTTTCGCGAGACGGTCAGGGTGCGCTATGACCCCCAGAAGACGTCCATCGACGCGCTTCTGTATGCGCTCTTCCAGGTGATCGAGCCCGAGGCCGTCAATCGCCAGGGGGCGGACGTGGGCACGCAGTACCAGGCGGGCATCTATTGGCTGCCAAACGACACGCAGGCGGAAGCGGACATCATGCGCGTGTGCAGCTACGAGCGAGCACGCCACGACGGCTTTGCCGTTGAGGTGAAGCCGCTCGAGAACTTCTTCGAGGCGGAGGAGTATCACCAGGACTATCTGGACAAGAATCCCGACGGATACTGCCACGTGCCGCGCGTGAAGATATCTGAGCTTGCCGCGATGACGTTCGACGAGGGCTATTACCGCTCCTAGGCAGCCGTGGTAGACGCGCGCTCACATGCGAAAAGAGGGGTCTCCCTGACGCTGACGGTGCTCTTTGTCGCCGTCTGCGTTGGCGTGGGCATCATGCTGGGGATGCGCGTGTGGGGTCACCTGCTGCCATGGGGCGTGACGCCTGAGGCATCCGCTGCCGAGCAGCCTGCGACAACGACCGGTGAGCTGCCGGCGCGTCAGGTCTCGTATACGCCGTGGGACGCGTCGGAGAGCCCGCAGTACTTCCGCGTTGTGGGCAAGGCCGTGGTGGACGTTGACATCCCTGCAGGTCAGATATGGTATGCGCCGCTCGATGCGCTGGGCCGCACGGTGCGTGCGGCGGGCACGATTGACGCCCCGACCATGGAGGCGGGCCTCGCGCGAGAGCGGGGAAACCTTTTGGGGCACGACCCCTCGGGCTGGGGGCACAACGCAGAGACCGATATCGCGCTTCCCGACGGCGGCACCTACCACGGGCATCTGTGGAACCGTTCGCACTTGGTGGCCAAGTCGCTCGGCGGATCGGACGAGGTGGAGAACCTGGTCTGCGCCACGCGCATGGAAAACGTGGGCGCCAACGACGGCGAGGGCGGCATGGCATACGGCGAGGACCTCGTCCGCACGTGGCTTCGCGGGCATCGGGACGGCTCGGTCTTCTATTCGGCGACGCCGGCCTACGAAGGAAACGAGCTGGTCTGCAGGAGCGTCATCGTGGACATACGCTCGAGCGACGGGTCGCTTGACCTCGAGATTGAGGTGTACAATGCCGCGCTGGGGCACCGCATTGATTACGCAACGGGGGAGTGGCGCCTCGAGACTCCCGGTGCCTAGGCTGGGATGGCTCCTGCTACCATGGAGGTAGCGAAAAGCCAACCAGAAGGGCGCCTACCATGGGATTTCTCGAGCTCGCCAAAGCACGCTACTCCGTCCGCAAGTTCTCCGACCGCCCGGTTGAGCAGGAGAAGCTCGACCGCATCATCGAGGCCGCGATGATTGCCCCCACGGGCAAGAACAGCCAGGCATGGCGCTGCTACGTACTGCGCAGCGAGGAGGCCATGGAGAAGATCAACGGCCTCTCGCGCTGTATCTTTGGCGCGCCGATGGTCCTGCTCTTCACGTACCACACCGAGGAGGAGTGGCACAACCCGCTTGAGGAAGGCATCCACTCGGGTGTTGAGGACGTGAGCATCGTGGCCACCCACGCCATGCTTGAGGCATGGGAGCTGGGTGTTGGCTCCATCTGGGTCAACTACTTCCCCAACACCGAGACGGAGCGCGCCTTTGGTCTGCCCGAGAATGAGCGCTCTGTGCTGCTCATGCCGATAGGCTATGCCGCCGAAGGCTGCGTGCCCAGCCCGCACCACAGCGAGTCTCGCCCGGTGGACGAGCTCGTCAAGTATCTGTAGCCACGGGGCTGCCCGGCGTCTCACTATTTCAGGTTCTTAGCCCAGAAGGTCGATGACGGTGAGGTCGAGGTTGCTGGCCTCGATCTTCTCCTTGGCGCCAAACACGCAGAAGGCGCGGCGCTCGGGCAGCTCGGCCATCGACGGCGCGAGGGCACGCACCTTATCCACGTCGGCAGCCAGCACCTGCGAGCGAATCCGCAGGTTCCAGTCGGCGGGACGCTGGGCAAAGTACTCGGTGTCCTGGCGGCGTGCGAGCTGGCGCGGCTTGGTCGGCGCGTCATGGGCGGCAACAACCGACACGATGTAGCCCGCAAGCTCGTCCTCGTCGGCATCCCACGCGTTCAGCCAGGCAGCCGCGTCCTCAAAGCGCTTGACGGAGGCGTCCACGCCCGGGTCACGATAGCTCCAGAAGAGCTGCACCTTGGTGATGGCGTGCCTGAAGCCGGTGCCGTAGGCGCCGCCCTTGACGCGCACCTCGTTCCACAGGTAGTCGTAGCTCAGCGCGCGCGAGGCGACCTGCCACGTGCCGATCTCGCCCTCGTCGAGCGGCGACGGGCCCTGCGCCTCGCCCACGAAGCACACGTTGGCAGGGATGATGAAGCCCTCGTTCTTGATGGTCGGCACCGGAGGAACCAGCTGGTGCGCGGCAACGTCCGGGCGCTTCTCAAGGCCCAGGGTGCCGCCGTCGGCCCAGAAGGCCTCGCGATCCTCGGCAGAGCCGGTAAAGCTCACGGTGACCTCATCGGCCGTGAAGATGCGTGCGGCAAGCTCGCCCAGCTTCGCAGGCAGCTGCGGCGCGCGCTCGTCCCACGAGCCAAGCAGGTCCTTGAGGAAGCGATAGTAGTCCACACCGCTCACCTGGCTGCTAATCTCTGCAGCAGCGGTGAAGTACGACGAGAGACGGTCGATGGCGGCGGCGTGACCCGCGTTGGTGAAGCGCGCCTCAAGGCCCAGGCGGCGCTGCTGAAGGATGTCGTGGATGCGGTCGAGGTCGTCGAAGCGAGTGGTGCTCCAGACCTCAGAGGGCAGCGACGCAAGGGACGCAACGTTCTCACTGATGG
>DJXA01000178.1:11337-15339 GCA_002449555.1 Atopobiaceae bacterium UBA7016 | reverse complement strand
CGTAGCAGGTCAGGCGGTGGAAGACACCCGCATCCCACGCCTTCACGTCGAGCATCACGCCATCGGCCACAGCGAGCAGGTCCTCGTGCTCGCTGAAGTCAACGCAGCCATTTGAGTCGATGAGCGTGCCCAGGCCCGCCTCGCGGCACAGCTCAAACAGCTCGCCCAACCAATCCGGATGCATCATGCACTCGCCGCCCGACACGGTAATGCCGCGAATAAACGGCTGGTAGGAGTGCACGGTGGCGAACACGTCGCTCGGCGTGAGCCACTCGATCTTGGGGCTGGCCTTGTGCGGGCACACGTGAATGCACGTGTCGCACTGCACGCAGGCGGCCTTGTTCCACCGTACGTGCTTGCCCTGTTTGAAGAGCGCTCCCGCCGGGCATTGCTCCACGCACGCGCCGCAGTCGCGGCAGAGGTTTTGCGTCTCGGGGTTATGGCAGTACGCGCACGCGATGTTGCACCCCTGCAGAAACACTGAGCAGCGCGATCCCGGCCCGTCGACCAGCGAAAACGGAATCACCTTGTTGACCGGAGCAAAGAGTTCCATGAGTTTCTCCCCCTATAAACTCGTACAAGACCTTGAGACGCTGGGGGTAGCCCCTTTTGTTGCACACGCAACAAAAGGGGCTACCCCCAGCGTCTCAAGGTTAAGAACCTATCCCAGGCGGACCTTGCGGTCTGCGAGTGCGTTGGCGCGCCAGTTGCCCTCGCCGTCGTGGCTCGTGTCGGCCAGCACGGCCTCGCCACGGGCAAACTTCTCCATCTCGGAGCGCTTCACCAAAAAGCCCGTGATACGCACGAGGTCGGAGTCGGACGGATAGAACGAGAGGTACTTGTCATCCACCGCAAAGGCACCCTTCACCACGTCGAGCAGGGCATCCAGGTTGTTGGCCGCCGTGGGCTCAACCGGGAAGATGTCCGACACGCCCGCCGTAAAGAAGCGGTGCATGCGCGCGCAGTGGCGGATGTGGTCGAAGAAGACCTCCGGCTCGGAGCCCACGCGAATGCGCACGCCCGGAGTGGAGGACGTCTGGTCGCCAAAGCCAGCCTGCGCGTGCATCTGGTAGCGGCCGCCACCAATCTCGGAGTACGGCGCGTTCCAAGCCAGAACCTGCTCGGTCATCTTGGTCATGATGAGGTCGGCAAGGTCGTTGGCCTCGGGGTCGGTGCCGTAGACATGCTCCTTCCCCAGCAGCTTCTCGATGCACTCGTGCATACCGATCATGCCAAACATGCCCACGAAGCGCTCGCGCTCGATGAGGCCCTCGCGCACGAGGAACGAGGTCTGGAAGAAGTTGGACTCCTCCACCAAGAACTTGATGCGCGCGTCCATGTACTCAAGCAGCGCGCCCGTGGCGTTGGGCAAAAGCTCGTTCAGGAAGTGGTCCGTCGAGGTGGCGAGATCGGCCAGCTGCGAGAGCTTGACGCGGTCGAGGCAGTAGGCGCCGCCGCGGACGGGCAGTACGTTGTAGCAGGAGACCACCGTGTAGCCGTCGGCCGGGCCGTTCTCAGGCGCCGCGTAGGTGCCCTTGAGCATGCGATGGTTGGCGTAGGCGGGGTTCGCGCAGGCCATGGAGGTCTTCAGCGCAAGGCGCGCGAAGTCATCAGGGGTGACGCCCTCCTCATACTTCAGCGTGAAGTTGGGGACGGCGTTCTGCACCTCAGCGTCGGCCTGCAGCAAGAGGCGGCCGGCGCGCGTGTCCTCGGGGCCCAGGTTGGCATGGCAGTAGCCCGAGGCAACGGTGCGGTCGATGTAGTTCAGGAAGCGCTTGAAGCGCGGTAGGATCTCCTCGTCGGAGAGGTCGCCCAGGAAGGGGTCGAAGACGCGGTCAAGCTGGCCCACGTACACCGGGCGACCCGTGACGCTCGGCACGTTTTGGTACAGGATCTGCAGGTTCATGAGCAGGTCGTCCAGGTTGTCCGGCGCGTCGAGGCGCAGGAAGTCGCTCCCCTGCTTGGCAAAGCGCTCCATGTCGCAGCAGATGTAGCGGGCGCGATACGGCGCGTTGCCCTCATGCATGTCGCAGATGGCGTCGCGCTCGAAGAACCAGTCAAACTCCGGCGTGGTAGGAATGGGGTGCTCGCAGTTCTCGGCAGCCTGCGCCAAGTGAATGAGCTTCTGCCCATAAGTGAGGTTACTTGCAGTAATGATGTCCATGAACTCGCTCATGTGCGCCTCCTGCACTTGAAATAATGAGTGACCTTTTCATCATAGCCCCTCAGGCCACCGCTTGGCACCAGTCCTGGGCACCATCCCTTCATTGCTCACGCTACCAACAGCTTTTGGCTGCCGTCCCGCTGCTGATGTTGACCGAAACGGGCCCCGCAACGACAACATTCGCTGGGAGGGTGTCGCCGCCGAGTCGGACAAACCAGCCGCATACGTGCGATAATGTGAGAAACCGACGCATGAAGGAGCCGCCATGGACGCCACGGCCCACGCCAACCACCTTGCCATCCTGAAAGAGGAACTGGTCTGCGCACTTGGATGCACCGAGCCCATCGCCGTGGCGTACGCCTCCGCGCTCGCGCGAACCGCGCTGGGCCGCATGCCCAAGCACATCGTGGTCTCATGCAGCGGAAACATCGTCAAGAACGTCAAGAGCGTGACCGTGCCCAACTCAAACGGGATGCGTGGCATCGAGGCCGCAGCTACACTGGGCGTGGTGGGCGGCGACGAGCGACGCGCGCTTGAGGTGCTGGAGTCCGTCACCGACGAGCACCGCGCACAGGCGCGCGAGCTGGTTGACAAGGGATTCTGCTCCGTCGAGCTTGCCGAGGACGTGCCCAACCTGTACGTGCGCGTCATCGCCACCGCCGAGGGTCACACTGCGGTCAGCTGCATCCAAGAGCGCCACACCAACGTGGTAGAGCTGACGCTTGACGGCAACCGTGCTGAGGTAGAAGGCGTGTCGGTGGCACGGGTTACGGAGGAAGGCGTCACGGACGACCCGAGAGCGACGCTTTCGCTCTCCTCGGTCTGGGAGTTTGCGCACACGGTCGAGCTTGCCGACGTGGACGAGCTCATCTCCTTCCAGATCACCACCAACAAGGCTATCTCTGATGAGGGGCTCCGCGGCAACTGGGGCGCCAACATCGGGCGCACCCTGTTGAAGAGCCGCTCCAACGACATCACCTGCAAGGCGCGTGCCAGCGCGGCCGCCGGCTCGGACGCGCGCATGAGCGGCTGCGCCATGCCCGTCGTCATCTGCTGCGGAAGCGGCAACCAGGGCATCACCTGCTCGATGCCCGTGCTGGAGTACGGCCACGAGCTGTGGTCCTCGCACGAGGACATCATTCGTGCCGTCGTGCTTTCAGACCTTACTGCCGTGCACGTCAAGTACTACATCGGCGAGCTCTCGGCCTTTTGCGGCGCCGTCAGCGCCAGCTGCGGAGCCGGCGCGGGCATCTGCATGCTGCGCGGTGGGTCATTCGAGCAGTTTGAGGCCACCGTCGTCAACACCCTGGTCAACGTGGGCGGCATCGTATGCGACGGTGCCAAGCCTAGCTGCGCGGCCAAGATCAGCGCCGCCGTTGACGCCGCCATCCTGGGCTGCGACATGGCGCTTGCCAACGACAACTTCCTGCCTGGCGACGGTCTGGTGGGAGATACGCCTGAGGAGAGCATCCGCGCCATGGGCTACGTGGGCCGCGTAGGCATGCAGCCCACCGACGTTGAGATCCTCAACATCATGATCGGCAAGACCGACCTCGACCGTTAGATGCAGATGGGGTCCTGGTCCCCATTTGCATCCGTTATGCCGTAAAGCCCTCGTCGTCGATGAGCGGGCCGTCGAGGCCGTCGGCCGCGCGGGTGGCCAGCTCGTCAGCCCGCTCATTCAGCGTGTGGCCCGCATGACCCTTCACCCACATCCAGGTAACGGTATGCGGACGCATCGCCGCGAGCAGCCGCTGCCACAGGTCAACGTTTTTCACCGGCTGCTTCTGCGCGTTCTTCCACCCCTTGCGCAGCCACCCCTCAACCCAGTGCTGGTT
>DJXA01000178.1:5621-11253 GCA_002449555.1 Atopobiaceae bacterium UBA7016 | reverse complement strand
AAGGCGTTGACCACGTACTGCGAGTCTGAGTGCAGCTCCACCGCACAAGGACGCTTCAGCGCCTCAAGCGCCACGATGGCACCCAGAAGCTCCATGCGGTTATTGGTGGTGACGCGGTACCCCTGGTTCAGCTCTTTGCGGTGCTCCTCACCCGCTGGATCAACGTACAACAGCACCGCCCCGTAGCCACCCGGCCCCGGGTTGCCACGAGACGAACCGTCCGTATAGGCGACCACGCGCATGAGGTTGCTCGCCGTCACTTGGCCTCCGCCCAATTGGCGCCGTAGCTCACGTCGGCAATGAGCGGCACGCGCAGCTCAACCACGCCCTCCATGGTCTCGCGCACGAGCGCGGAGAGCGTCTCGATCTCGTCCTCAGGGACCTCGAAGTCGAGTTCGTCGTGAATCTGCAGCACGAGCTTTGAACGCAAGCCCTCCTCACGCAGGCGCTGGGCCACGCGAATCATCGCGATCTTGATGATGTCGGCAGCAGAGCCCTGCATAGGGTGATTCATAGCCGTACGCTCACCAAATGCCTGCATCTGGCGGTTGCGCGCGTTGATCTCGGCGATATGGCGCTTGCGTCCGTACATGGTGGCAACCCAGCCGTGCTTGTGGGCAAAGGCTACCTGCCCGTCAAGGAACGCCTTGACGCCCGGATAAGCCTCAAAGTAGCGATCGATCATGGCCTGGGCCTCGCCACGGCCAATCTTGAGCGAAGTTGCCAGGCCGTATGCCTGCTGGCCATACACGATGCCAAAGTTGACCGCCTTGGCGCGGCTGCGCAGCTGCGGCGTAACCTCAGACACCGGCACGCCAAAGACGCGCGCCGCCGTGGCGGCATGGAAGTCTGCACCCTCGTTGAACGCAGCCACCAGGCCGTCGTCGGCCGAGAGGTGTGCGAGCAGGCGAAGCTCGATCTGCGAGTAGTCGCACGCCAAAAAGACGTTGCCCTCGGGCACGGTAAAGGCGGTGCGCACGCGATGCCCCAGCTGCGAACGCGTAGGGATGTTCTGCAGGTTGGGGTCAGAGCTGGAAAGACGACCCGTTGCCGCCACCGTCTGGTTCAGGCTCGTATGAATACGCCCGTCGCCCGCGATCAGCGCCGGCAGCGCGTCAAGGTAGGTGCTCTTGATCTTGGCGCGCTCGCGATACTCGAGCACATCAGCCACGATCTGGTAGCGGTTGCTAAGGTCCTCAAGCACCTTGGCGTTGGTTGAGTAGTAGCCACGTTGGGTCTTCTTCAGACCAAACGTGGGAAGCCCCAGCACGTCAAAGAGCACGTGCGAGAGCTGCATAGGAGAGTCGACGTTGAACTTCTCCCCCGCCTGGGCATAGATGTTGTCCACCATGCCCGAGATCTCTGCGCCAAGCTCGGCGGACTGCTCGGCAAAGATGGCCTTGTCAGCGTGAAGGCCCGCGCGCTCCATGCCTACCAGCACGGGCAGAAGCGGCAGCTCAACCTGCTCGAGCAGCTCAAGCGACCCGTCTTCCTTCAGGGCCTTGACCAGCGGCGAATACAACGCCTGGACGCACAGCGCATCCATGGCGCGACGAGGGATGGCATCCGTCGGCTCGGGAACCGTCAGCTGCAGATACTGCTCCACAAGCGCCGTGACCTCATAGGAGGAACGGTCGGACTCAAGCAGGTAATCCGCGATAGAGGTATCGAAGATGCGGATGGGATCGACCTCGGCAGCCTGCACCAGCGCGGGCACCGACGAGTCTTGCGGGCAAACGACACGAAGAATTGCCTTGACGTCGTCAGAGACGAGCTTGCCGTCATGCACGAGCGAAACGATTGCCTGGTCAGCGGCATCGTCATCCAGTCGAAGAAGCGCGCCTTCCACCGCGGCCCAGAGCGTATGGCCCAGGCCAAACAGGGCGTCAGCCGGGCGGTCGTCATCTATGGTTACGGCAACCCATGAGCCGTCAGAGATGGCGGCCTTCAGCACCGCCTGAGCATCCTCGCCACTCAGCACCTCAGCAACGGCGAGCTGCTTCGACGCCGGCGTCGCAGTAACGCCGCCTGCCAGCTCGAGCACGCGCTTCGCCATCGAGGTAATGCCCAACTCCGCAAGCTCGGTACGTGCCGTCTCCACGTCAAAGGTGGGGAACTTCGCGTCGGCAAGGTCAAGCTCGATGGGAGCGTCGGTGCGAATGGTGGCAATCTCGCGGCTGAGCAGCGCGTCATCGATGTGAGCGCGCAGGTTTTCTCCCATCTTGCCCTTGACCTCGTCCGCATGGGCGATGACCTCGTCAAGGTTGCCGTACTGGACGATGAGCGCCGCGGCCTTCTTGGGGCCGATGCCCGGCACGCCAGGGATGTTGTCAGAGGTGTCGCCCTTCAGGCCATAGAAGTCTGGCACCAGCTCGGGCGTGATGCCGTGGTACAGGTCATCGACGCTCTCGGGCGTCATGATGACCACGTCAGAGACGCCGCGCTTGGTTGAGACGATGCGCACGTGGTCGGTGGCAAGCTGGTACATGTCTCTGTCACCGGTGAAGAGGTACATGTCGTAGCCCTCAGCCTCGCCGCGACGTGCAAGGGTTCCCAGGATGTCGTCACCTTCCCAACCCTCGACCTCAACGACGGGCACGTCAAGCGCGCGCATGAGCTGCTTGACGCGGGGGAACTGCTCGCGCAGGAGCGGATCCATGGGCGGTCGCTGCGCCTTGTACTGCGGAAGCTTCTCCATGCGCACCTTGGGCTTGCCCTTGTCAAAGGCGCAGATGACGCCGTCAGGCGCAAACGAGTCCACCAGCTTGAGGAACATGGAAAGGAACCCGAACACGGCGTTGGTGGGCGTTCCATCAGGCGCGTTCATGGTGGGCGGCACCGCGTGGAAGGCGCGGTGCATCAGGGAGTTACCGTCAATGACCGCAATGACGCGGGACTGCTTCTCTTCCGCCATTCTCTGTTTCCTTCTTTCCGGCAACGGGCACGAGCTTTTGACCTCTCATCATACCGCACTCAGATTTGAGGGTGCACGCACCGTTGCCCCACGCACGCCGTAGCCTAGCGCCCCACTCAAAGAACAGTTCGATAACGCCGTACGCCTTCTCACGGCTGATCACTTCCAATCTGAGTACCGCACCATCGAGTCAGATGGCGTCACCTACATAACGCGATGCCAACCTTACTGGCCAAACTCAGTGGGAAGCAGGTTCTACTGGCGAGGGAACCAACTCGGCGCCCGTTCTCACCAAGCTTATCTGCGATCTGTTCAGTGAACTGCCCCGTTGGGAGTATTGCGGTTGGTCCGAGCGAGAGTTCCTCGACCTCATGGACCTGCCCTACATCATCAGCGAGTCGCAGCGCTTTGATGATGACTCCCTCGAGCTTGCGTCGTAACGAAACGCAGAGTCAACGTGTACTCTGCGCCGCCTTCATTTGGGGGAAACATTCTGCAGATACCCTTGGCTACGTGTCTGAGCACACGGGTCTTTGATACCGTTTAGTTCAAAGCCAACCTAGCGTAACCGCACCCGTACCAGAAAGTGGGACGCCATGGCAAAAGACAAGGTCAGCGCCGAGTGGGGAGAGCTTCTCTTCGACGATGCCGATATGCAGGAGCGCCTCTCCAGGCCCACGTACAAGAAGCTGCGCCGCGTCATCGAATACGGCGAGCCGCTTGACCTCGACATCGCGAACGAGGTCGCCCATGCCATGAAGGAGTGGGCACTCGAGAAGGGTGCCACGCACTTCACGCACTGGTTCCAGCCGCTGACGGGCATCACCTCCGAGAAGCACGACAGCTTCTTGACGCTCAACGGCAACGACTCCATCCTCATGGCCTTCTCTGGCAAGGAGCTGGTGCAGGGTGAGCCCGATGCCTCAAGCTTCCCCAATGGCGGCCTACGCGCCACCTTCGAGGCCCGCGGCTACACGGTGTGGGACCCCATCAGCCCGGCCTTCATCAAGGACGAGGTGCTCTGCATCCCCACTGCGTTCATCTCCTACACGGGCGAGGCGCTCGACAAGAAGACGCCGCTTCTGCGCTCGCAGGTGGCTCTTGAAGAACAGGCCAAGCGCGTGCTCAACCTCTTTGGCCGCACGCCGCGCCGCGTCATCACCACCATCGGCCCCGAGCAGGAGTATTTCCTCATCAAGGAGGAGGACTACCTCGCCCGCCCCGACCTGCGCCTGACCGGCCGCACCCTCTTTGGCTGCCCGCCCATCAAGGGCCAGGAGCTTGAGGAGCACTACTTCGGCGCCATCCGTCCCACCGTCAACGAGTTCATGAAGGAGCTCGACGACGAGCTGTGGAAGCTCGGCGTTCCCGCGAAGACCAAGCACAACGAGGTTGCCCCGTGCCAGCACGAGCTCGCCCCCATCTTTGAGCATGGCTCGGTTGCCATCGACAACAACCTGCTCACCATGGAGAAGATGAAGCTTCTTGCTTCGCATCATGGACTGGTGTGCCTGCAGCACGAGAAGCCGTTTGAGTACGTGAACGGCTCGGGCAAGCACGACAACTGGTCGCTCTCCGCAGACGGCAAGAACCTGCTCGAGCCTGGCCCTCACCCCGAAGACAACCTCCAGTTCCTGGTCTTCCTTGCCTGCCTGGTTGCCGCCGTCGACGAGCACGCAGACCTTCTGCGCATGTCCGTCGCCTCTGCCGGCAATGACCACCGCCTCGGCGCCAACGAGGCGCCTCCCGCAATCGTCTCCGTCTTCTTGGGTGACGCGCTCTCCCCTGTCGTGGAGGCGCTCATCAACAAAGAGCATGCCGAGGCGTCCGAGCGTGAGCTCATGGATCTGGGCGTCCCGCAGCTGCCTGCCGTGCTGCGTGACAACACCGACCGCAACCGCACCTCGCCCTTCGCCTTCACGGGCAACAAGTTCGAGTTCCGCATGCCTGGCAGTCGCCAGAACCTGGCTGACCCCAACGTGGTGCTCAACACGGCCGTGGCGGAGCAGTGCGAGCGCTTCGTGGACTACGTGGCCGACCGCTCTGACGAGGACTTCACCACCGTGGCCATGCGCTTCGTGCGCCACACCTTCCGCGACCACCAGCGCGTCATATTCAACGGCAACGGCTACTCCACCGAATGGCAGGAAGAAGAGGCCATCAGGCGCGGCCTCCCCAACTTGCGCACCACGCCCGAGGCGCTTGTGTCGCTGCTCGATGCCGACAACATCGCGCTCTTCGAGAAGTACGGCGTCCTCAGCGAGACCGAGATGCACGCCCGCTACGTGGCCAAAGCCGAGCAGTACGCAAAGCTCCTCAACATCGAGGCGCGCTGCATGGTTGACATGGCACGCAGGCTCTACGTACCCGCCATCTCGTCGTATGCGGGAGACCTTGCCACCTCGGTTGCCGCACGTGCAGACCTGGGCGTGTCCTCCCCCACCGAGAAGGCCCTCATCACCACGCTCGCCAAGGGCATCGACGCCATCTGGGGCCTCGCCGACGAGCTTGAGAAGGTAAATGACAACGCACGTACCTTCGAGGATCCGGGCGAGCTGGACAACTACTATCGCGACGAGGTCATCCCTGTCATGAACTCCCTGCGCGAGGCGGTTGACACTCTCGAGCCGGTCGTCGGTGACGAGTGGTGGCCCGTGCCCACGTACAACAAAATCCTGTACTACGCGTAAGTTGCGTTAGTTGCGAATGTTGACATAG
>DJXA01000178.1:0-5460 GCA_002449555.1 Atopobiaceae bacterium UBA7016 | reverse complement strand
CTATGTCAACATTCGCAACTAACGCGTTAGCCCAGCTCTCCAGCCGCAAGCAGGTCGCGCACCTCAAACAGGTCCCTGCACTCGCGCGTGTAAAGCTGCTTGATCTCGTCCGTCGGCGCAATCATGTCGGGGACCATCACCGTGATGAAGCCGCCCGCGGCACCAGCACGCACACCGTTCAGGCTGTCCTCAAGCACGAGCGACTTCGCAGGATCAGTACCCATGCGCTCGGCAGACACCTGGAACACCTGCGGGTCAGGCTTGGGACGGTCGACGTCCTCGCCCGAGACGATGAACGTGAAGTAGCCACGCACGCCGGCATTGTTCAGGTCCATCTCAATGATGTCATGTGGACTCGAGGAGGCAATCGCCATGGGGATGTTGTTCTCGGCAAGGAAGGCCAGAAGCTCGTCCAAGCCAGGCTTCTTCACCACGCCCTTCTCCAGCATCTTGTGCACTTCTTCCTTCATGCGCACCCACATGGCAGGCGCAGGAGCATCCTCGCCCAAGAAGGAGCGAATGATGCGGTATGTGACCTCGCCCGCAGAGCCACGGCACGCGTCCGGCAGCTCGGCCGGAACCTCGGGATAGCCAAACTCCGGAAGCACGATGGGCCACGCGTCGGTCCACAGCGGCTCCGTGTCAAACATCAACCCGTCCATATCAAAGATGACGCCTTCGACCATTTCCTCCCCCTTCTCTCTTTTAACCACACCTTATATGATAACTGGGTATCGCCTATTGAGGAGAGCGCCGGTGAACTTGTTCGACAAACTGCGAGGAACGGACGATGCGGACCTCGTCAACGTCAAGACCATGTTTGGCCGCACCAAGGTCTACGACGTGGAAGCCGATGACGGCCGCGTTCTGCGCGTGATGGACGTCAACGGCACGTGGCAGTCCGCGGCCTATGCGGACTACGGCCCCACCGATCTCGCGTTTCCGTATCACCGCACCTTTGACCAGGCGTTTCGTGCCCCCGTGGACATCACGCGGGCGCTGATGCTGGGCGGCGGCGCACTTGCCTACCCCAAGCACCTGGTCACGCACCTTGCAGACGTCGAGGTTGACGTCGTTGAGATTGACCCGCAGGTCATCAGCCTCGCCAAGGAGTGGTTCTTCTTCGATCGTCTGACGGACCAAGAGCAGGCGCGTATCCACATCACATGCGGCGACGCCGTCGCGTTTCTCGAGGATGCCGTGGCCCAAGGCCGTCAGTACGACCTCATTGCCAACGACCTCTTCGCCGCCAAGAAGCCCACGGCAGCCCTCATGAGCGAAGCGGGGCTCGCCCTCGTCAAGCGTGCCCTCGCAACCGACGGCATCTACGTGGCCAACGTGGTGTCAGCGCGCACCGGCTGGCACGCCAAGCCGCTTCGCACGGTGGAAGCGGCACTGGGGCGTGTCTTCTCTCAGGTGAAGACCATTTCCCTCGGCGCCGACGAGCCACGGCTGCCTGACAACAACGTGGTCTTCGCTACCAGCGGTTCATTCTCGCTCGCAGAGGCGCTCGACAGCTCCGACCGCTAAGGCCTCAGTACTTGTTGTGCACGTGCTCGGCAAAGCCGCGCAGCCCGTCAATCGCCAGAATCTTGCCGTCGTCCAACACCACCGAGCCGTCAAAGGTGCCGAACACCTGATGCTGGTCGCTCACCACCATATTCAGCACGTCAATGAGGTCGCAGCGGTCGAGCGAGGGCGTAAACGCGAGGTCAAGCCTCCCCTCATCGTCCAGGATGTGCCACGGCTTGAGGTAGTCAAACGAGCCGTCCTCATGCGCGGGGATGTCGAAGGCCACGCGGCCCAGCTTGTGGCCCACGCCGTCCACGAACATGATGTTTTCGCTGGCAGCAGAGGTGTCGCCAAAGCCGTAGCCCAGATTGAAGCCAATCACGCGGCCCGCCTGCCAGCCCATCGCGGCGCTCCAGTACCACGTGTTGTCGTACGTCCAGACGCCGCGGCCCCAGTCAAGCAGGCCCACCGCCTCGGCACCGTCAAACTCGTGGAAGAGCTCTCCCACCCGAAAGCCGCCACGCGCCTGCATGCCAATGATCTTGCGGTTGTAGTAGAAGGCGCGCTCGTTCTCTTTCCACGGCGTCACGATCACCATGGAGTCACGTGGCTCCTCGCTTAGCAGAAGCTCCACCTCGAGGTCTTTGTCGTCCACGAAGCGCTGCATGGCAAAGCTCAGCCGGCGCCCGCCTTCCACATGCGCAAACTTCACGCTGCAGCGCTTGTTCTGCCAGTCGATGTCCCCCACCTCAGAGCTGGCGGGCAGGCCCATCCGCCCCATGGGGAACAGCACGAGCTCGCTCGTGGTCTGGTGTGCCGGCGCGTCCAAGTCGAGCACCGCGGCCGAGATCAGGCCAATGTAGCCCAGGTCAGAGAACGTGAGCGCCACGGCGTAGTGGGCGTCCTGCACAAGGTAGTAATCCCAATCCTTGATGCGCCACGCAGGCGCAGCAATCTGGTCATGGGCGTAGTCAAACGGCGGCCTCAGCGCATAGCCAGGCTCGCGCAGGCGCCCTTCCTCATCGAGAAGCGGACCGGAACCGGTAATCAGGTGCTCTGACATGGCGTTCTCCCATCCTCAAGGCGATGCTCCCATCGTACGACGCGGCGTTTGCAAAGCCGTCAGTCAGGCCTCGTACCTCGGCGAACGGGCGTACAATACCCAGCGACCAACCGTTTGCGAAGGCGTGAGGAGACCCCGGTGGACGACGCGTTGAGGCACCTTGTGCATGACTATGCGCTCGAGAGCTACGAGGAAGAGCTCGAACTCTTGCGTACGCTTGCCCGCATTCCGGCGCCATCGCACCACGAAGACCGCAGGGCGGCCTTCGTGGCAGCCTGGCTCCGTGACCACGGCGCGAATAACGTGCAGGTAGACGGGGCGAAGAACGTCACCTGTCTTCTTGGGGACCCTGACGCGCCCGCGCTTCTCGCCTTCGCCGCCCATACCGATGTGGTGTTCGATGACACGGACAAGCTTCCCCTTACGGAGGACGACGAGCGGCTCTTTGCCCCGGGCGTCGGCGACGACACGGCAAACCTCGTGGGCCTGCTCATGGCAACCAAGTGGCTGCTCGCCCATCCCGAGGCACTGCCGCAGGGCTCGGGCGTGCTGGTTGTAGCCAACTCCTGCGAGGAGGGCCTCGGAAACCTCGACGGTACCCGCGCCATCTTCCAAACGTACGGCCAGCGCATCAGGGAGTTCACCTCGTTTGACCTCTACCTGCCCCAATGCATCTCGACCGCCGTGGGCTCGCATCGCTTCCGCATCACGGTGCGGACACAGGGCGGCCACTCCTACCACGACTTTGGCAGGCCCAACGCTATCGCGGAGCTGTGCACGCTGGTGGACGACCTCTACCACGTCACGCTTCCCGACGAGACCATCACCTACAACGTGGGCCGCATCGAGGGCGGCACCACCGTCAACTCCATCGCTGCCGAGGCCTCGGTGCTCTATGAGTATCGCTCCACCTCTGAGCAGGCGCTTGCCCAGATGCGCACGGTTCTGGACGGCATCGTCGAAGCGCACCGGCATGACGGCGTGGAGATCGCCGTGGAGACCATCGGCATTCGTCCTGGTAGCGCACCCTTCGAGGACGATGGCCTCCAGCGCCTCACCGAGCGCCACCTGGACGTCATTCGCAGCATTACCAGACGCGAACCTGACCAGTCACCCGCTTCGACGGACGCCAACATCCCGCTTTCGCTCGGCATCCCCGCGAACACCATCGGTGCCGTCACGGGCGCGCTTCTGCACACGCGCGACGAGTGGATTGAGAAGAAAAGCCTGGCGGAGGGCCTTGAGGTCATCCTCGCCTGCATGCTCTCACCCTTATGCGAATGTTGACATGGCTGGCCGGTTTCCGGTCAATAACAGCAGGGGGACGGCCCGCACCGTCCCCCTGTTGTTGTTGACCGGAAAACGGTCAGCCATGTCAACATTCGCTTCTGCGGAGCTACTCCCACAGCGCGTGGTCAAGCCAGCGGTCGCGCAGGAGCCGTACCAGGAAGAGCGCACCGCGCACGCAGAGCTCAAACGCCATCGCACACCATACGCCCACCAGGCCCCAGCGCGGCGCGGCCAGCGCCATCAGCGGGATGCGCACGCCCCACATGGACGCCAGACAAAAGACGCTGGGGATGAGCGTGTCGCCCGCACCACGCAGGGCGCCGGCAACCACCATGGAGGCAGCAAAGAGCGGCTCGGCGAAGGCCTCGATACGCAGGACCTGCGCTCCCAGCGCGCGAACCGTGGCGTCCGGTGTCAGCATGGCCATGATGTGCGGCGCGAAGGCAAACATCAACGCGCCGGACGCCGTCATGACGAGCATGCCCAACACCGTGGAGAGCCGCGCAAACGAGCGCGCCAGATCGCGCCGCTTGGCACCCACGGCCTGACCCACAATGGTAGTGGCCGCAACCTCGATGCCATAGCCCGGCATGTAGCAGACCGCCTCGGCCGTGATGGCCAGCGAGTTGGCTGCCACCGCTGCCACGCCGAGCGGCGCCACGATGGCCGTGCACGCCACGTAGGCAGAGCTGGTCACGACGCGCTCCAGCAGCATGGGCCACGAGACCGTCCACGCGGGCCGCATGGTCTTGACCTGCGGAACCCACGTGCCACGCTCACGCAGCGCCAGCCGCTCTGACCTCGTCATCGCAAACCACAGAAGCAGTGCCGCCGTCACCGCCTGGGCAAGCAATGTTCCCAACGCTGCGCCAGGCGTTCCCAGACCCAGGCCGGGAACCGATAGCGTAAACGAGCCCAAGGTCAGGTCCCATCCCGAGCGGATGAGCAACGAGTTGAAGCACACGTCCAGCACGCAACACAGCACGTTGAGCACCGACGGCGTGCGCATATCGCCGCTGCACTGCAGCATGCCCGTGCCTAGGCGCGCCAGGGCCACCGGTATGATTGCGCACGAGCAGATGCGGAAGTAGTGCGATGCATCAACGTAAAGCGCGGGATCGGCACCCAGCCAGACGGGCAGGCTGCTGGACACGAGCACCCCGCCCAACGCAAGCGCCGCGCCAAAGAGGAGCGACACCACCAGACCCTGCCTGAACACGTTGCGCGCATCCTCGTCGCGACCAGCGCCAACCAGCTGCGCTACCTGCACGGTAAAGCCAGCCGCCACGCAGCCTGCCAGGCCGTCGAGCAGCCAGATGGTGGACTCCACGATGCCGATCGACGCGGTGGCGTGCGCGCCAAGGCTTCCCACCATAGAAGCGTCAATGTACTGCATGAGCGTGGTGGAGAGCTCGGCCAGGATGGCGGGCAGGCTCATGACGAGCACCGTCCAGGCCATCTGCCTGCGCGTCGGCGTCGCGCCGTTGCGCAGCGCCTCTATGTCCAACGCAGCCTTTGCCACGCGCGCTCCTCACCACCAATTGACACACGATTGTCCAGTATAACAACAGCAACCCACGCAGGCGGGACAATCA
>DJXA01000044.1:20464-23875 GCA_002449555.1 Atopobiaceae bacterium UBA7016 | reverse complement strand
CCCGCGGGACCAAAGGGTCGGACCTTCTGGTCCCGCTAGTCCATATACGCACCACGCATAGCGCTCACGGCGTGCTGGGCATACAGCTTCAGCAGGCCGTGAGCGTACTTGCTTTCAAAGCCCTTCCAATGGGCCCGGCGCTCGGCGAGCACTGCGTCGACCTCCTCAGGCGTAAGGCGCTTCCCCTGCACGCCCACCATCTCGAGTTTGCGGGCCGCCACGTCAATCTCGATGAGGTCACCCTCCTCCACCAGGGCGATGGGGCCACCGGCCGCAGCCTCAGGGCAGACGTGGCCAATCACCGGCCCGCGCGACGCACCCGAGAAGCGGCCGTCCGTGATGAGCGCCACCGATGACGCCAGCTCGGGGTCGGCGCAGATGGCCTCACCTGTATAGAACATCTCGGGCATGCCCGACCCCTTGGGTCCTTCGTAGCGAATGAACACCGCGTCACCAGGCTTGACCTGGCCGCCCAGCACGGCGGCGATGCACTCCTCCTCAGAGTCGTACGGCTTGGCCGTCAGCGTCACCTTGAACATGTTCTTGGGGCACGCCGTGTGCTTGATGACGCAGCCCTCGGGAGCAATGTTGCCCTTCAAGATGGCGATGCTGCCATCCGTTCCCTTGGCATCAGCCGCGGTGTGGATGATGTCGGTGCGCGAGACGGGACGGCCCAGCTGCTCGGCATGTTTGGCCAGTAGCTCGTCGCAGTGCTCGTAGAAACCAGAGGTGCGCAGCTCCTCAAGGTTGTCGCCCAAGGTTTTGCCCGTGACAGTCATAACGTCCAGATGCAGCTCGGCCTTGATCTCTTCCATCACGCGCGGCACACCGCCCGCATAGTAGAACCACTGGGCAGGCCAGTCGCCCGCCGGGCGAATGTTCAGCAGGTAGCGGGCCCCGCGGTGCATGCGATCGAAGATCTCGGCCGACATCTCGAAGCCAAACTCGTGCGCGATGGCGGGGATGTGCATCGTCGCGTTGGTAGAGCCCGAGATGGCCGCGTGCACCATAATGGCGTTCTCAAGGCTTCGCTGGTCAACGATGTCTGCTGCCGTGATGCTGTGCTCGATGAGCCACATCAGCTGGCGCCCCGCCTCACGCGCAGACTGGCGCAGCTCCTGCGAGGTGGAGGGCATTAGCGTGCTTCCCGGCAGCGCCAGGCCCAGCGCCTCGGCCATGATCTGCATGGTGGACGCCGTTCCCATAAACGAGCAGGCACCGCAGCTGGGGCAAGCGTGCTGCTTGTAGTAGTCAAGCTGCTCTGTGGGGATAACGCCCGTCTGCTCCCACGCCGCAAACTTACCGATCTGCTCAAGGGTAAGGAGCTCGTTGATGGCGCAGGCGTGGTCGTCCACCACGTAGCGCGGCGGCAGCAGCTGTGCCTCCATGACGCCGCCGGCAACCACAATGGCGCTCATGTCCTTGAGGCGGCCGATGCTCATGAGCATGGCCGGCATGGACTTGTCGCAGCTTGCCACAAAGATGCCGCCGTCAAAGCCGCTCGCACAGGCCTGTGCCTCGATAAGGTTGACCATAGCGTCGCGATGCGGCAGCGAATAATTGATGCCGTCGTGGCCCTGGGCGATGCCGTCGCACATGTCGGTGGCAAAGTAGCGCGCCGGGCGTCCGTGCGCCTCGCGCACACCCTCGCAGGCCTCCGCCACCAGCTGGTCAAGATGCGCAGACCCGGGATGGCTGTCGCCAAACGACGAGGCGACCATCACCTGCGGCAGCGAGAGCTCTGGGACGGTCCACCCCATTCCCATGCGCAGCGGGTCGGCCTCGGGCGCCAGCTTGCGAACAGCCTGGCTTTTCAGCTCTGCCATGATTAGCTCCTTGCTTATAGAGGGCCGCTAGATTGCGTTGGGCACGATGTCGCCCATGAAGATGCGCATGGTTGACTGGTACGGAGCCTCAGGCGCCTCGGATAGGCTGAGCCCGTATGCGTACGCCATGCTGGTCAGGAAGGTGGAGAGCGCTACGCGAACGAGGTAGCTCGCCACCTCGTCGCTGATGTCCTTGTCAAACAAACCCCTGATAAACGGGCCCGCATTCTCAATGACCTGCTCCTCGAAGCGGGCTTCTCCCCGCAGCCGGAAGAAGTACGCATGCTCCGCATACTGCTCCACCACCGCGCGCAGCGTATCCGCCACAGATGCCGCGTTGATGGAGCCGTCCAGCGCAAACGCTTGGCCAAACTCATCCGCAATATGCGCCACGGTTTGGTCCTCAAGCGCGTCAAGGGCGCCGCGCAAGTCATCAAAATGCCGATAGAACGTGCTTCTATGCACCCGTGCCAAGCGTGCGACTTCGGTCACCAAGATCTGGTCGAGCGGCTTTTGCCGGTACAACGTCCAGAAGGCATGAAGGATTGCCTCCCGCGCCCCTAACGTTGCCTCGCCCATACCGTCCCCCGCAGCTGATGCTCACCCAAACACATGCTTCTACCTGCAGATTATATGCGGCCTTACGTGCAAGGCTGTCAACGCGGGCATGCCAAGGCGTAAGCGGCTCAAAAGGTTCACTCATCAAGCGCCAAAGCTGTGGTAAAAGTTATTATTCACTAACTTTTTTAGAGCGAAAGGCACGGGATATGCAAGACAAGATCAAGATCGAGCACGGCTCGGTTCAAGAGACGCTCATCATCCCCCTGTACGCCCGCAAGATGTGCGTAGACCTCTTCCCCAACGTGTTCTATGACCCCGCGGCGCCCGAGCTGTGCGCCAGGCTTGACTACGACTTCTCAAGCCTGGACAAGAAGGCGAAGTCGACAGCCTATCAGTTTGGCGCGCTCGAGGGCGCCATGCGACAGCTCGACATGGCGTGGGAGGTCAACGACTACCTGGCCACGCACCCCGACGCGGCCATCGTCAACCTTGGTTGCGGCCTGGACAACACGGGCTTTACCTGCGCTCAGGGCACCAGCTCGCCCATCTACAACATCGACATGCCCGACATCATCGCTGCGCGCAACGAGCTTATGGGCGTCCAGCCCGGCGAGCACAACATCGCGTGCGACCTGTCCGACCACCGCTGGATGGACGAAGTAGACGAGACGCACGGCGTGGTCATGTTTGCGGCGGGCGTGTTCCACTACCTGACCACGGCAAACGTTCGCGCGCTTGCCCTCGACGCGGCCGAGCGCTTCCCTGGCGGCAAGCTTGTCTTCGACGCCATCAACCGCTTTGGCCAGAAGATGATGATGAAGACCATCCTGAGGAACTTCGATATGGGTGACTATACGGAGCTCTTCAGCGTCCAAAGCATCGACGAGCTGCGTGCGTGGTCACCCAGCCTCACCATCTCGCAGCGACCCTACATGCTGGGCTACAACGACATGCGTGACCCGTCCATCAAAGGCATCCACCGCGTACTTGCCAAGGTGGGCGACAAGCTGATGGGCATGACCAT
>DJXA01000044.1:0-20322 GCA_002449555.1 Atopobiaceae bacterium UBA7016 | reverse complement strand
AGCTCGTCGCGCAGGTCGTCCAGCATCTCGATGGCGATGTCATAGTCCGAGCCGATATCGGACTCAACAGAAGAAACCTCAAGCGTAGCCACCGTGCGCTCGTACGCCGTCAGGCACTCCTCCGTCTTTTGGATGGCATCCTGAACCTTTGCAAGATCGCGCTGGTAGGCCTGCAGATAGATGTCCTTCGCCGTGGTGGAGGAGTTTGCCTTCTTGAGCGTCCCCACCAGGTCGTTGCGCTCGCAGAACGCATAGATGGACTCTATCTCGTCGCGGATCTGCTCAAACGCCTCCTCGAGCGGAGGCTCGACACGCGCTCGGGCCAGCTCGCTCGTCAGCCTGTTGTCAAGCGCCTCGGTGCAGCTCGTGCGGGCGGCAACCAGCCTGCGCTCCATCTTTATGAGGGCGTCTCGCTCCTGCACGGGGCAGCCCTTCCGCGTGGCACCAGGAAGCAGGGGCGTTTTGCGTGTCGTTCCCTGCCCCAGGAACCGGCGGCGCACAAACCGAACCCCAAACGCGATGAGCGTGGCAGGCAGAACAACCCAGCTCACCATCATCAAGATCATAATCACCACGATCGGCGCCCACGTCATTGGACACTCCCACTCGTCAGAGATACGTCAAGGAAATAGTACCCGTCCGAGCCACGGCCTAGACGCGTGTTTCAAACGTCTCACCTGACAGGTCTTGCAGATCGCGAAGGGCCTCAGACCTCTTGGCCTGGCTCTCCTTTCGCCACGCCGCGTGCGCGTCAAGCGCACGAGAGAGCTCGCCGAGCGAGTCGTTCAGCGCCGCGTCGTCCGAGGCGGGGCCATCGGGCGTCGTCCTGAGGCTGGTGGCTGCCAGAATCGCCTTGGTTGCCCTTGTGATCTGCTGGATGTTGTGGATAAGCGCCTCGTTGTTCTCGCGCAGCACCGAAAGCGAAAACAGCATTTGCTGATTGACAGCTCGCAAGCTCAGCAGATGCTGGTGGTGTTCCTGCAGCGGGACGAGAATCTCGCGCTCAACGAATTGCGCGACGTCCGCTTCTCCTGCGGCAGACCGCGTTGCATCTACGTGCGCGGAGAGCGCCGACGTGAGGTCATGTACTCGCGTTAGGCCGGCAGCCACGTGCCGCGCCTCCTCGACCGCATCGGCTTCGAAGCCCTCGAGAGCCACGCTGTTCTGCCGAAGCACTGCCGAAGAGCGTGTGAGCGAGCTCACGATAGCCTTCAGGTCTTCGCGCGCCGCCACAAACTGCTCTGCGGTGCGTTCCTTGCGTGGGAAAAGCCTACGCAAGATCCCTCCACCCGCGTACTGTGGATCGAGTTGGCGCATCCGAGAGGCAAGCCGCTCAAGGTCTTCGGCAATCTGCTTGCTGCCGGCATCGGCCTCGACCAGTGCGCGAAACCGCCGGGCCAGCATGCGGCTCTTCGCCTCGGTGACCTGGCCGGCAGTCAGGCTTTCTGCCATACGGCGGGCGCGGGTCCGGGAAGCCGGGTCCGCCAAGTCGACGTCCATGACTGCTTGCACCAGACGCTCGCCTTCGGTATCCATGGGAGGCTACTCCGCGTGGCCCGTTCCCATGACGGCTCGACGGTAACACCAGAACGTGAGCACGACCGAGCCAACCAACAGCACGAACAGCGCGATGAGCGAGATGGTATAGGTGCCGGTAAGGTCATACGCATAGCCAAGCGCCGCGGAGAAGATGGCATTTGAGATGCTGGTGCCGAGGGCGGCCACTGGATAGACGATGCCCGAGCCGCGGTTGCCGAAGACCTCGCGGCACATCATGGTGAGGCCCACGGTGGCACGGGCATAGCACAGGCCGAAGAAGAAGGAACCGACGATAAAGACGGCGGGTACCCGCAGCACCAGCAGCAGGACGATGGCGGCACTTACCAGCACCGTGAATACCGTGATGGACCTGAGGGCGCCGATGCGGTCGATCATCCAGCCCATGACGATCTTGCCCACGGTGTTGGCAACCATGCAGGCAGAGATCATGGCGGCGCCGGTTGCGGCCAGGCCCACCTCCTCGGCGTATCCGGGGAAGTGCTGCGGCATAGCCGTTGCAGCAGCGGCAAGCACGGCGTAGCACACGGCCCCCGCAAAGAGGAGCTGGTCAACCTTCACCGGCTTGTCCTCGCCGTGATGCGCTGAGATGTTCTCGCGCTTGCCCACCAGGCCGAAGGGGCGCACGCCCACCTCGGTGGGGTCAACCGCTGGGACAAACAACACGGCTGGCACGCAGAGAGCCACCTGCAGCGCGGCGATGAGCACCATGCCCGCACGCCAACCCGCTCCGTCAATAACGGGCTGGATAATGGGGGTAAAGAGGGCGCCCGCAAGACCGCTGAAGCCCATGGCGATGCTGGTCACCAAGCCCAGCTGCGCCACAAACCACTTGTTGAGCACGCTGGTGAGCAGCACAAAGCCCATAACGCCGCCCGCGAGACCGCGCGTGGCCGAGAGCACGTACTCGAAGGCCATGTTGGGGGCAACGGACATCAGAAACGTGGAGCCAGCCATTATGGCGGTGGTGACCAACAGCATCAGGCGTAGCGGCACCCTCTTCGAAATCTTGTTGGTGGCAAGGCCGCCAATTGCTACGCAGGTGTTGGCGATGGTGAGGGTGAGACTGGCCGAGCCGCGCATCACACCAAAGTCGTCGGCCATGGGCGTGAAGAAGAGCCCCGCCACGTTGGTCAGCAAGCCGACCGTCGCCATCGAGAGCCCGCACATGCAGGCCACTACCACTAGATACTTTCCACCAATCTTCATGACTCCCCACCTTCCCCGAGGCTTCCCTGTAGAGAGTGTATTGGCAACAGAATACGACCTGGTGGCATTTCCAAAATACGGAAACGTCTTCTATGGCCGCCAAGGTGCCCGTATTATGGCCTCAACGACCAACAACAAGGAGGTACACCATGGTAAAGGTTGCCGTTATCGTCGCTCCGGGATACGAAGAGGGCGAGACGCTCACCATCGTTGACATGCTGCGCCGCGCAGAGATTGAGTGCGAAATGGTGGGACTTGAGGCTGCAGAGGTCGCAGGCACGCATCGCATTACCATGCGTTGCGACACTGTGTTTGACGGCTCGCTGGACGCCTACGACATGGTGGTGCTGCCCGGCGGCTATGGCGGCTCTGATGCCATGCGCGACAATGAGGCGCTCATCGCCGCCCTGCAGAAGGCCGCAACCGAGGGCAAGTGGGTGTGCGCCATCTGCGCCGCGCCTGAGGCTCTGGGCCGCGCTGGGCTGCTTGAGGGAAAGCGTTTTACCTGCTATCCCGGCGTGAAGGGCCAGATTGAGAACGCCGGCACCTGGGTGGACGAGGCCGTGGTGACCGACGGCAACATCATCTGCGGCCAGGGTCCCGCGTTTGCCTACGCCTTCGCCTTTGAGCTGGTTGATGCCCTGGGCGGAGACTCCCAGACCGTGAAGAACCGCACCATCTACTACAACGCGTTTGATGTTGCCGGCGGCGTACCCTCGTGGGAGACCGAGGCTGGGCGCTGGCCCGCACCCGAGGGCGAGGCTGTCACGCCCAAGCCCTTCCACGCCGAGAAGGTCGCCGTGCTCATGCCCGACGGCTGCGAGGAGAGCGAGACCGTGCAGATCATGGACCTGCTCATGCGCGCTGGCCTCACCTGCCACAGCTTTGCCACCGGCAAGGACCAGTGGGTGCGCACCATGCAGGGCATGACCATCAAGGCAGACCGCATGTTCTCTGCCGAGGCCGTGGCCGACTACGACGCCATCGTGGTTCCCGGTGGCCGCACCGCGGCTGCCCCGCTCATCGCAAGCGATGAGGTCATGGGTGCTTTCCGCGCCTTTGACGAGGCGGGCAAGCTCATCGGCGGCCTGTGCTCGGGCACCACGGTGCTGGAGGCTTCGGGTGTGCTCGCAGGCAAGCGCGCCACGGGCTACACCGGCTACGGCGCCAAGCTCACGAGCGCTCAGTTTGTGGCTGACCAGATTGCCGTGTGGGACGCCAACGTGGTGACCTCGCAGGGCCCCTGCGCTCCGTATCCCTTCGCGTTCAAGTTCATGGAGGCGCTGGGCATTGACCCGCAGCCCGTCAAGGATCGCCTGCTCTACGACAAGGCCGGCGGCCGCTAAGCAGCACAAGGAGACACCACGGGGCCCAATACGATCGCATCGGGCGGAGATTCCGCTGGATGTGACCGTACATGCCCTATTTCGGTCGCATCGGGCGGAGTTTCCGCCGGATGAGACGTTAGAGACCCGAGTTAGGTCGCATTAAGCGGTTGTGCCAACGTGCCAATCCGTGCGATCTACCGGGCCTTTGTTTGATTGCCCAGCAGGTAGTTGGCTGAGGCCTCGACCACGCTGGCGTGCAGCTCTTCGAAATCAGCCAGAGCCTCGTTGAGCGGTCGGTCCGTCTCTGCGATCCAGCGCACCGTCATTCCTACGATTGCCCATGCCGCATACGCGCATCGCAGCCGATGCTCAAAGCTGCCGCCATGCTCACCAAAGCGCAATGCCGCCTGCACAAAGGATTCCTCGATGCCCTCTGCCAGGCATTTTGCGAGTGAGCCGTCATCTGAAGGCAGAAGCGCGCGCAAGGTGTCTTCGTGACGAGCAAGGGCGTCAAGCATCAAGGATAACAGCGCGTCATCATGGCCCGCGCGTTGTTGACCTGAGCAACCCGCCCGAGACCATTCCTGTGGGCGAGATTACCTTCAAGACGCGCACGGGCAAGTATGTCTGCAGCGTCTGCGGATATGTGTATGACCCCGCCGAGCATGATGGCGTAGCATTTGAGGAGCTGCCCGATGACTGGCGCTGCCCGCGCTGCAAGCAGCCCAAGGAGAAGTTCAACGCCGCGTAAGGCGTAACGACGGATAACGGCACAGGAAAGGAGCACGTCATGGAAGCAACTGAGCTGGTACTGCAGACGATGCGCGAGGCGGGTACCCCGCTGGCGGCAGGCAAGATCGCCGAGCTGAGCGGCCTTGACCGCAAGGTGGTCGACAAGGCCATGAAGGAGTTGAAGGCCACCGGCGCCATCGTGTCGCCCGTGCGCTGCAAGTGGGAGCCGGCAGAGAAGTAACTCCCGACCAAAACCCGTACAAATGGGACAGGCACCGTAGTTCGGTTTTCCGAACTACGGTGCCTGTCCCATTTGTACGGGTGCGGTTACTCGGCCAGCGTCATCTCGATATTGCTGAAAGTCGCACCGCAGCTTTCGGTAAAGACGCCCAGATGAGCACCGTTGGTGGAGCGCGTGATGCGCGAGCTCAGCGCCTTGAGGTCGTCGATGTACATGACCACAATCTCGTTCTCGCAGACGAGCTTCACGTGGTGCGTGGCACGCTTCTCGAAGTCAAACCTCGTGATGGCGCCAGGCTCCATCGTGGCAAGCTGATCGAGGTTGTAGCCCTCAAAGTGCAGCACACCCTTACGAGCGTCAAGGCAGAGGCCCGTCCAGCTGGGGTCGCTCTCGCTACCACCAAAGGCAAAGCCGGCAAGGCCGTCCTCGTCCAGCGTGACGTCGCACTCAAGCGTCATCGCGGCGGGGCGGGTCCCCATGTCTGCCAAGGCGTAGGAACCGGGCTCCGCGGAGAGCGAGACGCTGTTGCCGTTGACGCTGACATCGCCCACCACGGGCGCGATGTCAACGGCCTTCTTAGCGGTGAAGTGCTCGTCGAAGGTCTCGGGTGCCTTTACGCCCAGCGTGCCGTCCGCGTTCTGCACGATCTCGTGCACCATGACGTTGCCGGCCCACTGGTAGATGCCGGAGTCAGAGCTCAGGCCCGCCTGTCCAATCCAGCCGCACAGATAGGTCTTACCGTTCCACTGCGCCGGCTTGGCCGCATACAGGATGAAGCCGGCGGCCTCGGTCAGACCCTTGCCGTCGAGGATGTTGTCGCGCGGCGGCACGAACGGACCGTACATGGAGTCGCTCATGGCGTAGTAGGTGACGCAATCCCAGCTGTAGGTAAGGTACCAGTAGTCGCCAATCTGGAAGATGACAGGGCACTCGCACATGTACTCGTTCTGAGGCGCGAAGATGGGACCCGCAAGCTCCCAGTTATTGAGGTCGGTGGAGGTGTACTTAAGCACCACACCGTTGAGCTCCTCGTTGTTGGCCGCAATAAGCAGCCAGTAGCACTGTTCCTCCTCAACCCAGAAGACCTCGGGATCGCGGAAGTCATCCTTGTTGTAGCCGTCCGGCGCAAAGAACAGAGCCTCGCCTTGCTTGACCCAGTTCTCGCGATCGGTACTGGTGGCCTGCATGACGCACTCTTTGCCCTTGCCGCCATTGCCCGTGTCGTTGTGGCCGGTATAGAAGAGGTGGTAGACGCCGTCATTGTCCCGCATGACTGAGCCTGTGCCCAGTGCCGGGTCAGGGTCAGAGCCCTGGCCGTTGTTGAGCATCATGCCGTGGTCTTCGTACTCGTACAGGTTCTTGGTGCTGTACTTGTAGATGGGATGGTAGCCCTGGCCATTGTGGCTGGTGTCATAGAGGTAGTAGAGCTCGAGCGTGCCGTCGTCAGTCACGAAGGGCATCACATCGCCCACATAGGCACCCTCCGGCGCAGGGTGCATGCCGTAGGGCACAGCCTCATATGGCTCGTCCGGCAGTACCGCGGCGGTCGAAACCTCGGCGGCTTCCTCAGCAGAGGCTGCCTCTGCGTCTGCGCCATCCGCAGGAGTCGTAGCGGGGCTTCCGCCGCAAGCCGTCAGGAGCAGCGACAGAGCCAAAGACAGCGAAAGCAGATATCTCAGTTTGCGCATGGTGGACATTTCCTTCCTTTCCATGTTCTTTAGCCGCCCTTAGGAGCGTCGCAGTGTCATTAGAAGTGGTAGATGGTGTCGGAGGCCAAGTTGATGGTGCCCGCCTTCTCAACCTTCACGTCGCTCAGGAAGATGGTGTTGGGCGCCGTGCAGTTACCGAGGGAGAGCTGAATCACAAGCTGTGCGCCTTCCTTCGCGTAAGTCGTGTACTCGACGTACTTGCCCTCCGGAAGCGAGGTCAGGCCGAAGATTGCCCCAAGGCCCTTCTCCTCGTCGCGCTTGTTGTAGCAGACCTCGAACGGCGCGGGGACGATCGACTTGACGTTGAAGCTGACGCGGTACTTCTGGTCGGGCTCGAAGACGACGCCGGTGTACACGAAGAGCTTGTTCTTCCAGGCCTCCAGACCATCTTCCACGGTGGTGGGGGTATTCACCAGCTGGACCGATGCCTTGTTGGCAGCCTTCTTCAGCGTTGCGGTGTAGCCGTCCTGGGTATCGTTAACGCAGGCATCCTTGATCTCGGGGTTGTAGGCGGTGACGAACTCCACCTCTTCAAGCGTGAAGTTGCTGATGGTGTAGGTGTTCCCGCTGGTGTCGTTGGTCTCGCCAAAGCGCAGCTGCAGCGTAAGCGGACCCTTGCTGTCGCCAGGCATGATGGTGTAGGAGATGGTATTGTTGCCGGCAGCCAGGTACTGCTCGTACAGGGCGCCGTAGGCCAGCTCCTCGTTGCCATCGCAGAACAGCTCGAAGAGGTTCTGAGACTTGGCGGCATTCACGTCGAAGGTGACGCGATAGCCCAGACCCGCCTTGGGAGTGATGCCGGTGTCAACGATGACCTTGGCGTTCCATGCATGGCGCTCGGCCGGGGCCTTCTTGATGCGGAAGGTGGCAGACGAGTTGTACTTTTCAAGCGAGGTGACGTAGCCGTCATCGGAACCCTTGCTGAGGCAGCCCATGCTGTCGAAGCGGAAGCCGGCGATGGCGTTCTTCGCGGAAGCGTAGCTGACTTCCTCCACCTTGACGCCGCTGATGGTGACGGTGTTGGCGCCGGTGGCGTTTCCGAGGTTGAGCTGCAGGAAGAGCACGCTGTCCTGCTCGGGCGTGACGTTGTAGGTGACGGTACTCTTGCCGGCGGACATCTCCTGTCCGTACAGGGCGCCCAGCTGGGCCTCCTGCTCCTGGTTGTTGAAGCAGAGGTCATACGACATGGGGTTGGTCGCCTTCACGTCCACGCTGACACGATAGGTCTTGCCGGCCTCGAGCTGCGCTCCGGTCTCGGCAAAGAGCTTCACCTTCCACGGCTCTCGGCCGGAGGCGGGCACGCTGGTGATGGCGATGCTCGCAGAGGAGTCGGTGTTGCTCAGGCTTGTCGCGTAGTCTTCATGCGCCCACGCGTTGATAGGGGCCACCACGGAGGAGCCCTCGGAGCCCACAACCTTGTCCACCTGGACGTCGCTGACCGTGACGCTGTTCGGTGCGTCGGTCTCGCCTAGCATGAGCTGGATGTTGAGCACGGCATCATTCGCCGCGGTCACTACCTGCTCAAAGGCACCGAGTGACAGGTTCCAGAACTCGCCAACCGCCTTCTCTTCTGCGCCGTTGTTGAGGAACACGTTGTAGTTGAAGGACTTGTCGGCCTGGAGCTTATAGCGGATGCGGTACTTCGTTGACGCCATGAGCTTCGCGCCAGTCTCCACGAACAGCTTGAGCTTCCAGTCAGCCTTGTCAGCGGCAACCGAGTTGATCTTCGCGGTGGCGGAGGAGTCGGTGTTGGAAAGCTCGGTCTCGTAACCAGCGTCGGCCCACTCGTGGACGGGCGCCCACACGATGAGGGAATCCTTCATGAGGTTGTCGCCCTCGGTCTCGGCGAGCTCCTCGACCTTGACGTTATTGACAGTAACGGTCGTGCCTGCCGCTGCATTGCCAAGGCTGAACTGAATGACCAAGGACTTGTCGGCGTCGGGCGTCGTCTCGAAGGTCACGGTCTGAGTCTCGGCGGTCGCGGTGAGGCCGTACTGTGCCCCAACGCCCTTCTCGGTGCCGCCGTCGTTGTAGCAGATCTCGTAGTTGAGGCTTTGGTCGGCCTGCACGTCTGCACTGATGCGGTATGGCTTTCCTGCGGTGAGGGTCACGCCGGTGTTTGCGAAGAGTTTGGTCTTCCAGACCTCAAGGCCATCAGGAACTGCATCGAAGCGGACGATGGCTGAATTGCCGTCGCCGCCCAGCGACGCCGTGTAATCCTCATGCGCCCACAGCTCGAAGGACTTGGGGTCAACTGCAGGCACGTCCTCGTCATCCACCCACTTCTCAAGCGTGACATCGTTTACCACAAAGGTGTTCTCCGCGGGACTGTTGCCCAGCTGGAACTGGAGAACCAGGTTGTTGACATCAGCATCTGCGGCGACCTCAAACTCGCCGACAAGGTCCTTCGTCTCGCCCGAGGCGATACTCTGCCCGTAGAGCGCGCCGTAGCCCTTCTCGGCATCACCGTTGTTGTAGCAAACCTCGAAGTCAAAGGCCTTGTCCGACGTGACGTTGGCCGTGACGCGGTACTTGGCGCCCGCCTCCAAAGCGGTACCGGTGTCCACAAAGAGTTTGGACTTCCACACGCCGTTTGAAGGAACCTCGGTGACGTTCAGCGCGGTTCCACTCACGCTCTGCTTGTATCCCTGATCGTGGCCCTCAAATGCCGTGAGGCCAGCAATGTCCACCGGTTCGTAGCCCGCCGGAATCGTCTTTGTCTCCTCGCTGCCTTCCTGATACTTCTCCAGCGTCACACTGTTCACCGTAAACGTGTTGTCTGCGGGGCTGTTGCCCAGCTGCAGCTGGAGGGCAAGGTTGCTGGTAGCGGCGTCAGCGCTAACCTCAAACTCGCCCACGAGATCCTTTGTCTCACCCGCCGCGATTGTCTGCCCGTAGAGCGCGCCATAGCCCTTTTCCGCGCTGCCGTTGTTGTAGCAAACCTCGAGGTCGAAGGCTTTGGCAGAGGTGACATTTGTGGTAACGCGATACTTTGCGCCGGCCTCCGGCGTCACGCCGGTATCCACAAACAGCTTGGACTTCCAGATGCCCTGCTCGGCGGGGACACTCGTGATGGTCATGGTCATACCCGAGAGCTTCTGCTCGTAGCCCTCGTCATGGGCCTCTGC
This sequence comes from Atopobiaceae bacterium UBA7016, assembly GCA_002449555.1. Lineage (GTDB taxonomy): Bacteria > Actinomycetota > Coriobacteriia > Coriobacteriales > Atopobiaceae > UBA1367. Next base: position 10,418 of record DJXA01000044.1, on the reverse strand, counting down.
GGCATTCAGACTCACGTCAACGCCGTTGTACCCCTCCGGAATGACAGTCGTCTCCTCGTGCTCGGGGACGTACTTCTCGACCTTCACGTCGTTGACCGTAATGGTATTGTCCTTCGGGCTCTTACCCACGTTGAACTGGAGAACCAGGTTGTTTGCGCTGGCGCCTGCGGGGACCTCGAGCTCGCTGATGAGGTCCTTCGTCTCGCCCGCTGCGATGCCCTGTCCATAGAGCGCACCATAGCCCTTCTCGGCATCACCGCTGTTGTAGCAGAGCTCGAAATCGAAGGCCTTAGTAGCGGTAACGTTTGCCGTGACGCGGTACTTGGCGCCCGCCTCCAAGGTGGTGCCAGTGTCCACGAAGAGCTTGGAGCGCCACAGCTCGTTATTCAGCACTGGAGCACCCGTGATCTTGAGGGTCAGCCCGTCAAGGGCCTGCTCATACCCCTCGTCATGAGCCTCTGTGGCTGTCAGCGTCGGCAGGCTCACCGGATAGTAACCAGCCTCACCAGAGGCGGCCGTAGGATACGCGAAGTCTTCCGGCAGCACGGAGGTACCTTCGCCAGTAGTAATCTCAGCAACCTTCAGGTTGCTCACGGTAACGGTATTGCCGGTCTTGTCGTCAGTGTTGCCCAGCTGGAACCTCAGCACGATTGGGCCATCGCTCTCGTCCGCCGTGAAGCAGTGGCGTAGCGTCTGCGTAGCGCCGGCGGTCAAGACCTGATCATACAGGGCACCGTACTTGTTCTCTGTTGCGCCATCGAAGCAGACCTCGTACTGCGCCTGATCTTTCTCCGCAGCGACATCAAAGCTAACGGCGTACTTCTTGCCCGCCTCCGGGGTTACGCCGGTGTTGATGTAGAGCTTTGACTTCCAGACGCCACGGTCCGCCTCCGGAGCCTCGGTGATGGCAAGCGTCGCGCTCTTGCCATCAGCGGTAGCCTCCTGGGTATAGCCTTCGTCGTGCTGCTCCATCACATTGACGCCGGTCTTGTAAGAAAAATCGCTGGGGAGCACGTTCTCGTACTCATCCTGCTGCGGCTGAGCCGTACCGGTGTCGTAGGAGAAGCTCGATGGCAGCACATCCGTGTACTTGATATCCACGCTCTCAACGCTGAGGTTCTTCAGCGTGATGCTGTTGCCGGAAGCCGTGTCCGTCTTGCCCAGCTGCAGGCGAAGCGTCAGCGGGCCAAGGTTGGACTTAGGCGTAACGAGCATATCGATATGGTCCGAGCCGCCCGCCGTCAGGCTGCGGCCATAGAGCGCGCCATAGGCATTCTCGGAATCGCCGTCAAAGCAGACCTCGTAGTCGGCCTGATTCCTTGCGGACTCCACGTCAAACTGGATGCGGTAGCTCTTGCCGGGGTCAAGCGACACCCCGGTGGCAGCATAGAGCTTGGCCTTCCACACGCCGCGGTCGCCTTCGTTTGCTGGCGCCTGCGTAATGTCCAGGGTCGCGCTCGAGGCGCCTTCCCTCAGGTTGACCACGTACCCGTCGTCGTGCTGCTCGTACACCGTATCCACGCCGCTGTAGAAGAAGTTGGGAACCGGAAGATCGGTATAGGACACCGGAACCTGCTCTTCGATGATCTCGCCCGTAGCCACGGAGGTGTCCAGCGCGAAGCCCTCGGGCAACTCATTAGTGTATTGGTCAACAATCTTGTCCACATGGACGTTACCGACGATGATTACGGACCCGCCACGCGCCTCGCCAAGAGAGAACTGCAAGATGAGCTCGTCGCCGTTGCCGTTGCCCGTGATCACAGCCTCACAGGTCTTCACTTCTCCAGGGACAAGCTCCTGGCCGTACAAAGCGCCATAGCCCTTCTCGATCTCACCGTCATTGAACAGGACCTCGAACGGGATGTTGCGCTCGTAGCGATCGCTCATCACGTCTGCGGTAACGCGGTAGTGGGTGCCCATCTCAGGGGTAAAGCCCGTCTTGACGTAAAGCCTGGACTTCCACACGCCAAGGTCAAGAGGAATCGTCTCGTAGTTGACGTTGATGGCGTTGTCACCACGCACCAGCACCGTGTCGTAGCCTTGGTCATGCTGCTCGTAAACGCGCGACACACGCTTGAAGTCGATGGGCTTGGGAAGAGCGTTCTCGTAGGTGACTTCGTCCGCGTACTCCTTGACCTCGATCTCGGTGAAGTCGATGGTAAAGGCGGGGAGCATGCCAAGCTGCAGGTCGAGGTAACTCGTACCCTCCTTTGCCGTGAAGTTACCCGTGACGGTGTTCTCGCCCTCGGTAATCTGGAATTCCTGGAAGTCACCGAACTTGACGGTGCCGGCAACGTCGGATGTGAAGCGGTAGGTCACGAAGTAGTCACGGCCCGCGACGGTTGGGTAATTGGCCTCAAGCTTGACATGCCAGGACTCGCCGTCGGTTTTCTCGGCAATGAAATGATACTTGTCGCCTACGGCGCCACCACTTCCTGAAACCTCATCGCCCTCGAACTTGGCATGGAACAGGTCGGTGCCGGCCGCCGTCTGTGTCGCGCTAGCCTCGGCCTGCTTGGGGTATGCGTCTGCCGGGAAGTCTTGGAAGGGATACTGGAGGGCGCGCTGCGTCTCTAGATCCGCCTGCGTCATCTCCGCAGCCCCGCCTGCCTCTTCTGCCCGAGCGGCTTGGACATAGCCGAAGGACAGAAGCGCAAACAAGAGTATGAATGCGACCATGAGCCTTGTGCGTTTCATAAACTGACCCTTCTCACGCGTCACCGTAGATTGTGCATTTTGTAAACTTTACATTTGCACACCTCTAGTTGCTGTATGCACGATGATACCTTTGTACTTTTTCCTATGTCAACGTGTTTTTCAGCGCATTTGTGCTTTGCTATACTGTGAGAGGTGGATTACATTTGCACAGTCTTAAATAAGCGAGATTCACAATGTAATTTACATTTTGTAAAGCACCTTTGGATTGATTAGGCAGGAAGTGTAAGAAAGGGTTGCTCATGGCACTTAAGCGCGTCACCATGCAGCAGATTGCAGATGCCTGCGGACTCTCGCGGAACACCGTCTCCAAGGTCTTCAACGGCCGCGGAAACGTGCCGGACTCCACCAAGAAGCTCGTCATTTCCACGGCGCAGGAACTTGGATACTACCGATACTCCGCAGAAGAAGACACGCAAAGCGGGGCGGGCGCGAACATCGCCCTCCTCACGCAACACAAGCTCCTCAGCCACAACTTTGGCGCCTACTTCATCACGAGCTTCTCCGACCAGATCTCGCGCGCCGGTTACACCATGCAGATGTACGAGGTGACGCCCGATGAGCTCGCGGCGCTGACGCTGCCTCCCCTCTTTGACCGCGAGCAGGTCGCAGGCGTTCTGGGTATCGAGCTCTTTGATCGCAAGTACATCGAGATGGTTTGCTCGCTCGGCATACCGACGGTCTTCGTGGACGGGTTTGCGCGTGCGGGTGAGTCGCTACTTCACTGCGACATCGTCTCGATGGAAAACATCGCAAGCGAGATGGCTCTTGTCCGGCATATGGTCTCGGGCGGCGCAAAGCGGTTCGGCTTTGTGGGCGACATTGAGCACTGCAACAGCTTCTATGAGCGATGGGTGGCCTTAGGCCTCGCGCTTGGAGAGGCGGGGATTCCCGTCGATCGTGACCTGTGCATCCTTGAAGAGGACAGCATGCTTTACGAAGACACCAAGTGGCTCCTGCAGCACCTCGAGTCTATGCCGCAGATGCCCGATGCCTTTGTTTGCGCAAACGACTATCTGGCCATCCATCTCATAGCTGCCCTGAAACAGAAGGGGCTTTCCGTCCCTGATGACGTCATGGTCTCTGGCTTTGACGGCTCGCTGGAATCGACGCTCATCGACCCCTCTCTGACCACCGCCCAGATTCCCAGCTCTGACATCGGTAGGCTCGCCGCTGGCGTCTTGGCGGACCGCATCCGACATCCAAAGAACCCCTACCGCTGGGTCAACGTGAAGACCACGCCCGTCTGGGGTGCCAGTACCCGGTAATACACGAGTGAGACGTTGGGGGTAGCCCCTTTTGTTGCATAAGCAACAAAAGGGGCTACCCCCAACGTCTCACTAGACAAGCCACCAGTACTCTCTGTGCGCGTGGACCACCGCTTCTACGATGACGAGGCTGGATGCCTCGTCATCCGTATAGAGAAGAATGTAGGGTGCCACGACAAGCGAGCGAAACCCGCGACGGGCAAGCGTCCCCCTCACGAATACTCCAATCAGTGACTGGATTATTCTCAGGCAGCCTAACCGTCAGCTCGCCGTTGTCCATCGCGTCCCCCTCTACATACCGGTAGACATTCATTCTACTGTGCAGCCCGGACGGAAAACCGCACTCGATCTGCCTCCCCACCTTCATCTGTGCGATCGCCTCGCATCGCCAGTGGCTTGCAGGTACACGAGTCCGCAAGAAGCGCCGAAAAGGCGCCCGGAACCATCTCCGAAGCGCCTAGACAATCGCACAATAATGCTCGATTCTCACTCCCACTCTATGAGCGTGGGCGTGGATGAGGTGTCCTCGGGAATAACGTCACGCCGTAGCGTCCACGCCATGTGCCGGCATCTCCCTCGTTTCGCCTGCTTTGGTACTCATTTGGTACTCACGGACTGGGGCCATTCTCTTTCTCTCAAACGGCTTGCAAGTTCGCTAGACACACGCTAGAATTATCGCAATGGCAAGTTCTTGCCGTATTATTGCCTATCGAAGGGAGAGGTCATGAGCGTCGAGTTTGGAAGGAGGCTTGCCGACCTGCTGGAGAGGAGTCGGATGACGCAGCGCGACCTAGCTGCCATAACCGGCCTCACGGAGGCTGCGGTTAGCAGGTACGTGTCCGGGGCGAGGGAGCCACGAGCCATCACCGTCGCTAGGATTGCGGAGGCCCTTGACGTGACCCCCCAGGAGCTTTTGGGCACTACCACAAATGACGAGGTCGATGGGGCGGTGAGGCTCATCGCCCGCAACGCGAGCTTCCTCACGGAGGAGCAGCGGAAAGAATTGATTACTGCGCTGGCGAAGCGATAGGAGAACTCGAAGGTGCTGGAACGAAAACGAGAGATCGAGATCGAGACAATCCTGGTAGAGGTCCTCCAGGACTATGGGCTCGCCGACTACCCAATGAGCGTGGGCAGGATGGCGTCGGCTCTTGGTGTCGACCTCATCCCCCACTCACGCCTCACATCTCCTATCCGGGAACTCGCCATCGCAGCATCTGAAGATGCGTTCTCCCTCAGCAGCACCGATTATTCGCTTGCCCAGATTGTCTTCGACGACAGAGGCTCTTATCACTTTCGGGCAAGGTTTTCCGGCGCCCACGAACTGGGCCACATCGTGCTCGAGCATCCGGACGACGGGGACCCTTACGAGGGGGAGGCCAATTACTTCGGAGGCTACCTCCTCGTCCCCCACCCCCTGGTCATCAAGATGGGTAGAGACGTTACCGACGCCCAGGTCGCCGAAGCATTTGGGGTCAGTCGTCCCTGCGCCTCCTTCGCGATCGATCAGGCTCGCGCCCGCGTGCGTGAGGGCGGGCCATGGCGTCCCCACGAGCAGTGGCTGATCGACAACGTAGTTTGGAAGGGAGGTGGTCTCCTTGGACGGGCATAAGTAAAGCGGCCGTTCCTGTTGGCGCAGGAACGGCCGCGGCTGGGTCGCCAGGACCCTATCGCTACTAGGAGTATAAGCCCATGCGGGCCCAACCAAACTCCACATTCTGGCGACCCCAGCCACTTGACACAGCGTTTGTGGCAGTGACGATCGCCGCACATGCGGCGGAAAGGGGGTCTGCCATGCCGGGCAACCTCGCGAAATACGACGTGTTCCACTCGCTCTACTATCACGGCATCAGCTACAGTGGCGACTTCGAGATGCCCGTGATCAAGGGCACCGACGAGCTCCCCAAAAGGCTCGTCCGCTTCTCCGACGCCAAGTCGCGCAGGCGTGACGACCCAGGCGCCTGGGTTGTGCCCTACGAGTTCGACGTCAAGCTCCGCCCCATGTGGAGGAACGCCTACCGCTACATGGACCGCATGCTGGAGCACCCAGGCATCTTCTCGTGGGACTTCTCCATGTACCGCCTGATGCCCTTTGGCCTGCAGTTCTGGAACTGCTTCCGCAGCAGGCTTTTCGGGGCGCTCTACGAGCGCAACGGTGGCACGTGCATCCCGAACGTACGCCCGAGCGACTCTCGCAGCCTCAAGTATGCTCTCGACGGGCTCCCGACTGAGGCGACCATTGGCATGGGCACCCACGGGGCTATCGGAACGCCAGAAGACCGTGCAGTCTACAAGATGTACGTCGACGAGGTGACAAGGAGGCTCAGACCAAAGAACATCGCCGTCTACGGCGACGCGCCGGAGGACATCTTCGCCACCGCCCTTGAGACGGGGGTCAATGTCGTCCCCTACCCGACGAACTTCTCCCAGACCCACCCCAAGGAGGCGGTCTAGATGGGCGGCGGAGTCGGCAGGGGGCTCGACTTCGGAAACACCTGGGGGTCAGGCCGTCTGCCCATGGACACAGGATTGCCTGATTCCGTCTCGGGTGAGGACTGGCACATCGGCAGGAGCCTCGGCGCAGCAGCCATGAACTACAACGTCAGCGACCCACGATCGGGTTGCGCATACCGTTTCATCGAGGGCACGTCCATCACAGACGTTGAGGTGTTCGCGGGAAAGGGCACACGGAACAAGCTCAGCCCAAAAGTCTCTCATGGACTGAGCGAGCAGGTGGGCGGCAGGCCAAGGAATTGGCAGCACGTTAAGGGCATCGGCACGCTGGACTATCATGGACGTGCGCGCAGGGCAGAAGTCCACTGGTTCCAGGCCAAGGGAGTCGGCAGGGTTAAGTTCAAAGTCAAGGAGTGGTTGGACTAATGAAGGTCAAGTATCTTGGCGAGACTTCGCCACTGGAACTCATCCATGACAAGGTCTACGAGGTTCTCTCCATCGAGGGCGAGTGGTACAGAATCGTCGACGAGACCGACGAAGACTATCTCTATCCCCCCGAGGACTTCGAGGTTATCGAGCCCGACGACGGCACCATACCGGTGAAGGACTAGCACCACTCTCGGGGCCCCAGGCCAAGTCTCCTGTCCTAGGGCCCTACACGTCCCCGTTCAGCCACCGCATGGTGCGCACGGCGCGGCTCGCTCCCTCGCGCTCTGCGCCTTCGAGGCGGCGTCCCGTGTACGGGTCATCGATCTCCTCGCCGGTGACAGGGTCGAGCAGGATGCGCGGCTGGTAGGCGTCCTTCCAGTCGAGGTACTCGTCATCGCTGATCTCCCCCGCCTCAAGCTGCCCGCGCCTCCTGCCCCAGTCGCGTAGGGCCTTCGAGAGGTCCGAGCTGGTCATCTCTACGGTGAGGCCCGCGGGCATGCCCTCCCCGTTGGGCACGAGTCCGAACTGGTCCTCCAGGTTGAAGAGCACGTGAATGACCTGGTCGACGGTTGTGATGTCGTGGTCCTCGAACGCCTCGGGTCGCACCTTGAGGGCGCGCGCAATGCTGAGCAGGTGTGTGCTCTTCGGGAAGCGGTCCCCCAGCTCGTAGCTCCTGAGCGCCGACTCCGATAGCCCTGAGAGCTCGGAGAGCTCACGCTGCGTGAGGCCCCTCCTCTGCCTCAGGTCGCGAATCCTCTTGCCCATGAGCCTGCGCTGCAAGTCGTCCATGCTTCCTCCCGACGAGACGCCACGTCCACCTCACACAATCCTACAACGTCACGAAAACGTGAGCAAGTTCCGTGAATACCATTGACATCACGTTTTCGTGAGGTTATCTTCTGAGCTACGTAACATCACGTAAACGTGAGGTCATCAGATGAAGGAGGTAGCATTGGAGAAGAGGACGTACGGGGTAGACGAGGTCGCGTCGCTGCTCGGGGTGTCTCGGGCATACGCGTACAAGATCATCCGCAGGCTCAACGCCGAGCTAGAGGCGGAGGGCAGAATCACCATCCCCGGCAAGGTTGCCGCGGCGTATTTCGAGGGACGCTTCTTCGGGGGAACGTCGCCCAGGAGGGACGGCGCCGATGTCGGTTAGCAAGGACGAGAGGCGCGGCACGTGGACCGTGCAGTGCTGGTACCGTGACTGGAGGGGCGACCGCCGTAAGAAGACCAAGCGCGGGTTCGACACCAAGTCCGCTGCCAAGAGGTGGGAGCAGGCATTCCTCGCGCGCTGCGAGGGGACGCCGACCATGACGCTCTCGGAGTTCTTCGAGCTCTACGAGGATGACGTGCACCCGCGCCTCAAGCAGAGCACCTGGGACACCAAGGAGCACATGGTGAGGACCAAGATCCTCCCCTACCTCGGGAGCAAGCCCCTCAACGAGATCACGAGCGCGGACGTCATCAGGTGGCAGAACGAGCTCATGGCGATGCGCGGGCCCACGGGCGAGCCCTACCGGCCGACCTACCTGCACACCGTGTCGAACCAGCTCTCGGCGCTGCTCAACCACGCAGTGCTGCACTACAACCTTCCCTCGAACCCCGCACGCAAGGTCCCCAAGATGGGCTCGAAGGACGCGGGCGAGATGAGCGTATGGACCAAGGGGCAGTACCTGCGCTTCTCCCGCGCGATCATGGACAAGCCGGACTCGTGGATGGCGTTCGAGCTGCTCTACTGGACGGGCGTCCGCGAGGGCGAGCTGCTCGCGCTCACGCCGGAGGACTTCGAACTCGAGCGCGGCATGCTCAGCATCACCAAGACCTACCACCGTCGCAAGGGAGAGGACGTCGTCACCCCGCCCAAGACGCCCAAGGCGAGCAGGAGGATCGTGATGCCCTCCTTCCTCGTCGACGAGGCCCGCGACCACCTGGCGCTGCCTGGCGTGGCAATTCCGGGGAAGCGCGTCTTCCGCATGACGAAGAGCCGCCTCTACCACGAGATGGAGCGTGGCAGCAAGATAGCGGGTGTGCCGAGAATCCGCGTCCACGATCTGCGGCACAGCCACGTGTCCCTGCTCATCGACATGGGCTACTCCCCTCTCGCCATCGCGGAGCGCATGGGCCACGAGACGACCGAGATCACCCTGCACTACGCGCACCTGTTCCCCAACAGGCAGGAGGAGATGGCGCAGGGGCTCGACGCCGAGGGGAGGTGCCCGAGGTGACGGCGCCGTCGAGGGACCGGATGGGCAGGCGAAGGAGCGTGACCGTGAGCTTCCGCGTGTCCCCGGAGGAGGCCCGCGAGATCGACGCCCTCGTCGCGCTCTCCGGCCTCACCAAGCAGGACTACATCCTGCGCAGGCTCACGGACCGCGAGGTCGCCGTGTACCCCAGCGTGCGCGTGCAGCGCGCGGTGCAGGACCAGGCCATGCTCTGCTACGAGGAGCTGCGACGCATCGAGCGCGCAGGCGATGTCTCACCCGAGCTCGCCCACGTGCTCGCCACGCTCGCTGAGATCTTCGCAGGGCTCGGGCGGGAGGCGGGGCCGTCCGCCGTCGACGCCGAGCGCGAGGCCATGAGGGCGCTGGAAAGGGAGAGCGATGGCGCTTGAGACAATCACCGCCGAGGAGCTGGTCAACACACCGCTGAGCTCGCCGGGATGGGTCGTGGAGGACCTGATCGGCGTCGGCGTGACGCTGCTCGTAGGCGCGCCGAAGGTAGGCAAGAGCTGGCTCGTCCTCCGGCTCGCGGAGTGCGTGAGCAGGGGCGAGCCGCTCTGGGGGTTCGCAACCTGCGGGGGCGCCGTCCTCGACCTCGCGCTGGAGGACAACCTCCCCAGGATCCAGCAGCGCCTGTTCAGACTGGCCGACGAGTGCAGCGAGACGTTCCACCTCTGCGTCAGCGCCCCGTCGCTCGCGGACGGGCTCCTCGACGAGATCGCAGCGTTCGTGGTGGCGCACCCAGGCACCAGGCTCGTGATCGTCGACACCCTCCAGACGGTCAGGCAGTCGTCAAAGAAGAGCGCGTACGCGTCCGACTACCATGACGTGCGCGCCTTCAAGGGGCTCGCGGACCACTTCGGGATAGCCGTCGTGCTCGTGCACCACCAGCGCAAGATGGACGACCCGGACCCCTTCAACACCGTCTCGGGGACGAACGGCATCACCGGCGCCGCCGACACAACGATGGTTCTGGACAGGAAGAGAGGAGAGAAGAGGGCTTTCCTCAAGGTGACCGGGCGCGACGTCATCGAGAGAGAGCTGGTGCTCGAGTTCAACGACTGCCGTTGGGAGCTCTCGGAGGACCAGTGCGTCGAGCGCGAAGAGGAGCGTCCGGTGCCGAGGGAGGTGCTGGAGGTCATCCGCTTCATGGAGGGCCGGCTCGGGTGGGTGGGGACGGCGACGGAGCTGATTGCCCAAGCAAGCCTCGGCAACGCGCGGGCCGCGAGCCTGGGGAGGAAGCTCGCCGAGCACTCGCAGGCGCTCCTCGAGGCGGGCATACGCTACTCGACGCAGCGCTCGGCAACCGCCAGGACCATCTTCCTCGAGC
>DJXA01000009.1 GCA_002449555.1 Atopobiaceae bacterium UBA7016 | reverse complement strand
AGACAGGTAAAGACGAAAAACGCCGAATCAAGTTTCCTATTGCTCATTTTTGTCCTCGCGCTCTTTGCCCTCGGTCACTCGGCTATCATTCTGAGACGTACTTTACCCGCATGGCCCAGAAACAAGGGGATGATTGCCATGGCACCTGCCGAGCGTACTCAGATGAGGAACAACGACCGCCGAGCCGAGCGCACGCGCGAGGCTACGCAGCATATCGCGGACGTTGACGCTCGCTTGTCAAAGGAAGTCGAGCGCTCGCTGGCCGAGCTCAAGACCTACGACTCGATGCCCAAGGTGGCCGTCGAGGGCTGCGTGCCCGAAGTGCAGGTGCTTGACCAGGACAGCGTTGCCGCCATCATCGAGCACGGTCGCGGCGTGGCCAACTACTGCGACCTCGCGGTGCTCGACTTCGCGTCGTTCACCAACCCCGGCGGCGGCTATGACCGCGGCACGTGGGCGCAGGAGCAGGCGCTGTGCGCCGAGTCCACGCTCTTCAACGTGCTGCGCGAGCAGAAGGCCTGGTACGGCGAGAACCGCCGCCGTAACATCAACTGCGAGCTGTACCGCAACCGCGGCCTGGTGGTGCCCAAGGTGCGCTTTGACCGTGGCAAGTTCCACGGCTACGCTGACGTGATCGTGGTGGCCGCGCCGGACGCTCGCCGTGCGCGCAACGACTACCGCATTGACGAAGAGACGCTGCTCTCCTACATGCGCAGCCGCATCCGCTTCGTGCTGGCCATCGCCGACGACCTCGGTCACGAGAAGCTGCTTCTGGGCGCCTATGGCTGCGGCACCTTCGGCTGGGACCCGCAGGTGGTTGCCCGCCTCTTCCTTGAGGAGCTCGCAACCGGAAAGCATGCGGTCAAGCAGGTCTTCTTTGCCGTGCCGTCCGAGCGCTTCAACGAGAACCTGCCCATCTTCGAGCACGTGTTTGCGTGCTTCCCCGAGGCCAATCCCGAGGCCTACGTCAAGCTTGCCGACCGCCCCAAGGTTGAGGAGAAGGTCGTCGAGGAGGACGAGGAGGACGAAGACGACTGGCGCAAGTACCTGTAACCAAAGGGTACTTTCGGTCAACATCAGCAAATGAATGAACGCGCCACGAGGGTCGGACCCTCGTGGCGCGTTCATTCATTTGCTGATGTTGACCAAAGCCAGGCCGGGGATGTCAACAGCGCATAGAGACAAAAAGCGGGCGCGACGCCAGTTATGGGGGGAATGCGTCGCGCCCGTCCGGCTGTCAGTAGCCGTAACCCAGGTACCGAAGGGGAGAGGGTCCTTCCACCTGGTCTCTGTTGAGAGGGTGACCAGACCCTCTCTGTCCTGACGAGACCTAGTGTAGCACAAAGTTAGCCAATGTAAACAAAAAAGTTAGAAGTGGTTGACTTTTGCTATAGCACACGAGTAGATTAGGACTTGCCCGGTACCACATCCCAACCAAATAGGGAGGAACCAATGAAGATCACGAACGTGTACGGCCGTGAGGTCCTTGACTCGCGCGGCAACCCCACCGTTGAGGTCGAGGTCACCCTCGAGGACGGCACCTTTGCCAGCGCCCTCGTCCCCTCGGGCGCCTCTACCGGCGACTTCGAGGCCGTTGAGCTCCGCGACGGCGACCCCAAGCGCTACGGCGGCAAGGGCACCCTCACCGCGGTGGGCCACGTCAACAAGGAGATCAAGGAGGCCATCGTCGGTCTTGACGCTCGTGACCAGCGCCTGGTTGACACCACGATGATCGCCGCCGACGGCACCGACAACAAGGGCAACTTCGGCGCCAACGCCATCCTCGGCGCCTCCCTGGCCGTCGCGCGCGCTGCCGCCGCGAGCGCCCACCTGCCGCTGTACGAGTACATCGGCGGCGTCGCCGGCCACACCCTGCCCGTCCCCATGATGAACATCATGAACGGCGGCGTGCACGCCACCAACACCGTGGACTTCCAGGAGTTCATGATCATGCCCGTCGGCGCCCCCACCTTCTCCGAGGCGCTGCGCTGGTGCTGCGAGGTCTACGCCACGCTGAAGAGCGAGCTCGCCAAGGCCGGCCTCTCCACCGGCGTGGGCGACGAGGGCGGCTTCGCACCTGACCTCAAGACCAACAAGGACCCGCTGAAGTACATGAGCCAGGCCGTCGAGGACGCCGGCTTCGAGCTGGGCCGCGACTTCCGCTTTGCCATGGATCCCGCCGTCTCCGAGCTCTACAACAAGGAGACCGGCCTCTATGAGCTGAAGGGTGAGGGCCTCACGCTCTCCGCGTCCGAGCTCATCGACTACTGGGAGGACCTCATCACCGAGTTCCCCATCATCTCTATCGAGGACGCGCTTGACCAGGACGACTGGGCTGGCTGGAAGGAGCTCACCGAGCGCCTCGGCAAGAAGATCCAGCTCGTGGGCGACGACTTCTTCGTCACCAACACCAAGCGTCTGGCCAAGGGCATCGAGAACAACTCCGCCAACGCCATCCTCATCAAGGTGAACCAGATCGGTTCGCTCACCGAGACCCTCGACGCCATCGAGATGGCCAAGCGCGCCGGCTACACCGCCGTCGTCAGCCACCGTTCTGGCGAGACCGAGGACTCCACCATTGCCGACATCGCCGTGGGCACCAACGCCGGCCAGATCAAGACGGGCGCTCCGTGCCGCACCGACCGCGTGGCCAAGTACAACCAGCTCCTCCGCATTGAGGACCGCCTGGGTGCCGACGCCGTGTATGGCGGCCTGTCCGCGTTCTACAACCTGCGCTAAGCGGTGGGTTTGTGTTTGCGAGTTTGTACGTAGGAAAGAAGTAAGGAGAACTACATGAGCGTTGCAGTGGTGTATTGGTCCCAGACGGGAAACACCGAGGCCATGGCCAACATTCTGGCCGAGGCCTGCGGTGGCGAGGCCATTTCGTGGGATAGCTTTGCGGCCGACAAGGTTGCCGAGTACGACGCGCTGGCCTTTGGTTGCCCCGCCATGGGCGACGAGGAGCTTGACCCCGACTTCGAGGAGCTGTGGAACGATTGCAAGGGCGGGCTGGGCGACAAGCCCGTCGTGCTCTTCGGCTCGTACGACTGGGGTACCGGCGACTGGATGGAGACCTGGAAGTCTGACGCCGAGGACGCCGGCGTGAACGTGGTTGACACCGTCATCGCAAACCTCGAACCGGATGATGAGGCCGAGGAGGCCCTGAAGGCTGCCGCCGCCAAGCTGGCGTAACTGCCGCGCGAAAACCCTGCCCCCCTCGCCACACCGTGCGGTTTGGGGGTAGCCCCTAAACCGCACAAAGCGCGGGCGTGCGGTTTAGGGGCTACCCCCAAACCGCACTACGGTTGTGTTACCAGCGCAGAGGTTTTGCCGTCGCTGTGGTATCGTCTCGTAGGAAACGTAATTCCTAGTTAGAAAAAGGGATTTACCTATGAAGACTGAGAAGCTCGACGGACGCATCGGCGCCATCATGGAGGGGTACGAGGCCGAGGAGGCCTTCTTCACCCAAAGCCGGACCATCTTCCCGCGACGCTCCGTGGTGTACCGGCTCGTCGAGGAGATTCGCGCGCTCATGTTCCCCGGCTACTTTGATGACGACTCGCTGGCCGGCGAGAGCAACAACACGCTGGTAGGGGAGCGACTCATGCGCATCGAGCGCACGCTGGCCGAGCAGGTCCGCCGCGCGCTGCTCTATAACGACGCCACGCTGGACGAGGATGAGGCTGAGGCACGCGCGGCGCAGATCGCGGACGAGTTTGTGGACCAGCTTCCGCGCCTGCAGCGCCTGCTTCTGAAGGATGCCGAGGCCGCCTTCGAGGGAGACCCCGCGGCGCAGAGCCGCGAGGAAGTCATCCTCTGCTACCCGGGCATGCACGCCATCCTGGTGCACCGCATCGCGCACGAGCTCTACGTGCGTGACGTGCCGCTCATTCCGCGCCTGATGAGCGAGCAGGCCCACAGCGCCACGGGCATCGACATCCACCCGGGCGCCACCATCGGCGAGTACTTCTTCATCGACCACGGCAC
>DJXA01000236.1:7031-16604 GCA_002449555.1 Atopobiaceae bacterium UBA7016 | reverse complement strand
TTGACAAGACTATAGGAACACCCCCTACTGGTGGGCAACGCCTGGGACAAAAGCGTGCAAGCACGCGCTTTCGCCCAGGCATCGCAGTTGCGGGGTACTTGCGGGGTGGGTGAAGGGTGGGTAAAGAGAGAAGCCTCCTCTTTACCCACTGACTGAAGGCCTACTAGCCCAGTTGGGCTGGTATGGCACCGTGTGGTCACCTCCACTAACACTACAAACAACCGTTCGTGGTACGGAACAGATGTTTGCTAACTGTGCATATAACTGGTAAAATATGCGTTAGCGCGCATAACGGGGCGGAGTGACCCCGCGCGCTACTCCCCAGAACATCCCGCCTCTGACATTGGGGGAGCATGCCTCTCAACCCCTTCGCGGCACTTCGCCGCCCAAAGCAGCAATTCACGCGGCTCGAGGTCACAGGACCCAGCGCCACCTTCTCCGCCTTCTCCGCGGACCCCTACGCCAACGACATCTTCCGCGCTGGCGTCGACGCCATAGCGCGCCTGGCCGCGAAGTTCGTGCTTCAGCCGAGGATCACCTTCTCTGACGGCACCACGGCGGACGCCGACGACCGACTGGCGAGGCTCCTACAGGTGGAGCCGAACGCCTTCATGAGCAGCTTCGACATGCTCTATCAGATCATCACGCTGCTTTACACCAACAACAACTCCTACCTCTACCTCCACCGCGCGGACGGCCAGATCGTCGGGCTCTACCCTCTCCACGTCACCGCATGCGAGTTCACGGAGGCCACGGACGGCACCGTGTGGTGCGCCATGACCTTCGCCAACGGGCGGACGGCCATCCTCCCCTACCGTGACATCGTGCACCTACGCAGGTTTTTCAGGGCTGGGGACGTGGCCGGGGACGGAAACGACGCCATAGCGCCAGCCGTGGAGCTCGCCAACGCCCAGAACAGAGCCATCACTGACGCCATCAGGCAGGGCGGCAGGGTGCGCGGCCTCGTGAAGTTCACCGGGGCCCTCGGCCCGAGCAAGCTGGCGGCTTACCAGCAGGCCTTCAACGAGACACAGCTAACGGGGAACAACTCGGGCGTCATCGTGACCGACAGCGCCCTGGACTTCACGCCCATCACCGACAGCGCGCCTACCATCAACGCCCAGGACGTGGCGGAGACGAAGCGCAAGGTCTTCGATTACTTGGGCATCCCGGAGGCCATCGTCAACTCCTCTTTTGACGACGACGGCTTTGGTGCCTTCGAGGAGAGCGTCCTCGAGGCGCTGGCGCTTCAGACCTCGCTCGAGTTCACGCGCAAGTGCTACTCCCCCCTTCAGGTGGCGCGCGGTCGCCGCATCGAGTGCAGCACGGCGCGCATCCGCTTTATCGGCATGCGCAACCGCGTCGAGCTCCTCAAGCACGCGACCCCCATGGGCGTCCTCTCGGTCAACGAGACGCGCGACCTCCTTGGTCTCTCGCCGCTTGCCGAGGACAGGGTCCTCCAAAGCCTCAACTACATCGACCAGGACGTGGCCGAGGACTACCAGCTCAACCGTGCCCTCATCAACGCCCGCAAGGACGGGCTGGGCACGCGCAGTAAGGAGAACGATGACTAGCGACGAGCTTGTTTACTACGCCCTCTCGAAGAGCGGCTTTCCGGGCCATCATGGCCCATCGGTCCTTCAGGACGACGTCACGCCGCGCTGGCACTTCTGGCGCTGCGACGGCGGCGAGACCTACGCCGAGGACTGCACGTATGGGCGCTTCACGCGCTACCACGCCGAGATCCGCATGAGCGAGTGGTCCGCCGAGGCCGAGGAGGCCTTCGAGCGTGCCCTCAGCGCGCTTGGCCCCTACGCCCGCGAGGACGACAGCTTTGACGAGGGTAACTTCGTGACGGGCTACAGGTTCAGCGTCTGCGAGGTCGAAGATGCAGAAGTCTAAGGAGCTGCGCTTCGCCGACCTGACGGCACCCGAGGAGATGACCCTCGAGGGCTGGCCCATCGTCTTCGAAGAGCCAACGTACATCACCCTGCCTGACGGCGGGAGGTACGTCGAGATCATCCACCGTGGGGCGCTGGACCATTGCGACCTCCACGACTCAACCCTCAAGATCAACCACGACGACCGCATGGTGCCCTTGGCCCGCACGGGCCGCACCATGCAGCTCACGGTCACCGACGACGGCCTGCACATGGTTGCCTCGCTGGCAGGCGACAACCAGACGGCCAGGGAGGCGTACAGCGCCATCAGGCGCGGCGACCTCTCGGGTATGTCGTTCGCCTTCACGGTCGCTGATGGCGGTAGCCACTTCGACCCGTTGACCAACACCCGCCACGTGACCGACATCGAGCGAGTGCTCGAGGTCAGCATCGTGGAGCACCCCGCATACCCGCAGGCCTCGGTAGAGGCCAGGGACGCCATCACGGCGGCGCGGGACGCGATCCGCGCGAAGGCCCAGGCACGGGCCATGCGCATCTCGGCCCTCACGAGGGCGCAGAGCATCATCAATCACAACGCAGACTAAGGAGCCGAACATGGCTTTCGAAAACGTCATGGGCGCTTACAACGCCTACAAGGCAGCGCCGCTGAAGACCCTCGAGGCGCGCGCCAGCGCAATCAACGCCGACATCGCCGCCAACCCCAACGCGGACGTCGCGGCCTACACCATCGAGCTCGAGGGCATCGAGCGCGCGCTCGAGGAGAGGCGCGCCGAGTCCGTCCCGACGACGCGCACCACCGACCTCAGCCACACGGCCACCACCGAGAAGGCGGACGAACTGGCGGCTACGCCCGAGTACCGCTCTGCCTTCTACAAGCACCTTCAGGGCCGCGACCTCACCGACCAGGAGCGCAGCGCCTTCAGGGCCGTGAACGTCGAGCGCCGCTCGAGCGAGTTCAACACCCTGTCTAATTCGGCGGCAGTCATCCCGACCGCCACGCTCAACGAGATCGTGACCAAGGCCCGCGACATGGGCGGAGTCATGGGCATCGCCCGCGGCTTCAACATGCCGTCCAACATCGCCGTTCCCGTCGCCACGCCGACCAGCGCGGCACAGTGGCACGTCGAGGGCCAAGAGGTCGAGACCGAGAAGGCAAGCACCGTCCCGGTCAAGTTCGCCGCGAACGAGATCCTCAAGGTCCTCTCCATCAGCGAGGCGACCCGCACCATGAGCATCGGTGCCTTCGAGTCGTACCTCGCAGACGAGCTCACCGCCTCGGTCATGGGCACGCTGGCAAAGGGCATGGTGGACGGAACGGGAGCGGGCCAGGCGACGGGCATCCTCGCTGGCATCGAGTGGGGCGAGTCCAACACGGTCGAGGCCTCCAAGGCCTTCGAGTTCGCGGACATCCTCAAGGTCATCGCCATGCTCAAGCGTGGCTATGGCCGCGGCGCGAAGTTCGTGTGCAACAACGCGACGCTCTACACGCAGATCTACGGCCTTGTTGACGACAACAACAGGCCCATCTACGTCGCCGACCCCTCGCAGCCCGGCAAGGGCCGTCTCATGGGCTTCGACGTCGAGCTTGACGACTTCATGCCCGACAACGACCTCATCTTTGGCAACTGGCGCTACTTCGGCTACAACATGCCCAGCGGCATCGCCCTTGACGTCAGCCGCGACAGCTCCTTCAAGTCCGCGCTCGTTGACTACCGCGCGCTTGCCATCGCGGACGCAAAGCCCATCGTCGCCGAGGCGTTCACGCGCCTCAAGCTCGCGGAGTAGCCATCCATGGACGGGCTGGCATGGCTCGAGATGTCTGACGCCTGCGACTTGCTGAGGGTGACCGACGACAACGCGGCCATCGTCAGCGGGCACGCCCGCTCCATTCCGAGGCTCGTGGAGGTGCAGACGGGCTACCCCGCATACATGACCGACTCCGAATCGTGCGACGAGACGGTGAAGGTCCTGGCGCGGTTCATGCTCCTTCGCCTCTTCGACCCTGACGGGCTGGACGCCGACCAGCTTGGCCGCGTCATCGACAGCCTCACCAAGACCGTCAAGGCCATCGTCATCGCGGAGGGCCTCGAGGATGCCTAGCCCGGTGCGTGAGCAGGCACGCTTCTACCACTCCAAGCGGTGGGAGCGGGCGAGGCTGGCCTACCTCGAGGAGCGGCACTTCGTCTGCGAGCTCTGTGGTGGCCTGGCGACCATCGTGCACCACAAGGTGCACATCGACGCCGACAACGTCAGCGACCCGATGGTGACGCTCAACCCCGACAACTTCATGGCGGTGTGCCAGGCGTGCCACGCCAAGGTCCACGGGGACGGGGTCACGGCTGAGGGCGTGGCGTTTGACGCTGACGGGAACGTGGTTCCCGCTTGACAACAGCATAGGGAGAGGGCAGACGCCTTCCGTGCCGTCGCTTCAAGCCGTGTGGCTGAGCTTGCCAGTTTCTAGGGCGGAGAGCACGGTGGATCGTCTGCCATGGCTGGATGGAACTGGCGACAACTGTGGGCGGGCGGAGTGACCCGACACCGCAAAGGTCTCAACCCACGCAAGTGGGCCCATCGCGGCATTGCCAGGTCAGGGTGCGGGACCCATTGGACCTGAAGCGATGGGCAGCGGTTCCTACGTGATCCCACAGGCCCGGAGGCAGGAGCGTCATCTAGAGGGCGTGAGGGCACCGGGCGAGGGCGTAGGACCTCTTCGCCAGCCATGGAGCAACGGGCGTAGCCTACACGGCGGCACGGCGGGCGTGTGCCCTCTTCCTATCGCTTATGCGGCTTGGCCCATAGCTGGCGTGCACCAACGCGACGACGGTGGCCGAAGGCACGCACCACACGCACTTCTGCTGACTGATTGAGGGCGTTTGACACCCTCCCAGGTCAGCCCATCCCACCCACCTGAAGGGGACCGGCGCGGGAGTCAACTTATATCGCGCGAGGCATCCCTCATACGACCGGGGCAAGAGCCCCAGGTCACCCAAGAACACACCTCAGAGGAGGCATCATGGCAGGCAATGAGCAGAGGGTCCCGTCCGTCCACGACGTGGCGTCGATGGTGCCGAGCGACAAGCGCTGCGTCGCCGAGTCGCTGGCGTCCGAGCTGGACTTCATGGCGCACACCCTTGACGAGCTGAAGGCCCACGTGCAGAGGCACGGCGCGGTCGACCTCTACCGTAACGGCGCGCAGGAGTGCTGGCGCGAGAGCCCGGCGCTGAAGTCGTACAACCAGATGGTGCAGAGGTACTCCAACCTCGCCAGGCAGCTTGTGGCGTTGCTACCCGCGGGCGTCGTGGATGACGACGACGAGCTTGACCTCTGGCTCAAGGAGAACGGCTAGGCGCATGGCCACCGACTGGGTCACCGCCTACTGGCGGGCCATAGAGTCGGGCGAGGTCATGGCGTGCAAGAAGGCCACGGCCATCTATCGGCGGCTCGCCGACGAGATAGCGCACGACGGCGGTGGCCGCTGGGTGTTCTCCGCGACGGCGGGAAACAAGCCCATCGAGTTCGCCGAGAGGTTCTGCGTGCAGTCGAAGGGCCGCTGGGCTGGCAAGCCGCTTCGCCTCGAGCTTTGGCAGAAGGCGTTCGTCTGCGCGCTCTTCGGCTTCGTTGACCGCGAGACGGGCGAGAGGCGCTTCATCGAGGCGCTCCTTTGTGTTCCCCGCAAGATGGGCAAGTCCACGCTGGCGGCGGCCATCCTGCTTTACCTCTTTGTCTGCGAGGGCCAGGCAGACGTCTTCACCGCGGCCACGAAGCACGACCAGGCGGCGCTCATCTTCGAGGAGGCGCTGGCGATGGTCCGCGCGTCCGCCTTCCTGTCAAAGAGGATTCGCAAGCGCCAGGCGGACATGTGGATCGAGGCCACCAACAGCCGCTTCAAGGCACTCTCTAGGAACTCGAACAGCATGGACGGCCTCCTTGCGAAGGCGGTGTGCGTCGACGAGCTGCATGGCCTCGAGGGACGCAATGGCCGCAACCTCTACGAGGTCCTGAAGCAGTCGCAGTCCGCTACGTCCTCCCCTGTCTTCCTGATGACCACCACATCGGGCACGGTCCGCCACGGGGTCTACGACGACATTTACGGCTTGGCGTCCGACATCCTGGACGGGACCATCGCCGGAGGCGCGGCGGACCGCTTCCTCCCCGTGGTCTACGAGCTGGACGACCCCGAGTGGTGGCACGACATACCCGTGGGCCCTGACGGCAGGAACGCCAAGGGCGAGATGTCGAAGTGGTACGGGTGCTCGCCTGGGCTCGAGCCGCAAGGGAAGATAAAGTCCCTGGACTTCCTCGTGGGAGAGGCCCAGAGGGCCGAGGCCAACAGCGTGGACGTGCCAGGACTTTTGACCAAGGACTTCAACGTGCCGCAGAGCGGCGCGGGGTCATGGCTCCAATACGCCGACATCGTCAACCACGCCAAGTTTGACCTGAAGGACTGTGCCGGGAAGTGGGCCATCGGCGGGGTGGACCTCAGCAAGGCCGGGGACCTCACCTGCGCGACGCTCCTCATGAGGGGCGAGGGCGACGAGCTGCTGGCCCATCAGTGCTACTGGTTGCCCGAAGACAAGGTGGAGGAGCACGTCAGGGGCGACAAGATACCGTATGACCGCTGGCACGACCTGGGGCTGGTCCGCTACTGCGAGGGCGGGGTCATACGGACCGAGGACATCACGCGATGGTTTCTTGAGATGGTGCAGGACATGGACATCTCCATCTTCGCGATCTACTTCGATGCCTGGTCAGCGACCGCATGGGTGGACGAGATGAGGCGGCTTGGCTTCAGGATGGTCCCGTGCCATCAGGGAGCGAGAACACTCTCACTTCCCATGGAGCATATGGAGGACCTTCTCCTCAACCACAAGATCAACTACAACGACTCCCCGATCCTCCTCTGGTGCCTCACCTCGTGCACCTACCGCACCGACGCGAACGGCATGAGGGCGCTGGACAAGGACATGGGCCGCAAGAGGATAGACGGCGCGGCAAGTCTGCTGGACGCCATCGTGGGGTACATCGACAACCCCGACTTCTCAGAGCTGTAAGGAGGCACAATGCCCAAGTACCAAAAGACGACGAAGATAGAGCTGTGGCGCAACGAGGACCGCTACCAGGACAACACGGGCTCATGGCATGCGGGACGTGCCGTGCAGCTTGCGGACCTGTGGTGCTGCTTCAAGGGGAAGGACTACAGCCTCCTCTACCAACAGACTGGCGTGTGGGCAAAGCCCATCTTCGAGGTGACCATCACGCGCCCCAAGCACCTCAAGGTACGCCTGGGTGACCACGTGCGGCACGACGGGGACTTCTACATCGTGCGCCAGATCAACGACCTCACCGGGCAGGTGGGCCACGACATGAAGCTGGTTTGCGAGCTGGACGCAGACTTCCGCAACGACTAGCGGAGGTATTGTTAACATCGTGTAAACGGTACTTTTTGATGTCGCATGCATAGCGATGGCGGTTTATACATGGCCCCGCAATCCACCGAAGGGCCGCTTGGGTCCGCAGGTGGGTCCGCGCTTTGGGTCCGCGGTCGATTTTTGACATAAATAAAGCAGGTAAACTACCCTGTTTACCTGCTCTTTTAAGTCTGGTCGGGTGGACTGGATTCGAACCAGCGACCCCTTGACCCCCAGTCAAGTGCGCTACCAAGCTGCGCCACCACCCGTTGCAAGCTATTGCTTGCGCGAATAGGTACTATACCACAAGTCTGTCGGAATGCGTAACTCTCTTTGCGTCCATTTTGCATCCACACTCTGGCGCGTTTGGGCGAGTCGTGAAGCGAATGGTGAGGTTCTGCTGGCTTTGCATCAATTCGCGCAATATGGGTACCGAATTCGTATGATGAACTCGCTCATCACCTTTGAAAGGAGCTCGTTATGAAGAAGCTTGCCAAGATCCTGTCCGTATGCGCCGCGCTGGTGCTCTGCGCGGTGCTCGCTGCCTGCGGCTCTTCCACCTCTTCCTACACGCAGTACGCGCTTGACGAAGTGTCTGGCATCAAGGTTGAGGCCGAGAACGGGACCGCCGATCAGGAGACCACTACCGAAGGCGGCCTGGTTGTAGAGAAGAACGACGTTGTCATTATTAGCCCCAATACCGAAAAGGGCAGCTTTCACCTCACCATCACGCCCAGTGGCTCGACCACTCCCGCCTATGACGAGGACGTTGAGGGCAGGGTTCTCTTCACGGTCGCGCTTGAGCCTGGTACGTATGATGTCACGACGCACGGCAATGGCGTGACGGGCGAGCTTGTTGTCGCGGCTCAGAACGGCGATGAGTTTGCGGCTTCCGATGGCTCGCTGGCAGAGGCACTTGAGGATGCTGGGGTCGACCCCGAGGTGCTTGAGACCACGGACAGCGAGTAGACGCTGCGTACATTATTTGGTGCAGGCCGGGTGCTGTGGGCGCCCGGCCTGTTTTCGTATTGAGGCGGTTTGGCGGCGGTTGTGGCTGGGCTGCGCCATATGAGTATATATAACGTTATTGTGATGGCTGCTTTTTGGATAGATGCAACTGTTCTTACGACATTTGTGGCGAAACACGCTAACTAATGCCTTTAAGTTACTTAGAGAATGGTATGTTCAGCTGCGATTTGCTCTTGTTTAGTTTGCGTGACAGTGTATATTATGCGTAACGTAGATATCCCTGAAAGGAATAGCAATGGCAAAGCTGCTGAACGAACTTACTGTCATGAGTGACGTTGCTGAGATTATGGCTCCGCTGCGTCGTGACGAGCGTCGTCGTGTTATCGAATGGCTCTCCGATTACTTCAATGTGTATGGTGATGAGTTTGTTATCGCCGAGGATATTGAAGATGCCGCAGAGACCGAGCTGCCGGTTGTCACCATCGTGACGGAAGAGGTCGCGGACGAGCCTGAGGCCGAGTACGAGGAGGCCGAAGCCGTCGAGGAGGAACCCGCTCCCCTCACCTTCGAGAGCTTCTATGCGCAGATCGCTCCCAAGACCGCCATCCAGAAGATCGTGACCTCCGCGTATTGGCTGGAGACGCAGGAGGGCAAGGAGTCTTGGAAGTCCTTCGAGGTCAACAAGCTCCTCAAGTCCATCGACGTCAAGGTCACCTCGGTTTCCGGCACGCTCGCCATCGACGCGAAGCGCCCCTCGCCGCTCACCGTCGTGCTCGACAAGTCCGGTGACTCCATGCAGAGCCGCAAGACCTTCGCGCTGAGCGTTGAGGGCCAGCAGTTCATCGAGGACCGCCTGAACTAGCGCTCCACGTCCGCTCAACAGAACTCGACCGCATTGGGGGTGGCCCCTCGGACGTTTGGTGTCCGAGGGGCCACCCCCAATGCGGTCATACCAAAGAGACGCGCTCCCCTATCGGCAACGCCTAGACGAGGTCCTCGCCGTTGGACTCGATGCACTTCTTGTACCAGTGGTAGGAGTCCTTAAGCGAGCGCTTCATCGTGCCCTGGCCGTAGTTGTCGGCGTCGACGTAGATCTGGCCGTAGCGCTTGGCCATCTCGCCCTCGCCGTTGGAGACCATGTCGACGCAGCCCCAGTACAGGTAGCCCATCAGGGGGATGCCGTCGAGCTCAACCGCGTCCTTCATGCTCTTGATGTTGGCGCGCATGTAGTCGATGCGGTAGTCGTCGTGCACGGTGCCGTCCACGAACTCGTCGTTCCAGCCGATGCCGCTCTC
>DJXA01000236.1:0-6943 GCA_002449555.1 Atopobiaceae bacterium UBA7016 | reverse complement strand
ACGCACCAGAGCGGGCAGCGATAGCGGTTGTAGAGCGTGTTCAGCGTGATGCGCTGGCAGTCGGGGTCGGTCGCCCAGCCCCAGGCGTTGGTCTTGAGGTAGGGGTTGGCCACCACGTTGGCCCAGCCGCCGTTGCCCTCGCCCTTCTTGATGGAGCCGTCCTCGTTGTGGATCGTCACGGAGTGGCTGCCGTAGAGCGAGAAGCTCAGGAAGTCGCAGACGCCCTCGGCGAGCGTGTCCCAGTCGCCAGGAAGCGCGGGGATGGTGAGGCCCTCGCGGTTGTACTGCGCCAGCTTGTACTCGGGGTAGTAGCCGAGCATCTGCACGTCGCTGTAGAAGAGCGTGTTGTCCTCCATCTGGCGCGCCATGAGCTGGTCGGCCGGATCAGAGGTGAGGCCATAGGTCGGGCCAAAGGCGAGCATCATGCCGATCTGCAGGTCAGGCCAGTAGTCGTGGGCGGCGATGACCGTCTTGGCGGACGCGAGGAACTGGTGGAACGTCGCGTTTGCGATGTTCTGCGGGTCCGCGTGGATGAGACCGGCGGTCACGTACGGGGCCGCCTCGATGCAGTTGATCTCGTTGAAGGTAAGGTAGTACTTCACGAGGCCGTCAAACGCCGCGAAGCACGTCGTGGCGTACTTGACGAAGCAGTCCACCAGGTAGCGGCTATCCCAGCCGTTGAAGCGGTTGGCCAGGCTCAGCGGGTTCTCGTAGTGCTCGAGCGTGACGAGCGGCTCGATGCCGTAGTCCTTGCAGGTCTGGAAGATGTCCTTGTAGTAGGCGATGCCCTCGGCGTTGGGCTCGGCGTCGTCTCCATTCGGGAAGATGCGGCTCCACTTGAGCGAGAAGCGCAGGCAGTTGAAGCCCTCCTCGGCGCAGAGGCGGATGTCCTCCTTGTAGTGATGGTAGAAGTCGGACGCGATGTGGCTGGGATAGTAGATGTCGGGGTCGTCTACCAGGCAGGCCACGGCGCCCTCGGGCAGGTGACGCTCGGGCGAGCCGAAGCACAGCGGCGTGGTGCCCCAGGTGCCGTCTGGCATCTTCCACGTGACGCGACGGCGCACCGTGTGGCTGCCGTTGGTCATGACGTCGGCGGTGGAGAGGCCGGCGCCGCCCTCGAGCACGCCGCCCTCGTACTGGTTGGACGCGGTGGCGCCGCCCCAGAAGAAGTCCTTGCTAAATGCCATAGTTACTCCCCTCTATGCCTGCCCCCCTCGGGGACCTTCCCATACACGATGCAATTTCGGTCCCTGACTCCTAAATTGCATTGCGTGCTATGCAATTTAGGAGTCAGGGACCGAAATTGCATGAGGTGCTAGGCGGACTTGGTGGCGATGATGTCCACGCCGGTGCCCGCCACGTCGGCCAAAATCACGTCGCCGATGGCGACGGGGGCCTGGGCTGTGACACCCTTCAAGGCCGCGACCACCTCGAGCATCTTGCCCTTGGGCACGTCGGACGCGGTCTTCACCGACACCATGCGCTCGGTGTCAGAGCCAGCGACCGGCACCGTGGTGGTGACGATGCGCGTGGGGTTGGTCACTTCTTTGCGGCCATACGTGTCGCCGCGCTTGCAGGTGTTGCCCGCAACCGCAGTGACCTCGCCGTCAACGATGGTCACGGTCAGTTGGCAGCCCAGCGGGCAGTTGATGCAGGTAAGCTCTCTGGTCTCGGTTGCCATGGCTACTCCTCCTCAAGCTTCACGGTGATGGACTCGATGTCGGGGTGCGCGAGCAGCTCAGCGCGCTTCAGGGTGATCTGCTCCATCTCGCCGGGCGCCATGACGCGCTTCTTGCGATGCTGGATGCGCTCGTCTCCCAGGTAGACGCTCACGTAGTGGTCGCGGAAGACGTTGCCCACGCGGAAGCGCACGGTGAGCGCCTCGGGCATACGGGTCACTGACACGCTGGAGGGCACGGTGTAGCGCACGCCGTCGGTTGCCACGATGGGAATGCGCTGGCCGTCACCGGCGTCGATGGCGCCCTGCACGAAGCGCGCGGCGGAGGCACCAGCATTAGCCGCCTCCTCAGACACGTAGTCCACGAGGTCGTGCACGTGGAGCACGTTGCCGCAGGCAAAGACGCCCGGGATGCTGGTCTCAAGCGACTCGTTCACCACGGGGCCGCGTGTCACGGGAGAAAGCTCCACACCCGCCTCGCGGGAGAGTTCGTTTTCTGGCAGCAGGCCCACGGAAAGGAGCAGCGTGTCGCAGGGATAGCGCACCTCGGTGCCGGGGATGGGCTTCATGTGCTCGTCCACCTCGGCGATCCACACGGCCTCGACGCGCTGGCGTCCCTCGATGCGCGTCACGGTGTGGCTGAGCAACAGCGGAATGTCGAAGTCGTTCAGGCACTGGACGATGTTGCGCTTCAGGCCGCCGGAGTACGGCATAACCTCGGCCACGCACTGCACGTGCGCGCCCTCGAACGTCATGCGGCGTGCCATGATGAGGC
This sequence comes from Atopobiaceae bacterium UBA7016, assembly GCA_002449555.1. Lineage (GTDB taxonomy): Bacteria > Actinomycetota > Coriobacteriia > Coriobacteriales > Atopobiaceae > UBA1367. The sequence continues at coordinate 4,490 of DJXA01000236.1, read as the reverse complement.
CGATGTCGCCGGAGCCCAGGATGACGATCTCGCGACCCGGCAGCTGGCCCTCGATGTTGACGAGGCGCTGCGCGGTGCCGGCGCTGTAGATGCCGGCGGGACGGTAGCCAGGGATGGCCAACGCGCCGCGCGGGCGCTCGCGGCAGCCCATGGCGAGGATGACGGCGCCGGCCTGGATGCGCGTGATGCCCGCCTCGGAGGAGACGGCTGTGACCACGCGGTCGGCCGAGATGTCCATGACCATGGTGCCCAGACGGCGCTCGATGCCCAGCTCGTCAGCGAGTGCGATGTAACGCGCGGCGTACTCCGGGCCAGTCAGCTCCTCCTGGAAGGTGTGCAGGCCAAAGCCGTTGTGGATGCACTGGTTGAGGATGCCGCCCAGCTGCGTGTCGCGCTCCAGCACGAGGATGTCGCGCTCCCCCGCCTCGTAGGCACCGATGGCCGCGGCAAGGCCGGCAGGGCCGCCGCCCACCACCACGATGGCATGGCGCTCAAGCTCCTTGGTCATCTATGCCTCACCTCCTTCCGAAGCGCTGACAGGTGCTTCTATCTGGTCTTTATTGATGCCGACCACCAGCTCGGAGCCAGGGCCGCGCTTGGTCACCTCGTCCGGGCGCATGCCCAGCTCGCGCTCGAGGATCTCCATGAGCTTGGGCGTGCAGAAGCCGCCCTGGCAGCGGCCCATGGTGGCGCCGGTGCGGCGCTTGATGGCGTCGAGGGAACGCGGCGTGGGCACGCGATGGATGACATCCACGATCTGCGCCTCGCTGACGCGGCAGCAGCGGCAGATGATGTGGCCGTAGGCGGGGTCCTGCTTGCAGAGCTCGTCCCACTCGTCGAAGGAGAGCGTCATGAGGTTGACCACGCCGCGGCGCGTGGGGTCAAAGGCACCCTCGGGCTTCTTGGCGAGGTCAAGTGCCTCGGCGACCAGGCCAGAGACCATGCAGCCGATGGCCGGGGCGCTGGTGAGTCCCGGGCTCTCGATGGCCGCGCAGTCAAAGAAGAGCGGCGCGCCCTCCACCTCGCCGATGACGAAGTCGTGCTTTGCCTGGTGGGCACGCAGGCCCGCGAAGGTGGTGATGACCTCGCGCAGCGGCACGTTCTTCACCGTGAGCGAGCACTTGGTGGCCACGTCGTGCAGGCCCTCGGGCGTGGTGTCGACGGCTTCCTTGTCCTCGATGTCGGTGGCCGTGGGGCCCACGATGAGGTTGCCGTGAACCGTCGGCGAGACCAGCACGCCCTTGCCCATGGCCGTGGGCAGCATGAAGATGGTGTGGTTGACGTGGGTGCCGGCGGTGGTGTCCAGCAGGTAGTACTCGCCCTTGCGCGGGACGATGGTGAGCTGATCATCAGGGGCGGCCACCTGGTTGTGAATGGTGTCGGCGTAGACGCCGGCAGCGTTGACCACGGCCTTTGCGTAGAGGGTCTCCTCCCCCGCCGTGATGACCCAAGCGTCGCCTTCGCGGGCGACCTTGGTCACCGGGGCGTTGAAGCGGAACTCGACACCGTTTGCCGCCGCGTTCTCTGCGAGGGCGACGGTGAGGCCGAAGGGGTCGACGATGCCGCCCGTGGGGGCCCAGAGGGCGCCGACAGCGTCGTCGGCGATGTTGGGCTCCATGGCGACAAGCTCTGCGCGGTCAATGATGCGCAGGTCAGGTACGCCGTTTGCCTCGCCGCGACGACGAAGCATCTCGAGGCCGTCAACGTCGGCCTCGCTCATGCACACCACAAGCGAACCGTTGTTGATGACGGCGAAGTTGAGCTCCTTGGCCCATTCGTACATCAGGCGGTTGCCCTCGACGTTGAGCATCGCCATGAGCGACTCGGGCTGTGCGTCAAAGCCAGCGTGCACGATGGCCGAGTTGGCCTTCGAGGTGCCGCAGCAGACGTCCTCCTCGCGCTCCACTACGCAGACGCGTGCGTCATAGCGCGCGAGCTCGCGGGCGATGGAACATCCCGACACGCCCGCGCCAATGACAATCACATCAAACATGTGCCTGTCTCCTCTCCAAGAACCAGATAGTTTCATGCTACCGCAAAAGGTTTGATGCACCGCCCTCGCATCGCCGTATGGCGTGGGACTCAGGTGCCTGACACCTCAGTCCCACGAGGTATAATGGAAAAGATGCCACATCACCCACAGATGTGGGTTGCACGTTTCGAAAGGAAGCTACGTTGGACAAGCTGAAGGAAGTTGCATCAGTACTCGTTCCGGCCGTGATCTGCCTCGTGCTGTATTGGCGCATGTGGCGACGCGAAACTCCTGAACCAATGGCCTGGTGGAAGCTCGTCTTGCCTATGGTGCTCGGAGCCGTAGCGACGTACCTCTCGAGCCACATTGTCCTGATGATGCTGCTGAAAGCGCTCGAGGCGCTTGCAGACAATCCCGACATGGCCAATGTGACCTCGACCGCTCCCACCAACCCCTGGCTCCGGTCGTTCGTGATGAGCCTCACTGTAGCGGGGCTGCCTGAGGAGCTCATCAAGCTGGCCATGCTGATCGTTGCCCTCAAGGTAATCAAGCCGGCAAACGTCTATGAGTACGGGCTGGTTGGCGCAGGCGTGGGTATCGGGTTCACCATCTTGGAGGAGTATCTGTATGGCAGCGGTGGAGAACTCGTCGTCTTCGCCATTCGCCTTCCGGGGCTCCTTCTGCACGTGGCGTTCAACCTCATCATGGGGCTCTTCTTTGGCAAGGCGAGGTTCTCGCGCGAACAGGGACGCGCGGGCAGTCTGCTCTATACCATTCTTGGCGTCGTGCTGCCGCTCCTTTGGCACACGGTGTTTGACATGGCAACGGCCAACAACCCCGCCATCAGCTCAGGAGTCGAGTCCGTCGTGGACGATAGCATCATCTTTGCCATCGTCGTGGCGATCTGCTCGGTCATCGGGCAGATTTGGGTGCTCGTGAGCTTCAAAAAGAAGGCCAGCGCCTATTCCGAGATGACCATAACGCAATAACGAGTTCCGGTGTGCAACAAGGGTTCGGAACCCCCGTTGCACAAGAGAGCGGGCCGCCAGGTTCGCTGACGGCCCGCTTCGTACGCTCTACGTGCGCTTGCTACTTGCGCTTCACCGGAATCGGCTTAGGCGGCGTCTTGGGCTTCTTGTTGCCCGCACGCACGATGGCGCCCTCGGGGCAGGCCTCGAGGCAGGCACCACACTGGGTGCACTTCTTCTGGTTGATGACGTGCACGAACTTGGCCTTGCCCAGGATGGCGTCGTCGTCGCAGGCCTTGATGCACTTGCCGCAGCCGGTGCACTTGCTCACCAGCACGTGGTAGGTCTTGAACGCGGCGCAGCCGCTGGTCGGGCACTGACGCTTCGCAAAGTGCGGCTCGATCTCGGCGCCAAAGAGGTCCAGCGCCTGAGAGACCGCGCGGCCGATGGCCTGGCCCTCGCCGCAGATGGCCTGTTTCTCCATCACGGGCGCGAGGTCGCGCATCAGCGCGATGTCCGTGGGCTTGCCCTTCTTGTTGCAGGCGTCGTTCAGAATGACGGAGAGCTGGTAGCCTCCCTCATGGCCAAAGGTGCAGGTGCACTCGGTGGCCATGCGAAGCTCGTTCACCACGTTGCAGAGTGCGTCGCACATGCAGTCGCTCTCGCCATAGGTGCGCAGGGTCGCGGTGCCCTCGGCGACCTCAAGCTCCTTGCCAAAGCTGTCGGCCTTCACGAACGTAGCCGTGGGATAGGAGAGCCAGACGGCCTTGACCTCGTCAGCCGATGCGCCGGCCTCGGCAAGCAGGGCCGAGACGGTGGTGGCACCAGCGTGGTTGATGGTGTAGTCCATGATTCCCCCTCCCTTAGTATTCGTTCCACAGGCGCGGCTTGGTGATGGTCAGGCGCAGGTCGCACTGCAGGCAGCGGCTGGCCTCGCACTTGGCCTCATCCTCGGTGAACGGGCACTCGTACTGCGTGAAGTTGCCCTTGCGCTCCTCGGCGGGAGCCATCTGGGGCTGGATGGCCGGCGTATAGAACTCTGCCGGAGCCTTGCCCAGCTCCTTCTCCACCGGCTCGGGATCGAGCAGCTCGGCGGTGATGTCGCCGTCGCCGCCCAGGAAGCGGTCGATGGCGCTCGCGGCGTCGCGGCCCTCGGCGATGGCGCCGATGACGCTCTTGGTGCCGGTGACCACGTCGCCCGCGGCAAAGATGCCCTCGGCGCTGGTGGCGTGGTTGGCGTCGGCCACCACGTACGGACCATGGGTGAGCTCGAGGTCAAAGCCCATGGTGTCCTCGGGCTTCTGGCCCACGCCAAAGATGACGTAGTCGGCCGGCAACGTCAGCTCGCCGCCCTCGACCAGCTCGGTCACGGCGCGGTGGTTCTCGTCGAAGTAGAACTTCGCGATCTTGTGGATGGTCATGGAGCCGACCTTGCCGGTTCCGTCGTCGTTGATGGAGGTGAAGGCGTAGGCGTCGTGCAGGACGATGCCCTCCTCGGCGGCCTCCTCGCGCTCCTCGGGCGTGGAGGTCATGACGGCCTCGGCCTCGAG
>DJXA01000131.1:13548-15283 GCA_002449555.1 Atopobiaceae bacterium UBA7016 | reverse complement strand
GTTGACACCTATGCTACGTGGACCACGGCCTGCAAGGAGGCGGGCGCCAAGGTCTTCTTGGACGCCGACGGCGACGTGTTTGATGCCGCGCTGGACGCCGGCCCCACCATGGTCAAGCCCAACGACCACGAGCTTTCGGGCCTTGTGGGCCGCACGCTGTCTGACATCGGCGAGATTGCCTCTGCCGCGCGCGAGGTTATGGAGCGCGGTGTTGAGTGGGTGACCGTCTCTATGGGCGGCGCCGGCGCGCTGTTTGTTACGCCCGAGCGCGTGCTGCGTGCTATCTCGCCCAAGGTGAAGGTTGGCTCGACGGTGGGCGCGGGTGACTCGGTGGTTGCGGCCATCGCCTACGCCGGTGACGAGGGCCTCTCGCTTGAGGACACCATCAACCTGTCTATGGCCACCGGCTCTGCCAACGTGATGCAGTCCGGCACGCAGGCGGCCCCGCGTGACCTCGTTGACTCGCTCATCGACAAGGTGGGCATCGAGGAGATCACGGAGGACTAAACGACGCCGCTGGGGCGGCGCTGGGGTGTGCAACAAGGGTTCGGAACCCCCGTTGCACGGCTCGGGGCAGCGGTCTTCCCTACGGCCGCGTTCTGTGCAACAAGGGTTCCGAACCCTTGTTGCACACCGCCTTTGCTGCGTCTCTGCCGTACAGAAAATTGTTTCTACCCTTATGCGGATGGAGCGCCCATTGCGCCTGATTTGCTATCTTTTTAGCAAGCCAAGGAGAGGGGCGCCCCATGCTGCAACAATTCACTGGTCAAGACGTACGGATGGCCTACGTACGCATTGCCGATTTCATTCGAAGGACGCCGCTCGAAGACTCGATCTACCTCAACGACGAAGAGCACCGTTATCGCTTCAAGCTCGAGAGCCAGCAGCTGGGCAAGAGCTTCAAGATTCGCGGTGCTCTTAACGTGCTGGCCCAGCTTCCGCGCGACCAGGTCGAGCGCGGTGTGGGCACCATCTCAACCGGCAACCACGGCATCGCGGTGAGCTACGCCTGCAAGTTGCTGGGCATTGAGAACTGCGTGGTCATCGTGCCGTTTGGCACCCCCAAGAACAAGCTCGACCGCATCCGCTTCTACGGCGCGCGCGTCATGCAGATGGGTAACAGCTACGACGAGGCCCTGACCCTGGGCCTCAACTACATCGACCGCCACGAGCTGTTCTACGTTGATCCTGGTGACCGCGATCCGCGCGTTTACGCAGGTCAGGGCACTGTTGGCTACGAGATTATGGCCGTGCACCCCAAGGTTGACACCATCGTGGTGCCCATGGGAAGCGGTGGCCTGATTACGGGCGTTGCCGTGGCGGCCAAGGCCGTCAACCCCGACGTGCGCATCGTGGGCGTGCAGACGGCGGCTTGCCCCGCTGTGGCCATGTCGCTGGCGGATTACGTGCTCTACCGGCACTATCCCGTGCTGGGCGACACCATTTGCGACGCCGTGGTGGGTGGCTGCGGGACGCTTGCCTTCGAGATGCTGCCTGACCTCATCGACCAGATCATCATCGTGGACGAGCAGGCAATTCTTGATGCCATGTGCTTCATGGCCATCGAGGAGCAGTGCGTCATCGAGGGAGGAAGCGCCATGGCCGTGGCGGCCGTGCGCGAGTATCCCGACCTGGTGGGCGGCCACGACATCGCCATCGTCATTACCGGCGGAAACGTTGACGGCGAGGTGCTGCACGAGGCGCTTGACGCGCAGCTGCGCCAGGGCGCGTAACG
>DJXA01000131.1:10519-13434 GCA_002449555.1 Atopobiaceae bacterium UBA7016 | reverse complement strand
ACCTGGAAGATGAAGAAGTCCAGATAGTGCGTCTCGGGGATGCCCCACACGATGGGGTGGTCCGGCGCCTGCTGGCGCTCTTCGACCTGCCTGAGCTGCACGTTTGCGTCGTGCGCTGCCTCGGCGATGGCCTGCGCCAGCAAATCTCTCGTCATGAAGTGCGAGCAGCTGCAGGTGGCTAGGTAGCCGCCGCGCGGCAGCAGGCGCATAGCGTCGCAGTTGATCTGGCGATACCCGCGCGCGGCGTTGCGCACGGTGCCGCGGCTCTTGGTAAAGGCGGGCGGATCAAGCACGATGAGGTCAAACGGGCCGCCCTCCTCGCGCAAGCGCTGCCGATCTTTGCGCAGCTCAGGCAGGTAAGCGAGCACGTCTGCGCAGGTGAAGTCGATGATGTCGCTCATGTTGTTGAGCGCGGCGTTGTGCGCGGCGAGGTCAAGCGCCGTCTGGCTTACGTCAACACAGCGCACGTAGGAGGCCCCGCCCGCGGCGGCGTTCATGCCAAAGGGCCCCACGTGACAGAAGCAGTCCAGCACGCGGCGGCCGTGAGCAAGCTCGCGCACGGCGCGGCGGTTGTACTTCTGGTCAAGGAAGAAGCCCGTCTTCTGGCTGTTCTCAAGGTCAAGCGAGAACGCGAGGCCGTTCTCGTGCACCAGCACGTGCGTGTCCAGTGCCTCGGCTCCGTCCCACCAGCCCTTGTAGAGCGGCAGGCCCTCCTTCTGGCGCGTAGGGGCATCGTTGCGCTCGTAGATGCCGCGCACGTCCTGGCCGTCGGCGCGCAGCACGTCCAGCAGCATGGGGTAGAGCGTCGGGCGCAGGCGCTCCATGCCCACGGTGCCTACCTGCGCAACCAGCGCCTGCTCGTAGCGGTCAACCACCAGGCCGGGAAAGCCGTCGGCCTCGCTGAAGAGCACGCGGCAGCTGTCGGTGTCGGGGGCGTCCCCGCAGGCGCAGGTGGCGCGAGCGCCCATGGTGGCCACGCGGTGGTTCCACGCCCACGTGAGCTTGCGATGCCAAAACGCCTCGTCAATGCGGTCGTTGGCGTTGCGTGTCACGATGCGCACGCGAATCTTGCTCTGCTCCGAGAGCAGGCCTGCACCCTGCCACGTGCCGTTTTCCTCAAACACGTCCACCACGCAGCCGTTGGTTGCCGGCTCGCCGCTGGCAGGGGAGGGCTCGAGGCGCAAAACCTCGCCCTCAAACACCCACGGGTGTCCCGCGGCAAGCGATTTGGCCGCCTTGCGCGTAATGATGGCCTGCGGATAGGGCCTGAGCTGCTTCATGATCGGTGCTCCTCACAAACCAATCGAGCACCTGAGTCCTTCTTTTCTAGGAAACCTGCGGTTTTCTACAAGAAGAGGGCTCCGGTGCTCGATTGAAATCAGTAGTGGCGTCCGTAGCGGCCACCGACGGGCCCGCGGCCACGCGATTTCGAGCCGGAGAACATGGTGCGCATGGGCTTGGTGGTGCTGCGGCCCGCCTGCGGGATGATGCGGCCGTCGTCGTAGGTAAAGCCGGGCAGGTCCCACAGCGGCACGAGCTTGTGGGTGAAGTACTCAATCTCGCGCAGGGGCGTGATCTCGTCGGGGGCCACGAAGGTGTAGGCGTGGCCCGTGGCACCCGCGCGGCCGGTGCGGCCAATGCGGTGCACGTAGTCCTCGGGGTCCATGGGCACGTCGTAGTTCACCACGGCGTCAATGCCGCTGACGTCGATGCCGCGGCTCATGACGTCGGTTGCAACCAGCACCTGGATGCGACCGTCGCGGAAGCGTGCGAGCGCCTTCTCGCGAGCCTCCTGCCTGCGGTCGGCGTGCATGACGTCCACCTTGAAGCCCGAAGCCTTCAGCACGCGCGACACGTCGTCCACGCGATGCTTGGTACGGCAAAAGACCAGTACGCGCTCGGGCATGGCGCCCTGCTCGGCACCGCCGGTCTTGATGAGCGCCTCAAGCAGCTGCGTCTTCTGGCCCTGGGTGACGGGGCAGAGGTGCTCCTCAACCGTGTCGGCCGTCTCACCGATGCGCGCAATCTCGACGGTTGCCGGATCGTGCAGCATGGCGTCGATGGTGCCCTTGATGCTGGGCGGGATGGTGGCGGAGAAGAGCAAGTTTTGGCGCTCTTGCGGAAGCGCCTGCATGATGCGGCGGACGCTGGGCCAAAAGCCCATGTCAAGCATGCGGTCGGCCTCGTCCAACACCAGCACGCGCACTTGGCTGAGATCTACGATCTTGCGGTCCATGAGGTCGATGAGGCGGCCGGGGGTGGCAACCAAGAGGTCGCAGCCGCGTGCGAGGTCGGCAATCTGGCGGTCGAAACGGGCGCCGCCCATGACAATGACGGAGCGCTGACCCGTGTGCTGGCAGACCACGGTGGTTACCTTTTCGATCTGCTGGGCGAGCTCGCGCGTGGGGGTTACCACCAGCGCGAGCGGTGCGGTGGGTACGTCCGGCGCTTTGACAGGGGCCTGCGTGTCGGGTGCGCCCTTGCGGCGGCGACGCCGCCTGCGGCGCTTGGGCTGCTCGGCGGGGGCGTCTTCTGCTGCGTCGGTTGCCGCCTCTGCGGACTCCGAAACTGCAGCCTCTACCTGCGTGTCATTGCTCGTAAGCCCTGCGATGAGCTGCAGCGTGGGCAGCGCGAAGGCCGCGGTCTTGCCCGTGCCGGTCTGCGCGGAGGCAACGATGTCTCTGCCTTGAAGCACCAGCGGAATGGCTTCGGCTTGGACGGGGGTGGGTTCTGTGAAGCCAAGGGCGTCAACCCCGGCGAGTATCTGCTCGTTAAGCCCGAGCTCGGCAAATGTAGTAGTCATAGGTCTCAGTATGGCCTAAGCTGCGCCAACGGCACAAAACCCCGCGAAAGCCCCACGATGCCGGACGATCAGGACGGAGGCTTGTGTCCGGGACAATCAGGACGGAGGCTTC
>DJXA01000131.1:5604-10449 GCA_002449555.1 Atopobiaceae bacterium UBA7016 | reverse complement strand
AGGACGGAGGCTTCTGTCCCGGACACAAGCCTCCGTCCTGATCGTCCGGCATGCAACGCGGGTTCCGAACCCGTGTCCCACTGCTCCGTCTGCCGCAAATCCGCGGATTGGGGGCAGAGGCACAAACGTATTGCGTTACCCTAAACCATATATGTGCCTACAGCACAACAACCAAAGGAAAGGAGCCGGATATGCCTCAGATTCCCGCACCGATTGATGTCACCAAGACCCCCGAGTGGAAGGCCCTCCAGGACCACTTTGACGCCCTGCAGGCCGAGGGCATCAGCCTGAAGGATTGGTTCGCGGCTGATCCCGACCGCGTTAAGAAGCTCTCCTTTGATACGTCTGACCTGCACTTTGACCTCTCCAAGAACCTGATTACCGACGAGACCGTCAAGCTGTTGGCCAACCTGGGCCGCGCCGTGGGCCTTGAGGAGCGCCGCGCCGCCATGTACCGTGGCGACCACATCAACACCACCGAGGACCGCGCCGTGCTGCATACCGCGCTGCGTCGTCCTGCCACTGAGGCTGGCACGCTCATCGTCGACGGCCAGGATGTCGTGGCCGACGTCAACGAGGTCCTCGACAAGATGTACGCCTTCGCCGAGCGCGTCCGCTCCGGCGAGTGGAAGGGCGTCACCGGCAAGGCCATCGAGAACGTCGTGTCCATCGGCATTGGCGGCTCTGACCTCGGCCCGGTCATGGTGTACGAGGGCCTGCGTCCCTACCTTGACGGCCCCGCGGTGCGCTTCGTCTCCAACATCGACCCGAACGACGTGGCTGAGAAGGTTAAGGGCCTCGACCCCGAGACCACGCTGGTCATCGTTGTCTCCAAGACGTTCACCACGCTCGAGACCATCACCAACGCCAAGATGGCTCGCTGGTGGCTGCTCGACGCGCTGCGCAAGGCCGGCGCCATCGACGACTCCGCCGAGAAGGAGGCCGAGGCCATCGCCAAGCACTTCGTGGCCGTCTCCACCAACCTCAAGCTCGTCGCCGAGTTTGGCATTGACCCCGAGAACGCCTTTGGCTTCTGGAGCTGGGTCGGCGGCCGTTACTCCGTTGACTCCGCCGTGGGCCTGGCCCTCATCCTCGCCTTTGGCAAGGACGTCTTCCAGGACTTCCTCAAGGGCTTCTATGACCTCGACCGCACCTTTGAGACCACGCCGCTCGAGGAGAACGTCGTCGCGCTGATGGGCCTCATCAACGTGTGGTACGTCAACTTCTTCAAGGCCGAGAGCCACGCCGTGCTGCCCTACGTGCAGTACCTGCACCGCTTCCCCGCCTACCTGCAGCAGCTGACCATGGAGTCCAACGGCAAGCAGGTGCGCTGGGACGGCAGCCCCGTTACTACCGAGACCGGCGAGATCTTCTGGGGCGAGGCCGGCACCAACGGCCAGCACGCCTTCTACCAGCTGATTCACCAGGGCACCCGCATGATTCCGGCCGACTTCATCGCCTTCGTGAACAGCGCCAACCCCATCCAGTGCGACGGCCAGGACGTCCACGAGCTCTTCCTGGGCAACTTCCTCGCCCAGACCAAGGCGCTCGCCTTTGGCAAGACCGCTGACGAGGTGCGCGCCGAGGGCACGCCGGAAGAGATCGTCCCGGCCCGTGTCTTCTTTGGTAACCGCCCGACCACCAGCATCTTCGGCCAGGCGCTGACCCCGCACGCGCTGGGCGAGCTCATCGCGCTGTACGAGCACATCACCTTCGTCGAGGGTACGGTCTGGGGCCTCGACTCCTATGACCAGTGGGGCGTCGAGCTGGGCAAGCAGCTTGCCAAGCAGATCACTCCGGCCTTCCACGACGACGAGGCTCTGGCCAAGCAGGACGCCAGCACCCAGGCGCTCATCGAGTTCTATCGCGCCAACCGCAAGTAGTAGCTAGGCATATCGACTCGGGCGGCCCCGCACCTCGGTGCGGGGCCGTTTTTCTTTCTTGTGGCGGGCGCTGGGAGAGGTGGCCGCTGGGCCCAGGCCCGGGCCGGACAATCAGGACGGAGGCTTCTGTCCGGGTTTCCCGGACAGAAGCCTCCGTCCTGATTGTCCGGCCCGGGCCTGGGCCCGCTGGGCGTGCTGCTACTGGCTCACAGACGTATGGCAACGTATCATGATTGAAAGAGTGCCTCACGGAAGGAGCGGTCATGGAAACCAGACCATACGTCTCTTGGGAGCTCATGAACTCGTTTCTGATCGATGCATTCGTTGGCTACGGCGTTCCGCGCGACGACGCAGCCATCTGCGCCGACGTGCTGCTTGAGTCGGACCGGCGCGGCATCGAAAGCCACGGGTGCAATCGCTTCAAGCCCATCTACATCGACCGAATCGTCAAGGGGACGCTGCTTCCAGTCACCAACCTTGAGGTGGTGCGCGAGACGCCCACCACGCTGGTGATGGACGCCCACGATGGCATGGGCATGGTGGCCGCGCACCACATGATGACAAGGCTCATCGAGAAGGCGCGCGAGTATGGCATGGCCGGCGGCGCCATTCGCAACTCCACGCACTACGGCATCGCGGGCTACTGGGCGACCATGGCCAGCAACGCCGGCATGCTGGGCCTGACCGGCACCAATGCGCGCCCGTCCATCGCGCCGACGTTCGGCGTCGAAAACATGCTGGGCACCAACCCGCTGACGTTTGCGTTTCCCACCGACGAAGAGTTCCCCTTCTGCATCGACTGCGCCACGTCCATCGTGCAGCGCGGCAAGATCGAGTACGACGCGCGCGAGGGCATCGAGGTTCCTGCGGGCATGGTGGTGGCGAGCGACGGAAGCTCGCCGACCGACGCCGCGGCCATCCTCGACATGCTGGTAGAAGGCACCGCCGCGCTGGCGCCGCTGGGTGGCGGCCCGGGTGACGAGATGTGCGGCTACAAGGGCTACGGCTACGCCACGGTGGTGGAGATTCTCTCCGCGGCGCTTGCGGGCGGCCGGTTCATGAAGGCCCTGAACGGAATCGACGCCAACGGCAACCCCGAGATGTACCACCTGGGGCACTTCTTCTTTGTGGTCAACCCCGAGGCGTTCTGTGGCGAGGAGACGTTCCGGCACATCGCCGGCGACATCTGCCGCGCTCTGCGTGCATCCACCAAGGCACCCGGCTACGACCGCATCTATACGGCCGGCGAGAAGGAATGGCTGGCCTGGCAGGAGCGCAAGGACAAGGGCGTGCCGGTAGGCGAGGCCGTGCAGGCAGAGCTCATCCAGGTGCGCGATCACCTTGGCCTGCCCTACGTCTTCCCGTTCGAAGCATAACGGCGTGAGACGCTGGGGGTAGCCCCCTTTGTTGCATGCAACAAAGGGGGCTACCCCCAGCGTCTCAGCGGCTCGCGTTTGGTGGCTCGCGCATGTTGTGGTACAGTAGCTATTTGAGCACGTTGGGTGGGTGCGGGCGACGTCACACCTCGAACCTGGTCAGGGTCGGGAGACAGCAGCCATAAGGGGTCCCTGGCGGGCGCCCGTATCCACCGAGCGTGCTCTATCCATGTCGAGGCTCGGAGTCCACATGCCCTTCTTCAACTTCATTGCAGAACTCCTGCGTGACCCCCGAGGCTTTATTGCGAGCGCCATTGCTATGGGCCCGCTCGTTGCCTACGGCTTCGTTTTTGCCATCATCTTCATCGAGACCGGAGTGGTGTTCTTCCCATTCCTTCCCGGTGACTCTTTGCTGTTTGCCTCGGGTTTCTTCGCCAATGGTGGTGGTTTCAACATCGCCATCCTGCTGCCCGTGGTCTGGGCGGCGGCCATCTCTGGCGACCAGTGCAACTTCATGATCGGCCACTTCTTTGGCCGCAAGATCATCGAGTCGGGCAAGGTCAAGGCCATGACGCCCGAGCGCATCGAGAAGTCTGAGGAGTTCCTGGACAAGTGGGGCAAGCTCGCCATCTTCCTGGGTCGCTTCTTCCCGTTCATCCGCACCTTCGTGCCCTTCCTGGCCGGTATGGGCGGCATGCACTGGCGCGACTTCGTTGTCTACAACATCATCGGCGGCCTGACGTGGTCCACGCTCTTCACGCTGCTGGGCTACTTCTTTGGCGGCATTCCCTTCGTGCAGAAGCACTTTGAGCTGCTCATCTTTGGCATCATCGGCGTGTCGATGATCCCCACCGTGGTGGGTCTCGTGCGTAGCCGCCTGAAGAAGTAAGGCGTCGCAAACGCATGCCCGAATATCTCGGAATGGACGAGTTTCGCCTTGGCGAACCAGCGCTGGTTTGCCGCTGGCGCCTCGCAAATCGCAAGCTCCCCATGGAGAACCGCCACCTGCGCGCCTTGGCTGGGCGCACGGTCAACGGCAAGCGTGTTGACCAGGGCTTGGTTGCGTGGGTGGGCCAGCACATCGAGTGGTCGCTGGAGTCTGGCGCCGCGGCGTATCCCGACGGCGTCCTCATGCTCATCATCGACACCGACGGCCAGGCGGCCATGACCGTGGGGCCCTTCGAGCCCTTGCGCGAGACAAGCCTCAGCTGCCTGGTTGAACGCTCTCGTCAGGCGCACAAAGAAGCCGAGGTAACTGGCGTGTCGCCTGAGACGCTGTGGATTGTGCGGGACAACGTGCTGGTGTGGGACGACGAGCCGGCAACGGTGATGTCAGGCTCGGCCTCGCTCATCGAGGGCCTGGCGCGCACGATGGGCCTGGCTCTGCGCCGCGAAGGCGACCTGTGCGACGGCATCGCTGGCGGCATGCGCGACTTTGACGAGGCATTTCTTGTGTCCGACGAGTACGGCGTGGTGCCCGCCATCGACTACAGCGGCGAGATGGCGCGTCGGTTTGCCGGCGGCTATGAGCGCCTGCTCCTCAAAGACCGCAAGCGATAGCAACCCGGACGATCAGGACGGAGGCT
>DJXA01000131.1:3939-5509 GCA_002449555.1 Atopobiaceae bacterium UBA7016 | reverse complement strand
TCAGGACGGAGGCTTCTGTCCGGGCACGGGCGACCCGGACAGAAGCCTCCGTCCTGATCGTCCGGGAGCACATGAATTTGCCGCAATTATTCGCCGATGTGCGCAGACTAGCACCCGCCGATTATCTATGATAGATACGTGGCGTGCTGGCTCTCCAGCGCGTCGGGGCGGACTGGAGAGGGACCGCCCCATTGCGGGTAACCGCGCAAGTACGGGAAAGTTCCGGGCCTGGGGGCCCGGTCGGTTTTCGAGAAGGAGAGGATATGGCTCGTAAGTTTAAGTCCATGGACGGTAACAACGCCGCGGCGTACGTGTCGTATGCGTTTACTGAGGTGGCGGGCATTTACCCGATCACCCCGTCCAGCCCCATGGCCGACTATGTCGACCAGTGGGCAGCTGCTGGCCAGAAGAACATCTTCGGCACCACCGTTAAGGTTGTCGAGATGGAGTCCGAGGCTGGCGCCGCCGGTGCCGTCCACGGCTCGCTTGGCGCTGGCGCTCTGACCACGACGTACACCGCGTCGCAGGGCCTGCTGCTCATGATCCCCAACATGTACAAGATCGCGGGCGAGGGCCTGCCGTCGGTGTTCCATGTCTCCGCCCGTACCGTGGCGAGCCATGCCCTGAACATCTTCGGCGACCACTCCGACGTCATGGCCTGCCGTCAGACCGGCTTCGCCATGCTCGCCGAGGGCAGCGTCCAGGAGGTCATGGACCTCTCTGCCGTCGCGCACCTCTCCGCCATCAAGGGCGGCGTGCCGTTCATCAACTTCTTTGACGGCTTCCGCACCTCCCACGAGATTCAGAAGGTCGCCGTTTGGGACTACAACGACCTCGCTGAGCTGTGCGACATGGACGCCGTCCAGGCGTTCCGCGACCACGCCCTCAACCCTGAGCACCCGCACGCGCGCGGCTCTCACGAGAACGGCGACATCTTCTTCCAGCACCGCGAGGCCTGCAACAAGGCTTACGACGCGCTGCCTGACGTGGTCGAAGACTACATGAACAAGGTGAACGAGAAGCTCGGCACCAACTATCACCTGTTCGACTACTACGGCGCCGAGGACGCGACCCGCGTCGTCGTCTGCATGGGCTCCTTCTGCGACACGCTCGAGGAGGTCGTTGACTACCTCAACGCCCATGGCGAGAAGGTCGGCCTGATCAAGGTCCGTCTGTACCGTCCGTGGTCCATCAAGCACTTCATCGAGGCTCTGCCCAAGAAGGTTGAGTCCATCGCCGTTCTCGACCGCACCAAGGAGCCCGGCTCCATCGGCGAGCCCCTCTACCAGGACGTCGTTACCACCCTGTTCGAGTCCGGCATCACCGGCCTCAAGGTCATCGGCGGCCGCTATGGCCTCGGCTCCAAGGACACGCCTCCTGCGTCTGCCTTCGCCGTGTACTCCGAGCTCGCCAAGGCCAACCCCAAGCGTGAGTTCACCATCGGCATCGTCGACGACGTCACCAACCTCTCCCTCGAGGAGATGGAGGATGTCCCCAACACCGCAGACCCCTCCACCATCGAGTGCAAGTTCTGGGGCCTCGGCGGCGACGGCACCGTGGGCGCCAACAA
>DJXA01000131.1:3473-3836 GCA_002449555.1 Atopobiaceae bacterium UBA7016 | reverse complement strand
CATCGGCGACCACACCGACAAGTACATCCAGGCTTACTTCCAGTACGACTCCAAGAAGACCGGCGGCGTCACCATCTCGCACCTGCGCTTTGGCGACACCCCGATCCGCTCCCCGTACTATGTGACCAAGGCCGACTTCGTGGCTTGCCACAACCCGTCCTACATCACCAAGGGCTTCAAGATGGTCCGCGACGTCAAGCCTGGCGGCAGCTTCCTCATCAACTGCCAGTGGAGCGTCGAGGAGCTTGAGCACCACCTGAACGCGGCTGCCAAGCGCTACATCGCCGAGAACAACATCCACGTCTACCTGATCAACGCCATTGACCTGGCCATGCAGGTTGGCATGGGCAAGCGCACCAACAC
>DJXA01000131.1:1930-3411 GCA_002449555.1 Atopobiaceae bacterium UBA7016 | reverse complement strand
CGCACCAACACCATCCTCCAGTCTGCGTTCTTCACGCTGTCCGGCGTGCTGCCGCAGGAGGACGCCATCAAGTACATGAAGGACGCCGCTGAGCATTCGTACGCCAAGAAGGGCCAGGCCATCGTTGAGGCCAACTGGAAGGCCATCGACGCCGGCGCCACCGCCTTCACCGAGATCGAGATTCCGGAGTCCTGGAAGACCGCTACCGACGAGCCGGCCGTCCTGACCCTCGAGGGCCGCGAGGCCATCGTCAAGCAGGTCAAGGAGCTCCTGCACCCGATCGACATGATGGACGGCGACAGCCTGCCCGTCTCCGCCTTCGCCGACTGCGCCGACGGCCAGTTCGAGCTGGGCGCCTCTGCCTACGAGAAGCGCGGCGTTGCCGCCTTCGTCCCGCGCTGGGATGAGTCCAAGTGCATCCAGTGCAACAACTGCGCCAACGTCTGCCCGCACGCTGCCATCCGTCCGTTCGCTCTGAGCGAGGCCGAGGCTGCCGAGGCTCCCGAGGCCATGAAGATGCTCGACCTCACGCCGGCCAAGAAGTTCCCCGGCATGAAGTTCACCCTCGCCATCAGCCCGCTGGACTGCATGGGCTGCGGCGTGTGCGTGGGCGTGTGCCCCAAGGACGCCCTGTCCATGGTTGGCCAGGAGGAGGAGCTTGCCCAGCAGGCCGCCTTCGACTACGCCGTTGCCAACGTCACCGAGAAGGAAGGCGTCGTTGCCAACAACCTCAAGGGCATCCAGTTCAAGAAGCCGCTGCTTGAGTTCTCCGGCTCCTGCGCTGGCTGCGCCGAGACCGCATATGCTCGCCTCGTGACCCAGGTTGCCGGCGACCGTATGTTCATCTCCAACGCTACCGGCTGCTCCTCCATTTGGGGCAACCCGGCTGCCACCAGCCCCTACACCACCAACGCTGAGGGCCACGGCCCCGCGTGGAACAACTCGCTGTTCGAGGACAACGCCGAGCACGGCCTGGGCATGGCTCTTGGTTACAAGGCCGTCCAGGGCAAGGTCATCGAGCAGGTCAAGGCTTGGGCTGCCACCGACGAGGCCAAGGCTGCTACCGAGGCTTGGATCGCTTCTCTGAAGGATCCCGTGGAGTCCAGGAAGACCGCCGACGCGCTCATCGCGCTGCTCGAGGCTGACGGCTCCGACGCCGCCAAGGCCATCCTCGCCGACAAGTCCTTCATGGCCAAGAAGTCCTTCTGGATCTTCGGCGGCGACGGCTGGGCGTATGACATCGGCTTCGGCGGCCTGGACCACGTCCTCGCTTCCGGCAACGACGTCAACGTCTTCGTCTTCGACACCGAGGTTTACTCCAACACCGGTGGCCAGGCTTCCAAGGCTTCCAACATCGGCCAGGTCGCTCAGTTCGCGGCTGCCGGCAAGGAGGTCAAGAAGAAGTCCCTCGCCGAGATCGCTATGAGCTACGGCTACGTGTACGTGGCGCAGGTCGCCATGGGCGCCAACCCCGCTCAGAC
>DJXA01000131.1:0-1747 GCA_002449555.1 Atopobiaceae bacterium UBA7016 | reverse complement strand
GCCAGGACGAGATGAAGAAGGCCGTGGACTGCGGTTACTGGAACCTCTTCACCTTCAACCCGGCCGCGCCGCAGGGCAAGAAGTTCACGCTGACCTCCAAGGAGCCCGCTGGTGGCTACCAGGAGTTCCTGATGAACGAGGCTCGTTACAACCGTCTGACCCGCGAGTTCCCCGAGCGCGCCACCGAGCTCTTCGCGCGCAACGAGGAAGCGGCTATGGCTCGCTACGAGCACCTGCTGAAGCTGAAGGACCTCTACGCTGAGGTGTAAGCAGCTGACGTGCAGCTTTAACGGCTGAGAGGCGGCCCCGTGCAACGGCGCGGGGCCGCTTTTTGCTGTTGGGAGGTGTCGGAAAGTGCGTATGCCCGCACTTTCCGACGCTAACGGTGCGAAATCGGCTTCTTAGCGTCGGAATGTGCGTGCAACGTTGCGCCTGGCGGCGCTCGCACGTGTTGGACGTCGGTTACCTCGCGTTGTAACTAGCGCGTCTACTGGCGATTTGTTGAAAGAGCCAATAACTCGGCAGCAATGTGCCAGCGATGGGCTTCATAGCTGCAAGGCGAATTGAGATTCCCAGATGCACCTCATGCGTCCCACAGGACAATTGGTGGAGGGAGGTGCTGCATATGGGAGGAACCCGCAAAAGCGAGAGGCTCGACCAGCTCATTGAGGATGCGGAAACGGCTAAGCGATGCATTGTTGGCGCATCGGAGAACGATGCCACGTGTTTACGCCGTGCGGTCGCAGCCGGAAAGCTCATCTCGCCATTTCCGCGTCTCTACGTGCGATTAGAGTACTGGGAGAAGCTGAAGCGCCCAGAACAGGGCTTGCATATGCTGCGAGGATTGCAGCACCTCCATCCCGATTGGGTGTTCGCGGGAGTTTCCGCGGCGCTTGCCCACGGACTCTCCGTCTCGTATTCCATGCTGACACCAGTCTGCGTAGCTACTTCGTACAAAACGCACTCGCGCAATCAAAAGGGTGTGTTCCGTATAGTTGTGGAGGACGAAGAGATAACCACCGTGTCAGGGGTTCGCGCGACAACCCTGGAGCAGACGGTGTTCGATTGCCTGCGTATACTGGACTTTCCTCTTGGATTGGCTGTTGCCGACTCGGCATTGCGTGTTGCCCATAAGTCACGCGATTGGCTGATTGACAAGCTGATGGGCATGCCGCAGGGCTGTAAGGGAAGAGACCATGCCTTGGCAACCGCGATGATGGCAGATGCTCGCGCGGGAAGTGGGGGCGAGTCAATTGCGCGCGCACGTATGCTGCTGCTTGGCTACGAACCACCAGATTTGCAGGTCAAAGTGCAAAACAAGGTAGAAGGTGGGAACTACTACGGTGACTTCGGCTGGAGAATGCCAGACGGAACGCTTTTGATTGGCGAGCTTGATGGGCATGACAAGTACACCGATCCAGAGATGACGGATGGCAAAAGCGTGCTTGAGGTCATGGCAGACGAACGCCTGCGCGAATCGCGTGTCAGTGCCGGCCAGGTGACGGTGATGCGTTTCTCATACAAGGACATGACGAAGGACGCACGATTCAGGCTCATTCTGGATACCTATGGGGTGCCGCGCGCGACGTGCCAGCACTATCACGATAAAGGGAAGCGCTTCGTGCCATCACTTGAGGGTACGGCATTCTAGCTAATACGCACTATCCGACGTTAAGGGACCCAAAACGGCCCGTTAACGTCGGAAAGTGCGGGCACGGCGTAGCACACAACGCTGTCATATTGTCTA
>DJXA01000173.1:744-8608 GCA_002449555.1 Atopobiaceae bacterium UBA7016 | reverse complement strand
GTCCTTGTTCGGTGTACGTTAGAAACATCAAACAGAAACGTCATTGTACTCAATAGGTTTGGTCTTGCTCAAACCGAAACTGTCGGTTTGGCGTCCGAAAATGCAGTTTTACGTGCAGGACGCAAGCTTATGTGCATAAGAGTGCACCACGTATTACGGGAGCCCTACGTGAGGGGAATCATGACAGTGGCGATGAAGACCTCGTTCTCAAACGTGAACTCGGCAATGCCGCCATGGTTGTGGGCGATGGTGCGGACGATGTCCGTTCCCCAGCCGTGCAGAGCCTCGGTGTCCCGTTTTTCCGTACGAGAGCCGGGTGCTTGTATCCCTGGCCGGCAGGGATTGGATGCCTGTACAAAGAGCTGCCCTGCCTGAGTGCGCGCATGCAGGGTGATGACGGGTTTGGCAACGGCGTCTTGGGCACGCAGTGCCGCACACTCGTGCAGCGCGTTGTCGATGAGGTTGAACAAAAGCGATGCCACCTCGATGTCAGGAAGGCCTAGCTCCGCAGGCAGCGCGACCTGCGTGGACAGCTCTACGCCCGCTTCCTCGCACTCGCGCGTCTTTGCCTCAAGGATGGCGGCAACGGCCACGTTGTCACATGGTGGTTTGCGGAGGGACGTGGCGATGTCCAGCCCCTGCTGTAGGTGCATAGCTACGTCGTCGGTGCGTCCTTCGGCAAGGCTTTTGCGCGCCTGGGCAAGCTCGGCCTCTACCTCACGGCCAATCTCAGCCGAGCGTTGCTCCTCGCGCTCGGCAAGGGTTCGGTAGTTCTCCAGTGACTGCTCAAGCTGCTGGCTCACGTCGTCGGCGTAGACCTGCTCGGTGCGGCTGAGCGCCTGAAGGAGGTAGCGGGCTGACCACCAGTCAATAAACCCCATCACGGCGGCAATGCCGAGCGTGATGAGCGCGTCCAATAGGCGGAATTCAGGTACGGCAAGCGAGTGCCAGTAGACCAATAGCGCCATCTGCGCCGCATAGTACACGGCTGCGAGGACGACGATAATGCGTTGCCTACTCATGGCTTGCCTCCGACGGCGGGTCGGGTAGGGTGGCTATGGCTTGCGCCTGCGTTTGCAACGCGGCCAGATACCGGTCAGCCTCGTCAACGCGCCCCTGTTTGGCCAAGGTGTGCACGATGCCCACCTGGTTGGCCAGGTCATGGCGAAGATGGCGCATATGCACGGAGCGCTCCGTCATGCGTTCGGCCTCATGCATCAGGTGCTTGATCTGGCGATTCCGTGCGGTCTGTCGCGCAAGCTCTCCTTTTGCCCGGGCATCTTGTCGTGCGGCGTACACCATGGCGTAGTTGATGACGACGGCGAAGAACGCACAGACAGCGGTGACCAGCGGCACCCAGAAACTGCTCACCTTGCTGAGGTCGTAGCGGATGATGAGCATGCTGAAGAACGCGAACGAGCTCACCATCAGGGCAAGGGCAGAAGGCTCGAACGCCCGGTCCCACCGGCTGTCAGCGCGCCGGAAGAAGGCGATGTTTGCCTCGCAGGTGATGGTGGTGAGGAGGGTGAGCATCGTGTAGATGACCACGATGGCCATGGGGTCCATCTCACTGAAGCTGCCCGGGAAGGGCCTGCCGTTCATGGCAAAGTACAACACCGACCCACCGATCTCGGTGAGAAGGACGCCTACGTCGATGAAAGCGATGCGCGTGAGACGGAGGCCCGCGGGGCCGCGCGACATGACAAAGGGCACCACGAAGTTGGTGAGTGGGCTGATAATGAGGGCACGCAGAGCCGGATTGAACCCCACACATTGCATGGTGTAGCTAGTGACAAAGCATGCGAGGCACAGGGCTAGGTACGTAGGCACCGACTTCATGTCGAGGATGGTGTACATCGCACGTCTGACGATGAACTCAATCAAGAAGCTTAGCGAAACGTGGAGCACGAGCGAGAGCATGGTTGCCCTTAGGAGTGCGTGGAAAGGTATCCGAGCATGGCGCGCTGCACGTCTTGTGTACGCCTGCGGCTGACAGGCAGGCGGGTTCCGTCGTGCAGGGTCAGCTCGTTCTCGTCAAGCGAGGCGATGGCCGAAAGGTTGACGAGGAAGCTGCGATGGCAGCGTGCAAACGTATCGGGAAGCTGGGCCTGAAGGTCGTCCAGCTTGGCGTAGGTCTCCACCTGGCGCGAGAGGCAATGGACCGTCACCTTATGCAGACGGCTCTCCAGGTAGAGGATGGAAGAGACGTTGATGAGCCGCTCTTTGTGGCCGACCTTTACGCGCAACATGCTGGGCGTAAAGGTGGCGAGCTGTGCGAGTGCCCGGTTGAGGGCATCGGCCATGCGCTCGGGCTCGATGGGCTTGAGCAGGAAGTAGACATGGCTGGTGGCGTAGACCTCGAGGGCCTGTTGCAGGTGTCCGCTTACGTAGATGACCTGCGTTCCGCTCTCGGGAGGGAAGAGCTGGCTCACCATCTGGATGCCCGTCGGTTGTCCCTCCTGCATGATGACGTCTGAGATGAGCACGTCCACGTGGGTTCCCGCGGCAATTATGGCACGCAGCTCCTCGGGCCCGGACGCGTCAAGGATGACGTGGGGCAAACCCTCGGGAAGCTCGTCTTCGACGAGGCTATGGATGGTTGCGCGACTCTGTGCGTCGTCGTCGCAGATGGCAACGGTAATCATCGGGGGGGGGTACTTCTTTCGGGCGGACGGGCGGGCAGAGCTTTCATTTTACTGAAAGGTTTGGTATGAAGCGTTCTTGCTTTGTAACGTTCTGATATATCTTATGGAGCCTCTTCATAAATGGTAACCAAAGTTGTCAAAACTGCTACCAAGTCTGTCGAATAGGCTGTTCAAGGTTCTGGGGCTCCACAAAAACTGTTAAATAAAACTAACGTATTCATCGGAGCTGCCAGTCCTTGGCACATCGTCTGGGGGAATTGAGGCCATGAACTTTTTGCAGCTACTGCGCAAGCGGAGGGGCAAGAGCCAGCAGGACATGGCGGAGATGCTGGGCATGACGCGCCAGACGTACGCGCGTCGTGAAGCTCACCCCGAGAATCTTACGATTGAGGAGTCCGTGCTGGTCAGCCGTGTGCTGGATGTCGAGGTGGGGCATCTGGTGACGGGTATTGCACGCTTTATTGACGAGGCGCCGCAGAACGAGTAAGGCTCCGTGGACTAGAGCGACTGAAGACGCCCCGGCCGTCTGGCGCGTTGCACCAGACGGCCGGGGCGTCTTTTTGCTATCCAGGCTGGTTACTCTCCAGCCCCTTCTTCTGCAACGGGCTCGGTGGGCGTGGGCTCTTCCACCGGGGTAGGTTCCGTCTCCTCGTCAGGTACGACATAGGCCTGCGGCTCGTCGGGCACGGGATACACGGGTATTACTTGTTGGGGCGTGGTGTCAGCGTCGTTGGTGGACGTGTTGTCGTACGTCGTGTCCTCGTAATACTCATACTCTTCGTAGTAGTACTCGCCCGAGTTGTCGTAGGTTTCCTCGACTGCTTCGTCGGTTGTCTCTTCTGCGGTCTCTTCCTCTGCGGGCTCAGGCTCGGGAAGCGTGGCTGTGACCTCGACGTTTTTGCCATCAAGGTCTGTCGGCATCGTCCCAAAGAACTGCGCGATGCCAGAGTCGGTACCGCCGAGTGCGTCATAGAGGCTCTGCGAGAGCGTGTAACCGTTGGCACCCGCCAGGAGCGTGATGTCATTGCCGGCACGCAGCTCGCCAGGAGCTTCAGCAATGGCGAGGTAATTGGCTCCGTCTTGGGCACGGACGATCCACGTGAGGCCCGCAAACGCCTTGCCCTCTTCTCCTTCTTGCGTAGCCAGATGGGTATCGGTGAGTTGTGCCGCGAGGGCCGTGCTTTGCTTTGCCGCAGTGACGGCTAGTGCCGTGGCGTCGATCTGTTCATCTGCGCCGAGCGTGTGCGTAACCACTAGGCGACCGTCGCGTATGCCAATGGAGAGCCGGTCGGCCGCAAGGGACACGTTTTCGCCGTTATACTGCAGCGCACCGACGAGCGGAAGGATGTCATTGGCGGTAAGGCCGGGGACGGGCTCAGGCTCCGGCTCAGGTTGCTCGATGGGCTTGCGTGCCTGCAGGAGTGGCTCGGGCTCGCGGGACGCCAAGATGTGCGGCACAAAGACAAGGCCGCAGATAAGCACGACCGCCGCTGCGGCGATGCCGGTGATGAGGGCGGGGGAGAGGCGTTTGGCGGGAGTACCGGACGCGTTGTCCTTGCGCAGGTTGATGCCATAAACGGGGACCTGGGCATCGGGCAGCTGCTCTGGTGCGGGGAACTCGGTGGTTACTTCATCGAGCGGCGCATAGCCGTCTGCTGTGTCAAGGTTTTGTACTGCCGTGATGGCCTCTACCTCATCTTCCTGCGGAAGTGGAAGCTCGTCGTCAGGCAGGTCGAGGTACTCAAGCGGCAGGTTGAGGCCCTGGATCTTGTTATCTTCCATCTGTGAAGCCCTTTCGTAGCGTATTCACCTAGTTTACGGCAGATTCCACCGCAAGAGAGGCCGCGCGGTCAGTCTGCACAACACTCCGCTTTCTTACGGATGAGTTGAGGATGGCGTGCAACAAGGGTTCGGAACCCCCGTTGCACGGCTCGGGCAGCAGCCTTCTCACGACCGGGCTCCGTGCAACGGGGTTCCGAACCCTTGTTGCACGCTCCGTTGACTCCTTCGTTGACCCATATGAGAAGCAGGGCACAACACTAAATGACCGGCAGAAGCGCTATCCTTAGAGTGTGTCGCCGTATGGCTCGACAACGGTTTGCAGACAGGCAGGGAGCAGGGCATATGAACGTGTTCAAGCGCATCGTGTTGTTCGTGTTTGGCGTGGCGGGAATCATCTCGTTGGTGACGCTGTTGCTGCCGTGGGTTGGTCCGTGGACGCGTGGCGCGGCGGCGCTGATGGCCGTTCAGTGGTACTTCTACGTGGTGGAGGGCGCGGCGCTCATCACGTTGGTCGGCCTCATTATTACGTTGGGCCGCGCGCTGCTGACGCCGCATAACGCCAAGACGGTACGCGTGAGCAAGTCAAACGGCGACGAGGTCACCGTGTCGACGGCGGCCATTGCCTCGCAGGCCGCGCACATCGTGGAGGAAGATCACGACTACTTTGCCGAGAAGGTGTGGGTCACGGCTCGTCGCCGCGGCAAGGTGCGCGTGATGGTGCGTGTACGTCCAGCGCACGCAGTTGACGTTACGGTTGAGGGTGCCCGCTTGCATGACCGCTTGGCAAGGGGCCTGGCGCAGGTGTGCGGCAAGTCGCTCGACCGTGTTGAGCTGGAGTTTGTTGAGCCCGATTCGCTTGACCCCAAGCCTGACTACCTGCAGGTGGCTGCTGACGAGCAGGCGGCGCAGGATGCGCACTACGCAGACCCCGCTGCGCCTTTGGAGGCTTCCTACGAGGTGCCCACAGACATAACGGTGCACATGCCCACGCCGGTCTCGGTTGATGAGCACACCGGAAGCGAGGCGTAGCATGGCCGAGGTGAGAGTTGACCTGTCGCGTGCTAAGGTGGTAGTTGAGCAGGCGGAGCCTGCGGAAAACGTGGCGGCGGAGGACGTTGCTGAGGTAGAAGCCACGGCGGTGCTGGAGGCGGTCGAAGAGACCGAGGGCGAGCAGGCCGTTGAGGTTGAGGAGGCTGGCGAGGTTGAGCCGGAGCCCGAGCCCACTGTGGTTATCGAGCCGACGCCGGAAGAGACGCCTGAAGCCGAGCCCGAGCAGCCCGCAGAGCCTAAGCCTGCTCCTGAGGTGACGAAGGAGGCCGTGGAGCCCACGGTGCTCAACCCGTGGCTGAGCAGGCAGTTCCCCGGGCACGAGCATGCGGCGCTTGGCTGCGTGGCGGGCCTTGCCTTTGCGCTGGTGGTGCTCTTCGTGGGCATTCCGCAGGCGGTGTTCATCGCGTTTTGCATGGCGGTGGGCACGTGCGTGGGCATGTACTTTGACGGCGACCGGCGCCTGAACAGGGCCGTGAAGGAGCTTCGCGGCAAGAAGCAATAGCGAACGCGTGACGTTGGTGTCGAAAGGAGACAGCCATGATCGATCTTGAGAAGAAGCTTGCATATGGCGACGAGGAGGACTTCGCCGAGTACGAGGAGATTGCGGAAGAGGACCAGCTGGCAGACGATGAGCAGCCTGCCGAGGAGGCAGCTGACGAGTTCGAGGCCTCTGAGGACGCGGATGCTGAGGGCGTCGAGGATGAGGACACGAGCGTCGTCATCCCTGAGGATGAGGAGGACCTGGAGTCTGAGGACTCGCTTACCTTCTCGAATGGCGTGATCGAGAAGATCGTTGCCATTGCCATGCGCAGCGTCCCCGGCGTGGTGGGCATGAAGGGTGGCTTCATCAACCGCATTCAGGACGCGTTTGGCGCCACGGACGCACGCAAGGGCGTTACCGTTGAGGTTACGCCTGAGAGCGCGGTGAAGGTGAACGTGTCGGTGCTGATCGAGTACGGCGCGTATGCTCCGCAGGTGTTTGAGGACGTGAAGAAGGCCATCGTCAAGCAGGTCACGGGCATGACGGGCCTGGTCGTTGCCGGCGTCAACCTGCGTATCGAGGACGTGCTGACGCCCGAGGAGGTTGCGGCGCGCAAGGCCGAGGCCGAGTCTGCGGCGCCTGAGCCGGCGTTCGAGCCGGTCGAGGTTGCCGAGGCAGACGAGGAGCCGGTCGAGGAAGGGCCGGATGCCTAGGCCTGCTGGCTACAAAGGAAGCTCTGCTGCGACGCGCGGATGGCGCGTCGCATGCTTTGAATGGGCGCGCGCCTTGGGCTGCGTGGCCATCGTGGCGCTGCATGTGTACACCACGCTGTGGGAGTCCGTGGGCCGCGCCTCGTTTGGGCCGGTGCGCGCGTTTGTGGAGGGTTCGCTTTCTATCGTGCTAGGTCGCTGGGCCGTACCGGTGTTTCTGATGGTGACGGGGGCACTTCTGCTTGACCCCGACAAGGACGTGCGGTGGGAGCGCCTGGCACGGTACGTGGGCCGCATGCTGTTTGTGTTGGCTACGTTTGGCTTGGCGTTTTGCCTGATAGAGAGCGTGTACGAGCATCGCGCGGTGTCGCTTGCTGTGCTGGGCGAGGCGCTGTGGCATCTGGTGAGCGCGCAGTCGTGGGGACACCTGTGGTACGTGTATGCGCTTTTGGGGCTGTACGTGCTGACGCCGGCGCTTCGACGGCTGACGGCGTTACGTAACCGTCGGACGGTTGAGTGGATGCTGGCCGCGCTCTACGTGGTGGTGCTGGGTGGAATGACCGTGCTGCACGTGGCTCAACACACGCTGTTCCCGCGCGTGAACCTGCTGCCGGCGCTCTTTTACTACCTGCTGGGGTGGTATACGTGGGCGTACCTGCGGCTGGATGCGCGCGCAGTGGGGCTGGGCGCGACTTCGGTGGCCGCGCTTCTGGTGTGCCAGGCGCTTGACCACGGCGAGATGGCGCTGCCGCAGTACTGCTTGGTGGCTCCGTATGGGGTGCTGGTGTTTCTGCTGCTTCGGCGCTATGCAGTGCGCCCGGTTGACGAGGTGCCCGTGGCCGCGCTGCTGGCTGATCGCAGCTTTGGCGTGTATGTGATACACCCCGTGTTTCTGCATGTGCTGGTGCGGGTGCTTGATCCGCTCGCGTTTCCACCGGGGGTGTACGAGCTGCTCGCGTTTGCCGTGACGTTGGGCGGCTCGCTTGTGCTGGTGGACGCGGTGCGCCGCATTCCCGTGGTTGCGCGCTACGTATGAGGGTCCCGCCAGGCGCCTCGCCCGCCGTTCCGGACCAAACTCGACCCCGAAACGTCCGGTTCGGCCGGCTACCCGCTGTTCCGGACCAAACTCGACCCCGAAACGTCCGGTTCGGCTGGCCTCCCACCGTTCCGGAGCCGGACAATCAGGACGGAGGCTT
>DJXA01000173.1:0-653 GCA_002449555.1 Atopobiaceae bacterium UBA7016 | reverse complement strand
AAGCCTCCGTCCTGATTGTCCGGCTGGCTTTTGAGGTGTCCGCGGGCCAATCCCTCGACCATGCTGGCCGAAACGCCCTCCGGGAGGCCAACACTGGTGGGGCGGTAGTGAGATACTTACCAGTTAGGTTCCACTAACAGAAGGATTCCCATGGCCAACATCGTTGATTACGTGCGTAGCTGCCGCGACACCTTTGCCGAGCGGCCCCTCTGCCGCGTCGACAGCCTCGTGCTGAGCTGCCTTTCGTACCTGTGGATTCCTGAGGAGGTGCCCGACGCGGCAACCGTGGACGGCGTGGCGCTCATCGACCTCGATGACGCCAAGATGCGCCTGTCGCTGACGGCGCCGGTAGGCAACGGCACCAACCACGAGCAGCTCCTTGCGGCCGTGGCTACCAACCCGCGCTTCTTCAACGTGCGCGCGTGCCTCGCCTCGGAACGCTCGAACAAAGACCTCGAGCGCCAGTTTGCGGCGGTCACGTTCCTGCTTCCGACGGGCGAGCGCTATGTGGCCTTTCGTGGCACCGACAACACGCTGCTGGGTTGGAAGGAAGACTTCAACATGGCCTTCCGCAACACGGTGCCCGCGCAGGAGGCCGCGCGCGACTACCTCAACATGGTTGCGACGCAGGTAGATGGCCCGCTTTTTGTGGG
>DJXA01000155.1 GCA_002449555.1 Atopobiaceae bacterium UBA7016 | reverse complement strand
TCAGCATGAGGGCGAAGGCGCACAGTCCAGGCACGACGTAGGCGATGTTGCCGAGCTGGCTCATGAGCATCATGGCGATGACAGAGATGACGAAGAGGGCGACGGTGATCTTCTCCTTGGTGGGATCCATCTGGTTGCCAGCGGCGTCACGGTTGGCCTTCTGCTCTTCGGTGGCGTCGGCGATGGGGTGGCTCGGCAGGAGCTTCCAGCCCAGGATGGCGCTCAGGAGGAAGCCCATGGAGAGCGCGAAGGTCACGAGCGCGAACTTGAACATCGTGAACTCGTTGGTGGAGAAGTTGGCGGACTCGAGAACGGTGGTGGCGAGGCCGAACTGCAGGGCGACGTTGATGGGGATGAGCGGGTGGTTGGTGGCGAAGCCCAGCGGCATGAGCAGCTTGGACGTGGGGAACTCCTCGTTATAGGGCAGCGTGGCCACGAGGGAGAGGATCAGCACGTAGTAGCCGGTGGAGCCGCCGCCAGCCAGGGTGCAGCCCAGCATGACCAGCAGGATGAGCAGGACGTAGCTCTTGAAGCCGCCCTTGGTCACGAGGTTGCCCATAGAGGTCTTGACGCCCGCGATGAGGCTGGTCTTCTGCACGGCAGCCATAACCACCATGAAGAACGCGACCATCCACACGCTCGCGTTGGTGAAGCCGGCGAAGGCGTACGGGACGTCCCACTGGACCTCCCACTCAGCGCCAAAGAGCTGGCCGAAGATCACGAGCAGAAGGCTCGCGAAGATCGGGGGTGCGCCGAACGGCATCACGTCGAACATGATCAGCACGAGCATGATCACGAGTGTTGCCAACGCAAGGATCATTTGCATTGTCATCGGTATCGTTCCTTCCTATTCCAAAACTTGACAAAGCTCCCCTACGGCCTGACGGGTGTCTGGTCGTTTGGTTCCGAAAAGAGTTGTGCGCGGCCTGGTGCCGCAACGCCCTCGCTAGGCGTCCGCCCCCTTACTCGCAGCACGTCCGGCCGCCATGCGCAGCGCGTAGTCGATGGCATTCACGAGCGAGAGCTCGTTTGAGGTGCCCTTGCCGACCAGCGCAAAGCCGGTGCCGTGGTCAACAGAGGTGCGGATGATGGGCAGGCCCAGCGTGATGTTGACGCCCTCGACGGCCTTCCACTGGTTGGTGGCGCGGTCGATGACGAAGCCCAGGACCTTGGTGGGAATGTGACCCTGGTCGTGGTACATGCACACCGTGACGTCGTACCAGCCGCCGTTCATCTCGGAGAAGACCGAGTCAGGCGGAATGGGGCCGATGGCGTTGATGCCGCGAGCCTTGGCGATCTCGATGGCGGGGGCGATCTCTTCGATCTCCTCGCGGCCAAAGAGGCCGTTCTCGCCGCAGTGGGGGTTGAGGCCGGCCACTGCCACGCGCGGATTCTCGATGCCCAGGTCAAGCATGGCCTGGTTGGCGAGCTCGATGACCTCGAGCACGCGCGGAGTCTTCACGCGGTCGCAGGCCTCGCGAAGGCTCACGTGCGTGGAAACGTGCGCCACGCGGAAGTCGTGGTGCGCGAGCATCATGCAGTACTTCTTGGTGCCCGTGTAGGTGGCATAGATCTCGGTGTGGCCGTCGAAGTGCATGCCCTCGGGCGCGAGCGCGAGGTTCATGGCCTCCTTGTTGAGGGCGTTGGTGACGGTGGCGTCAACCTCGCCGTCCATGGCCAGCTCGATGAGGCGCTTGACCGACTGGAAGGCGGCGTTGCCGCCCTCGGCCGAGACGGTGGCCAGCTTGAACTTAGACACGTCCTCGATGAGGTCGAGCTGGTACACGTCGATGGTGCCAGCCTCAAACTTGGCCTCGGAGACGCTCTTCACGGGGTTGACCGTGATCTCGGGGTGGTTCACGAAGCCCTTGGCCTGCTCGATCATCTTGTAGTCGCCCACCACGATGGGGCGGCAGCGGTCGTACAGCGTAGGGTCAGAGAGGGCCTTGACGGTGATCTCGGGGCCGTTGCCCGCGGGGTCACCCATCGAGATGCCGACGATGGGCTTGTAGTCGCTCATTAGCGCATACCCTTCTGCTTGTTCTCTGCCAGCACCTGGCGAAGCTCGGCGATGCCCTCGTCAGGTAGCCAGTTGAACGGCGCGCGGCACTTGCCCACCGGGTAGCCCAGCTCGGCCACGGCGGTCTTCACGACGGTGTTGGGGTTGCCATGACGGAACACGGCGCGGAAGCTGGCGATGCTGTTCTGTACCTCGCGGGCCTCCTCGAGCTTGCCCTCCACGAACAAGTCGTAGATGGAGGCCATGACGTGCGGGTACACGTTGGCGCAGCCCGCGATGGCGCCGGCACCGCCCTCGATGAGGGCGTCCAGGATGAGGCTGTCGTTGCCGGAGAGAGCCACGAAGTCGTCGCGGACGTCCTTGACGGCGATGTAGGCCTTCAGGTTCTCCCAGTCACCACTGGAGTCCTTGGCGCCCACGATGTTGGGAACGTCCTTGGCAAGGCGCGCCACGGTGGCGGGCTCAAGCGCGTTGCCCGTGCGGGCGGGGATGTTGTAGAGCAGGACCGGCAGGTCGACGGAGGCCGCAACCGCGCAGTAGTGGCGGTAGAGCTCCTCCTGGCTCGCCTTCGCGAAGCTCGGGGTGATGATGGAGACGACGTCGGCGCCCAGCTCGGCGGCCATCTTGGTCTGCTCGATGGTCTCCTTGGTGGAGATGCAGCCGGTGCCGGCGTACACGGGGACGCGGCCGGCCACCTGGTCGATGGTCACCTCAAGGATGGCGCGCTTCTCGTCGCCAGAGAGGATGTAGGCCTCGCCGTTGGTGCCGAAGGGGAAGATGCCGTCGATGCCCGCCTCGATCTGGCGGTCAATCTGGTTGCGGAGCTCGTCGAGGTTGACGGACTCGTCCTCGTTCATAGGAGTGACGATGGGAACGATGATGCCCTTGATGTCTGCCATTACTGCAACACCCTCTCGTAAATCGAACGTGCGTCTGCTGCCGTAATCTCGCGCCTGTTGTTCACGAGAAGCCTCGTGACCTGCATGCCGGCATCAACCAGGTCGTCCAGGTCTGCCGGGTCAACGCCAAACTGCTTCAGGCTCGTGGGGATGTCCAGGTGGCGCACGATGTCACCCATCCACTTCACCAGTGCCTTCGACTTCTCCTCGTCGGTGGCGAGGCGCTCGTCACCGTGGTAGGCGCGGTCCCACGCGCGGGCAAACAGCTCGCGGCAGGCCGGCTCGTTAAACTCCATCACGGGCACGAGCAGCATGGCGTTGGAGACGCCGTGCGCGATGTGGTACTTGCCGCCGAGGGGATAGCTCAGGGCGTGGACGCCCGTGGTGCCCGAGGCGGTGATGGCCACGCCGCCGTAGAAGGCCGCGACCTGCATGGCGTTCTTGGCCTCGATGGCGTCCTTGTCGTCGCAGGCGGCCACGATGTTGTTCATGATGAGGTCGAAGGCCTCCAGCGCGAAGGTGTCAGAGAGCGGGTTGGCCTTGTTGGAGGTGAAGCACTCGATGGCGTGGCACATGGCGTCGACGCCGGTCGCCGCCGCGATGGAGCGCGGCAGGTTGCGGATCATCTCGGCGTCGAGGATGACGTAGTCGCTGATGAGGCCGTCATTGACGATGCCAATCTTCAGGGCGCGCTCGGGCACGCCGACGATGGCGTTGGGCGTGCACTCGGCACCCGTGCCGGCCGTGGTGGGGATGGCGAGCAGGTCCACGCACTTGTGGGCGCGCTTGGGGTCGTCCAGAAGCTCCTTCACACCGTACTCGTCGGTGACGAGCACGCTGGCGAGCTTGGCGGAGTCCATGACCGAACCGCCGCCGCAGGCGACGATGAAGTCGGCGCCGGTGACCTTGAACTGGTCGATGACCTTCTGCACATCCATGTAGGACGGCTCTGCCGGCAGGTCGTCAAAGATGTCGTAAGGCACGCCGCTGGCCTTGAGCTCCTTCTCGACGAGGTCGAACAGGCCCAGCTTGCGCAGGCCCTTGTCCGTGAAGGCCGCCACCTTCGTGGCGCCCGCGGCCTCAAGGATCTGCGGAATCTCGCCCAGGGCGTTCTTGCCGCTGTAGATGGCCTTCGGCAGCTTGAGGTTGTACTTCTCCAAAGACATTCCTTACTCCTCCACCTTCTCTTTCAGCTTCTGATGGATGTCATAAAACAGGCTGACGTCACCAAACGCTCCTGACTTGGTGACGATGGTTCCTTCTGAGGCACCGCCCTCGTAGCGGGCCACGACGATACCTGGGAAGAGCTCGTCAAGCGGCTCGAGCATCGTGGCGCCGACGAGGTCGATGAAGCCCGCGAGCGCGTCGCCGCCCACGATCATGACGGTGCGGTCACGAAGCTCGCTCACCACGGCAGCGCAGAGGCTCGCCGCGTCAGAGATCTTGCGGGCACTGGTTCCGTCGCTGCGCTGCTCGACGCTCAGCTGGTAGCCCAGGGTATCAATGAGAATGACCGGGCTCTGGGCCCCGTCCGCGAGCGTTTCGCTCACAAAGGCGCGCGTCTCGGCCTCGCCCCAGGGCTCGGAAAGGATGCGCTCGACGGGCAGGTGCCGGCGAAGTGCGCCCATGCGCTCGCCCTCGGCAAGCTGCATCGAGGTGATCTCGTTGACCGAACCGGACACGACCACCAGCCGCTCCGACAGCGCGGGGCTCTCTTCGCGAGAAGCGCCCGACGCGTGGCTGGGAAGCATCTCGAGCAGGCCCGCGCACCCTGCCAGGGGAGCGTCGGCGTCGTTCTGGGCAATGTGGCTGGCAATCTTGCGCATGTCGTCATCCGTCGCGCAGTCATACACCATGACGCCCGCAAGCGGCACTTCCTTAGCCCAGCTCGTCACCGGCACGTCACTCTGCTCGTGGATGAGGTCAGCGACGGCGCTCTTCGAGACGGGATTGAGCGGATCCTTCGAGAAGATGCTCTGCGCCAGAGGCACGCCGGCCACGTAGTGGATGCCGTTTTCGGTGGTGCGCTGCTGCTTGGGATAGGCGGGGACAAAGTTGAGGTGCGAGGCACCCGAGACCTCGAGCACGGCGGCGAGCTCGGCGCCCACGTTTCCCCTCAGGCCCGAGTCCGTCTTCTTATATACGTGCGAGATGCCGCACTCCATGCCCTCCTTGACCAGGTGGGCGCACTTGTCATAGGCAACGCGCGGCTCGTCGTGGCGGCTCTCGGAATCGATGACGATGACGTC
The DNA here is from genome assembly GCA_002449555.1 of Atopobiaceae bacterium UBA7016. Classification (GTDB taxonomy): domain Bacteria; phylum Actinomycetota; class Coriobacteriia; order Coriobacteriales; family Atopobiaceae; genus UBA1367. The sequence goes on along the minus strand of DJXA01000155.1, from coordinate 2,976 downwards.
TGCCTGCGAGGCGTGCTCGATGCCGTGCTCGCAGTCAAGGCTCACCAGAACGCGCTGACCCTTCTGCGCAAGCTGTACGCCCGAGTCGAGGGCTCCGGTGAGGTCGTCCGCTATGACCAGCAGCTCTGCCATGACGCTTCCAATCGTCCGTGTGTCGAGATGAACGATACGCAGTTTTTTCAGCTCAAAATAGCGATGCAAGGTCCTATGAGTGTTTCGATTTGCAACATTCTTTTTCACATCCTCTGCATTTCTTCTAAACTGTTCCGTATTGCAACACCCAAGGAAGGAGTCGACCCGTGGATGCACCCGTAAAGATTCTTGCCGTCGCGCCTTACGAGGGCCTCGCCTCAGTTCTTGAGCGCGAGGCGCAGCGCTACGACAACGTCGAGATGACCATCGTGGTGGGAAACCTCGAGGAGGGCGTGGTAGCGGCCATCAACTGCCTCACGGAGCCCTATGACCTCATCCTCTCGCGCGGCGGCACGGCTGACCTGCTGCGCAATGAGCTTGACCTGCCCGTTCTTGACATCAAGACCTCTGCTTACGACGTGCTGCAGGCGGTCCGCCTCGCTGAGGACATCGGCGGCAAGCGGGCGGTTGCGGGCTTCTCGGGAATCACCGACGCCGCGCGCAGCACCAACGACGTCCTGCAGCTGGGACTGGACATCTTTACGCTCGTAGACGAGGCGGACGTGCACGACATCGCGCCGCTGCTCAAGGAGCAGGGCTACGACACGGTGCTCTGCGACGTCATCTCAAGCACCGTCTTCAGGGAGAGCGGGCTCAACACCGTGCTCATCACCTCGGGCTCTGCCTCGGTGCGCGACTCCCTTGACGAGGCGCTGCGCATCGCGCGCTACGTAGGCAATGCGCATGCGGAGAACCTCTACCTACGCGAGGTGCTCAGCAACCACAGCGGAGACACCGCCATATTCAACGAGAACGGCTCCCTCTTCTTCTCCACGCTCGACCAGCGTGGCAACGCGCAGCTGCTCTCCACGCTGCGTGGCCTCCTCCAGGAGGTGCTCCTGGGTGACGCCGACTCGTTGAGGCGCACCATTGGCGGCCAGCAGTACGCCATCAGGACGTTTGTGCACACCGACCAGCTGGGCCGCAAGGTGGCGTTCTTCCTCTCGAAGGGCCGCGCCGCGGGGGCGCGACAGACGGGCATCACCTACTACTCGAAGGCCGACGCGCGCAAGGAGTACCTTGCCAGCCCCTTTAGCATCACGGCCGACCTCGCGGGCACGGGTAAGGCCGTGAAGGACGTCGTCAAGTCGGGCAAGCCGCTCCTCGTCACGGGCGAGTACGGCACCGGGCGCACGGTCATCGCGCTCTACGCCTACGTCAACTCGGTGCGCGCCTCACACCCCTTCGCGGAGGTCGACTGCTCGCTGCTCAACGACCGCTCGCGCGACCATCTGCTCAACAGCAGGCACTCTCCCCTCTTTGCCGACGGCCTCACCATCCACTTCAAGAACCTCGAGGCGTGCGGCGACGCCTTTGCCGACGAGCTGTTTGCCACGCTCGACGGCGCTGACGTCTGCCGGCGGAATTACGTCATCTTCTCCTGCGAGCCGCGGGGCGACTGGGCGTCGCGACACCTCCTGTTTGTCAAAGACCGCTTCCAGTGCATGGAGGTGGAGCTCATGCCGCTGCGCGAGAGCCGCGAGCGCATCCCCACCATCACCCGCCTCTTCCTGAGCCAGCTCAACGCGGATCTGCCCCGCGAGGTGCTGCGCGTCGACCGGCCGGCCATGGAGCTCCTTTCGAGCTACCCGTGGCCCGGAAACTACATACAGTTCAAGCGCATCCTCTCGCAGCTCTGCGCCAGCTCGCGCGACCACACCATCCGCGAGCCCGACGTGCGCGAGCTCCTCTCCATCGAGCGTCCCACCTACCGCGGCAGCGTGACGGAGGGCTCCACCGACGCGCTCGACCTTGACCGACCGCTCGCCGACATCGAGCGTGACGTCATCGACCTCGTCATCAGGAAGCACGGCGGCAACCAGAGCGCGGCGGCGCGGCAGCTCGGCGTTAGCAGAACCACCCTCTGGCGGCTCTCCAAATCGTCATAAGGCCGTCGCACCCACGGCCCAGATACCTCGGTCAGCCGCCAAGTTCTCACGTATGCCTAAAACACGCTCACGTTCACCATTCCTGTGCCTAGACTTATCTAGTCCATGCACACCGCATGAAATACCCGTTATCGGAAAGGGGCCAGCGCATGAAGATTCTGTTCTACGGAACCAGGGACTACGACAGGGATTCCTTCTCTAAGGTTATGGATGAGTACCCTGACGTTCAGATCGAGTTCACGAAGACCAACCTCACCTGGCGTACCGCCGTCCTCGCCAAGGGCTATGACGCCGTCTGCGCCTTCGTCAACGCCAACATCCGTGACGCCATGACGCTCGAGATTCTCGCGGGCTTTGGCATCAAGCTCATCCTCATGCGCTGCGCCGGCTTCGACGCCGTCAACATCCCCATGGCCAAGGAGCTTGGCATCCGCGTCTGCAACGTGCCCGCCTACAGCCCCGAGGCTATCGCCGAGCACGCCATGGCTCTGGGCCTGGCCGCCAACCGCCGCATCGTCAAGGGCTACAACCGCGTTCGCGAGAACAACTACGACCTGAACAACCTCGTCGGCGTCACCCTCAAGGGCCGCACCGCCGGCATCGTGGGCACCGGCCGCATCGGCGCTGCCCTCTGCCGCATCTGCAAGGGCTTCGGCATGCACGTCATCGGCGCCGACCTCTATCCCAACAAGGGCCTGCTCGAGGAGGGCTGCGTTGACGAGTTCGTGGACGTCGACGACGGCCTGGTCGATTACGACTACCTGTACGAGCGCGCTGACTTCATCTCGCTGCACGCGTTCCTGAACGCCGAGTCCTATCACATGATCAACGACGACTCCATCGCCAAGATGAAGGACGGCGTCATCTTCGTCAACACCGGCCGTGGCGGCCTGGT
>DJXA01000187.1 GCA_002449555.1 Atopobiaceae bacterium UBA7016 | reverse complement strand
GCCTATGGGGACTTGCTGTCGTGGCTGACCGCTGATGGAAATGGGTCGCACGGGCAACATAAGGGGCCGTAAGATAGACATAGCGAACGCAGCTTTAAGAGGGAAGGAGACCACCATGCTTGTTGATGTTGACGGCGTCAACCCCGCGTTCAGGGCCAAGGTCATCGAGATCGTTGAGGGCATCACCGAGCCCATGACGTTCAAGCTCACCGACACGAAGGGCACCTCCGCTCAGTCGCTCGTCTTTGAGTGCACTGAAGAGGATCCCGACAAGGTGGTTCCGTTCCTCAAGGGCACGCTCAAGAAGTCTGAGCTTGGCGCCATCATGATGTTCCGCGTTACGCCGCATGGCCAGTACATGTGGATCCCCAGGCGTTCGTAACGCTAACAAAGAAACACCTGCAAGCAACGCCCCTCCGTTTCTCGTGAACGGAGGGGCGTTGCTTGTGAGAAGTGCATCTGTGAAGGGCCATGGTTACCCCGTGGTGCGTACTTGTGTTCGTATGGGCGAGGCGTCACAATGTGGCCAGAGGAGGGACGCCATGATCATCAATACGGGTGCACGAACCGACACGGCCCAGTGGTATGCGCCGTGGCTTCTGCGACGCTTCGAGGAGGGGTTCGTGTTTGTGCGCAACCCGCTCTTCCCGCACAAGGTGAGCCGTTACGAGCTTGACCCCTCCGTGGTGGATTGCGTCGAGTTCTGTTCGAAGAACTACGCCCCGCTGCTGCCGGGCCTTCCGTTCATCACCAGGCGCTTTAACACGCACTTCCACTACACCATCACCGCCTATGGGCCAGACATTGAGCCGCGTGTGCCGAGCTTGGACGATTCGGTTGAGACGCTCTATGACCTCGAACGCCTGGTGGGCGCCCGGCGCATCTGCTGGCGCTATGACCCCGTACTGCTGACGGACGTCTACACCATCGAGCGGCATTTGGAGACGTTTGACCATCTCTGCGGGAGGCTAGCGGGCCATGTTGACCGCTGCATCTTTTCGTTTGTCGAGATGTACAAGAAGCTTGAGGTCAATTTTGCCGAGCTGAGGCCGCTGACACCAGATGACCGCGATGCGCTGGCCTGCGGTCTGGGGCGGATTGCCGCCGAGCATGGCATTCCTATCCAGACCTGCGGAAACAACGGGCTTTGGCCGCAGTATGGTATCGGCTGCAGCGGCTGCACGACCCTTGCCATGCTGGGCGCGGCAAACGACATCGCGTTTCGCGAGCTCAAGCACAAGGGCTAGCGTGCGGGGTGCGGCTGCTTCGAGAGCCGCGACATCGGCGCCTACGACAGCTGCCCCAATGGGTGCCGCTACTGCTATGCCAACAGAAGCCCCGAGAAGGCATTGGACAACTGGCGCCACAACCATGACCCCGAAAGTCCGCTCTTGCTGGGCTATCTGCGCGACGGTGACGAGGTGAGCTTCGCCACGCAGCGAAGCTTGTTGGTGCCCCAGCAGCTGACACTCGGTCTGTGAACCACGAAGGACGGTCCTTCGTGGTTCCTTCATGGCTCACTTGATTGGCGCGCTTGCGCCGTCATATGATTGCAGTTCCCTATATAAAGAATTGCATTTCTGGAGGGTGGAATGTGGCGTTATTCCCGCTACACGAGAAGCCTCGTGACGTTGGCATGCCTGCTCGTTGGTAACTCGCTCCTGGCCTTTTTGGTCGCTGCCTTCATCATGCCGTTCGGCATCATCATGGGTGGCACGACGGGTATCGGCATCGTGCTTGGCCGTATCTGGCCGGGGCTTGACGTGGCGCTTGTGGTCCTCGTGCTCAACATGGCGTTGCTGCTCTTGGGGCTTGCCGTGCTGGGCAAGAAGTTCTTTGTGACGACAGTCGCAAGCTCCATTATCTACCCGGTTGCGCTGGGAGTGATGGAACGCATCCCCGGCATTGACTGCATGACGGACGACCCGCTGCTCGCGGCCATCTTCGCGGGCTGTCTCATGGGCATCGCGCTGGGACTGGTCATGCGCGTGGGTTCGTCGACAGGCGGTATGGACGTGGTGGCGCTGGTGCTCAACCACTGGTTTCACTGGCCGCTTTCGGCGCTCATCTACGTGACCGACTTCATCGTCATGGGAGGTCAGGCGCTGTTCTGCGAGCCGGAACAGATTCTGCTGGGCCTGCTCGTGCTGGTGCTTGAGACCATCCTGCTTGACCGTACGATGATTCTTGGCAAGGCGCAGATCCAGCTGATCGTGCTGTCCGACCGCTATGAGGAGATTCGCGAAGCACTGCTGTGGAAGGCCGAGGTGGGCATGACCATGCTCCTGACCGAGTCGGGTTTCCGCCGTCAGGAGGGGAGGGGCATTCTGTGCGTCATCCCCCAGCGAAAGCTCTACGACGTGACAGAGCTGGTGTATTCCATCGACTCGTCCGCGTTCATCACCATTGCGCAGATCAACGAGGTGCGTGGCCACGGCTTTACGAGCGAGCGCATCCCGCTGCCTGCGGAAGAGGCAGGTGCAAGCCGTTAGCACCCTCCTCGTGGGATGCGTGACCCATAACAGTTATGCATTTAGACAAATACTAGATAGGCATTTGTTATCGCTTGGCGACCCTCGTATCGTGTTTAGTAGCAAAAGAACGAAAGGAGGGGTCATGGACCACGCGATGAGGCAGGCACTTACCGAGGCTGGGTGTGGCAGCGCCCTGGTAGACCGGTTGAATGCGATGCAAGAGGCCGGTGAGACCGATGCATGCCTGCGCCTGCTGCGGTGTCACCGCTGCGAGCTGGTAGAAGCCTTGCATCAGGCGCAGCGCCCGATTGACGTCTGCGATTGGCTCATCCACGAGCTTGAGCGAAACGCCCGCGTGGCCTAGGACCTTTTCTTACTATCAGAAACGAGCAGGTGAAGCATCATGCAGAAGATTGTCAACCAGCATCTCACGGGCGAGCGAGTCCTCTTCAAGAGTCGCGACCTTAGCGTTGAGGCCTCTATCTTTGATGACGGGGAGTCTCCGCTCAAGGAGTCCAGCAATGTCGAGGTCATCGACAGTGTGTTTGGCTGGAAGTACCCCCTGTGGTACTGCCACGACGTCAACGTCCGCGGCACCGCCTTCCTCGAGATGGCACGCGCGGGCATTTGGTATACGCATAACGTGACCATCACCGACAGCACCTATCAGGCGCCGAAGGGCCTGCGTAAGTGCACCAACGTACGTCTTGAGCGCGTGCAGATGGCCCATGCGGACGAGACCCTGTGGTGGAACGACGACATCGAGCTTCTTGACGTTACGGCCACCGGCGACTACTTCTGCCAGGGATCGCGCAATATCCATGCCAAGAACCTGCAGCTGACGGGAAACTATGGCTTCGATGGGTGCACCAACGTGGTCATTGAGGACTCACGCCTGCTGACCAAGGATGCGTTCTGGAACTGCGAGAACGTGGTGGTGCGCAACTCGCTCATCGTGGGCGAGTATCTGGCGTGGAACGCGAAGAACGTGCGTCTTGAGAACTGCACCATCCAGAGCGAGCAGGGTCTCTGCTATGTCGAGGGCCTCACGCTGCGCGATTGCCGCCTGATTGAGACCAACCTCGCCTTTGAGTACTGCACTGACGTTGACGCTGAGGTTACGTCGTCCATCGTAAGCGTGAAGAACCCCTACAATGGCCGCATCGTCGCAACGCACATTGACGAGATCATCTTTGATGACCCGCAGGTGGATAGTTCGCACACCAGCATTGTTCAGACGGAGTTCCCCTGCTGCCCGAGTTTCTGCCGGGTGGCGTAGGCAAGAAGGAGCGCTACCCGGATGTTTGACTTTGACCAACCGTTGGACCGCCGCCTGCCTGATGCCTACAAGTGGGCGGTCGGGGTTGACGAGCTACCCATGTGGGTGGCCGACATGGATTTTGCGACGGCTCCTTCGGTGAAAGACGCGCTGGTAGAGCGCGCACTGCATGGCGCCTTTGGGTACTCTGACGTGCCCGATGCATGGCGTGGTTCGGTGGTGAGCTGGTGGAGTCGTCGGCACGGCCTGACGCTTGATCCGGGCGAGCTCGTGTTCTCAACCGGCGTGGTGGCCGTGCTCTCCTCCGCAGTGCGCGCACTGACCAACGTGCACGAGAACGTGCTGGTACAGCCGCCGGTCTACAACGTGTTCTGGAACTCGGTGGTCAACAACGGGCGTCATGTGGTGGAGAGCCCGCTTTTGTTTGATGGCGCGCGCTGGAGCGTTGACTGGGACGATTTGGAGCGTAAGCTTGCGGACCCGCAGACCTCGCTCATGATCGTGTGCAACCCGCACAACCCAACAGGCACTATTTGGAGCGCAGACGAGCTTGCCCGCATCGGCGAACTCTGCGAGCGGTATGGCGTGGTGGTGGTCTCTGATGAGATCCACTGCGAGCTGACCCGCCCTGGCATGAGTCATGTGCCGTTTGCCGCCGCAAGTGATACGTGCCGGCGCATCTCCGTGACGGCGGCTTCGCCCTCCAAGGCATTCAACCTTGCGGGACTGCAATCTGCGTACTTCTTTGCGGCTGATGCGCGTTTGCGCCATAGGGTGGAGCGGCAGCTGAATACCGACGAGTGTGCCGAGCCCAACTCGTTTGCCATTGCGGGCGCCATGGCAGCCTACGATGAGGGCGAAGCGTGGCTTGACGAGCTGCGCGAATACCTGCAGCGGAACAAAGACGAGGTAGAGCGCTTCCTGTCCGAGCGCGCACTGGGCATCCGCATGTGCCCGAGCGACGCCACCTACCTCTGCTGGCTGGATTGCCGCGGTGTGACGCATGACGATGAGCGGCTCTGCCAGCGCCTGCGCGAGACGACGGGCCTGGTGCTGTCGCCGGGATCGCAGTATGGCGATGCAGGTAGGGGCTTCCTGCGCATGAACGTGGGCACACGTCGCGAGCTTGTGAGAGACGGTCTCGACCGCCTCTCCCGCGGTATCCTCTCTTTCTCATAGTGTCCCACCGGGGCCTGCCCCGTCTGCGCGGGTCGCTACGTTAGTCGGCGTAGGTGACCTTGAGGTTCTTGAAGTTTCCTTCGGTGCCGTTGTCCACGTAGAGGCCCACACCGCCGCGCAGGTCGGCGCCACCAAACATCTGGTCAACTACCAGCGCCGGCGTCTCCATGTCGTCAACGTAGAAGCGCGCCCCAGCGTCCGTGACCTCGCCCTTAAGGTGGATCCACTCGTCAAGGTCGATGTCCGCCTTGGCCTCGTAGTCGGCGATGCCGCGCTCGCGGAAGTACGCAAACGTGTAGCCGGGATAGCTGAAGTACTGCATGGTGTGAATGCGGCGCTGCGGCTCCGTGCAGCTGCGGCCGTTGCGGGGGCGCACATAGAAGCTCTCAAAGCGGTCGTTGTCCGCGCTCGCGCGGAACACAAAGCCGATGAATCCGCGGCAGTCGATGTCGGCCCAGTGCATCAGGCGCGAGCGAACGTCCACCTCAATGGTGCCGTTGTGGAAGTCGCTTCCGACGAGCCGCGCGTAGGTGGGCACGTCCGGCTCGACGTTCTCTTCGGGCTTTACCACGCGGATGAGCTGCTCGCCGT
>DJXA01000149.1 GCA_002449555.1 Atopobiaceae bacterium UBA7016 | reverse complement strand
CAGAGGGTTCGACCCTCTGGCCCCGCGCCACGTACAAACGGAATGACCGCTACAAGATCTGCGTCACGCGCTCCACGGCCGGCACGCTCTTCATGGCGCCGGTCGGGCAGGCCTCCACGCACTTCAGGCAGCTCGCGCAGAACGTACGCGCCTCGTCGGGCACCATGGGGTTGACCACGGTGGAGAAGCCACGGTTGTACAGGCCCAGGAAGGTCTTGCCCACCTCCTGGTCGCAGATACGGTAGCACAGGCCGCACAGCACGCACTTGTCCGGGTCGTGGATGATGACCTCGGAAACCACGGGCTTGTCCTCGCGCTTGTGCATCTCGCCGGCAAAGCGCTCCGGGTCGATGTCGAAGGCGTTGGCGTAGCGGATGAGGCGACAATCGAAGTAGTCGTGGCAGCCGCACTCCAGGCAACGCGACGCCTCACGACGCGCCTGTTCCTCGGTAAAGCCGAAGTAGATGGGCTCGAAGTTGTCGCGGCGCTGCTCAGGCGTCAGGCCCGGCATCTTCTCGCGCTTCTGTTTGGGCTCGTCCTCGAAGTCCTCGGGCGTCTTCTCCTGCTTCACGAAGTACGGCACGCACGCGCGCACCTCGTCGCCCTCAAGGTAGTTGTTGATGCACAGAGCCGCCTTCTGGGCCTCGGCGATAGCCTGGATAGCGATACCCGCACCGCGGTTGGTCACGTCGCCGGCAGCAAACACGTTGTCGATGCTGGTGCGGAAGGTCATCTCGTCGCAGGCGATGGTGCCGCGCTGGGTGAGCAGGTCGGCGTCGACGCCCTCGCAGTTGGCGCCCTGGCCAATGGCCATGAGCACATTGTCGATGGGGATGTCCTCGGTGGCGCCCTCAACGGGAACGGGACGACGGCGACCAGACGCGTCGGGCTCGCCCAGCTCCATGATCTGCAGCTTCATACCGGTCACGTGGCCGTCCTCGCCGTAGAACTCGATGGGGTTGGTGAGGAACTTGAAGGTCACGCCCTCTTCCTCGGCCTCCTCAATCTCGATGTCGGCCGCAGGCATCTCGTTGCGCGTGCGGCGGTACACCACGTAGACCTCCTTGGCGCCCAGACGCACCGCGGTACGGCAGCAGTCCATGGCGGTATTGCCGCCGCCACACACGGCCACGCGCTCGCCCAGCGTCGGACGCTCGCCCAGGCCAAGGTGCTCCAGGAAGTCGATGCCGCCATAGACGCCGTCTAGGTCCTCGCCCGGCACGCGCATGGGCATAGACTTCCAGGCACCCAGAGCCAGAAGCACCGCATCGTAATCTGCGCGCAGCTCGTCAAAGGTGATGTCCTTCCCCAGCTGCACGTTGGTGTGCGCTTCGACGCCCGCGTCCAGAATAATCTGAATCTCGCGGTCGAGCACGGCCTTGGGCAGGCGATACTCGGGGATGCCGTAGCGCAGCATGCCGCCCAGCTTGGGCTGCTTGTCAAAGATGGTCACGGCGTGGCCGTAGCGACGCAGGAAGTAGGCAGCCGTCAGGCCGGCCGGGCCGCCACCCACGATAGCGACGCGCTTGCCGGTGTCGGGCTCGCACTGCACCACGTAGGGGTCGCCGTCGGCCTCCACCTTGTCGGCCGCGAAGGCCTTCAAAAACGCAATGGAGATGGGCTCCTCCACCATCTTGCGGCGGCACGCGTCCTCGCAGGGATGCGGACACACGCGGCCGATGGACGCAGGCAGCGGGAAGGCCTCGTAGATGGTGGACACGGCGTCCTTGTAGCGGCCCTCGCGAATCTCGCCCACGTACTTCTGGCAGTCGGTCATGGCCGGGCAGTTGAGCTTGCAGGGCCCACGGCAATCGCCGGTGTGGTCTGAGAGCAGAAGCTCCAGGGCCGTCTTGCGCGCGCGGTCCACGCGCGGGCTGTGCAGATGCACCACGTAGCCCTCCTGCGGACGCGCCGAGCAGGCACGCAGCAGCTTGGGCACGCCCTCAACCTCTACCAGGCAGAGGCCGCAGGCGCCGTAGATGGCGGTGCGCTTGTCAAAGCAGAGGGTAGGAATCTCAACTCCCGCCCTGGTAGCCGACGTGAGGATGGTGTCGGAAGGCTCCGCCACAACCTGCACGCCGTCAATGGTATAGGTGATTGACATCGTCTCTTCCCCCTCTCCCTACGCGACCTGAACCGCGCCAAAGCGGCAGGCGGTCTTGCAGTTGCCACACTTGATGCACAGCGCGGGATCGATCTGGTGCGGCGACTTGCGCTCGCCCGAGATGGCACCCACGGGGCACTGCCTGGCGCAGGCGGTGCAGCCCACGCACTTGGTCTTGTCGATGCTGTAGGAGATGAGCTCGCGGCACTCGCCCGCGGGGCAACGATGCTCGTCGATGTGTGCCTCAAGCTCGTCGCGGAAGTAGCGGATGGTGGTAAGCACCGGGTTGGGCGCCGTCTGGCCCAGGCCGCAGAGCGCGCCGTCCTTAATGGCGTAGCACAGGTCCTCGAGCTTCTCGATGTCTCCCTCTTCGCCCTTGCCAGCCACGATGCGGTCAAGAATCTCCAGCATGCGCTTGGTGCCCAGGCGGCAGTGCACGCACTTGCCGCAGCTCTCCTTGGCCGTGAAGTCAAGGAAGAAGCGGGCCATGCTCACCATGCAGGTGGTCTCGTCCATGACCACCATGCCGCCGGAGCCCATGATGGCACCGGTAGCGGCCAGCTCGTTGTAGTCGATCACGGTGTCGAGCTTGCTCGCCGGCACGCAGCCGCCGGACGGTCCGCCCAGCTGGACGGCCTTGAACTCCTTGTTGTTGCGGATACCGCCGCCGATGCCAAAGATGACCTCGCGGAGCGTCGTGCCCATGGGAACCTCAACCAGGCCGCCGCGCGCAATCTTGCCAGAGAGCGCGAAGACCTTGGTACCCTTGGAGTTCTCGGTGCCCATGGCGGCAAAGGCCGCACCGCCGTTGTTGATGATCCACGCCACGTTGGCGTAGGTCTCGACGTTGTTGATGTTGGACGGCTTGAGCCAGTAGCCAGCCTGCGCCGGGAAGGGCGGCTTCAGACGCGGCATGCCGCGCTTGCCTTCCAGCGACTCGATAAGCGCTGTCTCTTCGCCGCAGACAAACGCACCGGCACCCGCCTTGATGCGCAGCGTGCACGAGAAGTCGCTTCCGCAGATGTGTTCGCCCAGGTAGCCGCGCGCGGTGGCGTCCTCGATGGCCTTGCGCAGGCGGATGATGGCGAGCGGGTACTCAGCACGCACGTACACGATGGCCTCGCTCGCGCCGATGCTGTACGCACCGATGAGCATGCCCTCGATGAGGCTATGCGGGTCGCCCTCAATGACGGCACGGTCCATGAACGCGCCGGGGTCGCCCTCGTCGGCGTTGCAGATGAGGTACTTCTGGCCGGTCTCGTCAGCCTTTGCGTCACGCGCGGCACGCCACTTGAACGCCGTGGAGAAGCCCGCACCGCCGCGGCCGCGCAGGCCAGCGATGTCGATCTGCTGGATGACGTCCTCCTGGCTCATGCCCGTGCTCAGGATCTTGGTGATGGCCTGGTAGCCGTCGTGCGCGAGGTAATCGTCAATGCTTTCCGGGTCGATGACGCCACAGTGGCGCAACGCAATGCGCGTCTGCTTGGACAGGAACTGCTCGTCATCAGGCGTGATGCGCAGCTTGTCTACCAGCGAAAGGTTGTCGGTCATGACCGCATCGTAGATGGTCTGGGCATCCTTGGCCTGCACCTTGACCAGACGATGCAGCGTGCCGTCGTCCTCGTAGATGTCCACGATGGGCTCAAGGAAGCACATGCCGATACAGCCGGTGACACCCAGCTC
>DJXA01000185.1 GCA_002449555.1 Atopobiaceae bacterium UBA7016 | reverse complement strand
TTGAGCGCGAAGACGATCTGCAGGATGACGGCCACCCAGAATGCCGGGGCCGAGATGCCAGCAACGGCCAGGGTCATGAGCAGGCGGTCAAGCAGCTTGCCGTGATGCACGGCGGCCATAACGCCCATGAACAGGCCCAGTGCCAGGGCAAAGAGGTACGCCCAGCCCGCCAAGCGCGCGGTGTACTTGAGGGCGCTGCCCATCAGCGCCACCACCGGCTTGCGCTGGGTGTACGACGTGCCCAGGTCGCCGCGCAGCATGTTGCCCAACCAGCCAAAGAATTGCTCGAGCACCGGACGGTCGAGGCCCATCGAGTGGCGCACCTGCTGGACCGTGGCCTCGTCTGCCATCTCGCCGAGCATGACACGCACCGGATCGCCCGGGACGATGTTCAGCACGAAGAACGTGATGGCCGCGATAGCCAGAATCACCCCCAGCGCCTCAATCGTACGCTTGATTAGGTAATCCCTCATCACCCTCCCCCTCTCAGAAAGGCGGTTTTGCAATCGAAAGCGTGACGGCCCGCGTCACCTTTCGCTATGGATTTGCATACAACCAGTGTAGCGAAGGCGCCGCGATGCAAACAAACTGGTAACAAACCCGAGAAATGCCAGCTCACGTGAACGGCGCCTCGGCATTGGACTCATGCCGAGGCGCCGCATGTCACGTACTTACTAAGGTCGTACCGAGAGCCTTAGCGGTCGGTCGGATAGTCGGGGTGCGTCGGGTCGACGTCGACGTCAATCATGTGATAGATCAGGTTGCCCACCTTGGCGTTGACCACGTACGGCTGGGCCACGAAGGAGCGCTTGGGCCACCACAGGGGGATGCACGCCATGTCGTGACGGATGGCGATGTCCTCGGCCTGCTTGTACAGGTCGGCACGCTTGTCGGCGTCAAGCTCAACGCGAGCCTGGTCAACCAGGGCGTCAAACTCGTCGTTGTGGTAGAAGACCGACTTGGTGTCAGAGGAGGTGTGCGCGAAGTAGGTGTACAGGTGGTTGTCCGCGTCTGCGTACAGGGGGAACCAGCCAAGGCAGTCGACCTCGATGTTGCCAGCAGCGCGGTCCTCAGACCAGATGCCGGAGTCAACGCCCTGCACCTCAAGCGTGACGCCAATCGCCTTCCACATGTCCTGAACGGCCGTCATGATGTCGACGTAAGAGCCAGAGTTGCGGGTCTCGCACTTGAGCGTGAGGTTGGAGACGCCAGCCTCCGCCAGGAGCTTCTCGGCTTCAGCGGGGTCATAGGCCAGATCGGGAGCGTCGGCATCCCAGCCCGGAGTGCTCGGGCAGAGCCAGCCAGAGGCAACCTTGCCAGCGCCGCCCATGATGTTGTTCAGGATCTCCTCGCGGTTGATGGCGAGGGAGAGCGCCTGACGCACGCGATAGTCAGACAGGTTGGCGGAGGAGTTGTTCAGCGCGATGAACATGACGCCCAGGGTGTCGTACAGGACGACCTTGTCGGCGGTCTCGGGATCCTCAGAGTACTCCTTCAGGAGCGCCGCGTCGAGGTCGCACCAGTCAATTTCGCCGGCCTTGAGGGCGTTGACCTTGGTGGCGTTGTCGTCGTAGAAGACGTAGTGCACCTCATCGAGCGCCGGCTCTCCGTCATAGTAGGCCTCGTTCTTCACGAGGACAACCTCGGTGGTGTCATCGTTCTCGGCGAGCTTGTACTTGCCGGTGCCGATCATGTTGAGGCCCATGCCCCAATCCTCGCCGGCGGCCTCGCAGGCGTCCTTCGGGAAGATGTGGGCATAAGAAATGCCCAGGTTGTTGACGAAGGTGACCATCGGAGAGGCAAGGTGGAAGGTGAAGTGACGCTCGTCCTCGATGGTGATGCCCTCGTCGAGGTTCTCGGCCTCGCCGGCCAGCATCTCCTTGGCGCCAGCCAGCACGTCATACATATAGGTGGACTTGGCAGCGGTGGCGGGCTTGAACATACGCTCGAAGGAGTACTTCACGTCCTCGGAGGTCAGCGGGGTACCGTCATGGAAGGTGACGCCCTCCTTGATCTCGCACGGAAGGGTTAGGCCATCGTCGGAGAAAGTCGGGATCTCGGTAAGGAACGTGGTGACGAGCACGTTGTCCTCGGTCCAGCGCAGCGGGGACTCGACGATGGAGTCGGCGATTGCGGACTCGCCCGAGTTGGTCGACTTCTGCATGTCGATGCCCTCTTTGGGGTTCGACTGGCCGAAGTACAGGACCTTCTTGCCGGCGCCATCGCCCGCGTCGGAACCACCGTTGCCGCCGCAAGCGGCCAGCATGGTAGCGGCACCAGCGGCTGCGGAAGCCTTGACAAAGCCGCGACGGCTCATGTTCTTGCTCATCATGTATACCTTTCTCCCAATTTGTGTTTCTGAGGCGCGTCGTTCCTCCATGATGAATGAGGCACCGAAACCCGCCTAAGGATTCTGGTTAATAATCTAGCAACATCTTGGGAATATCAATCTCTTTTGCTTTTAGATAATGACTCGTTAACATAAGGCGGCGCGCAGCGCGGCAGCGATTCCCCTTGCTGATATATCCGCAGGACAGAAGGGCTTTCCTTGTTTTTCAAGTACCTGACAAGGCAAGTGGGGCACATGGATGAAGCCTGCCCTGATATGCATATTGTTGCATGCGATGGCATGCAGGATTCGATACATCAGCTGGTTGCAGACGTAGAGGCCAGCTGTCTCAGATGCGTCGGCAGGCACGCCATCCGCACGAGCGGCAGCCACGCATGCGTCCACGGGCAGCGTTGCCAGATAGGCATCGGGCCCTTCGGGGATGATGGCCTCGCCGTCGGGCTGAAACCCCGCGTTGTCTGCGATGCGGGCGCGCATGAGGTTGACAGCCACGCGCTCCACGCTCAGGTGTGCTCGGCCGCCTGCCTCCCCCACCGCTATCACAACTGAGGGGCGCAGCTCCGCGACGGCCTCCTCGATGAGATCGCCCGAGCGGCCAAACTCCACCGGAAGCAGGAGCTTCTGCACAGGATGGCCGTCCATCTCGTCAGGCAGCAGCTTCACGGCCTCCCATGACGCGTTGACCACCTCTCCGCCAAACGGCTCGAACCCAGAAACCAGTATCGGTGCAGCAGCACCCATAGCATCTCCCCTCACCCGAACAACGGTGCCTGTCCCATTTGTTCGGGTCTCGGTACGAAAAGGGCCACCCGAAGGTGGCCCTCATTTCATGAACGCTTGTGGCGCGAGAACTACTCGGCGGTCTCCTCGGCGGGAGCCTCCTCGACAGCCTCCTCGGCCTCGTCCTCGGGCTTGTCCATGGGCTTGACCTCAACCTCGACGCCCAGCGTCTCGGCAGCGGCCTTCATGGACAGGGAGATACGACGACGGTCGAGGTCGATCTCCATGACCTTCACCTGGACGGTGTCGCCCACGGCGCAAACCTGCGCGGGAGCGTCGACGTGCTGGCGAGCCATCTCGGAGATGTGCACCAGGCCCTCAACGCCGTCGCCAAGGTCAACGAAGGCACCGAAGGTGACGAGCTTGGTGACGGAGCCCTCGACGATGGCGCCAACCGGGTACTTCTTGACGAGCGAACGCCAGGGATCCTCGGTGGTCTGCTTGAGACCAAGGGAGATGCGCTCGCGGTTGAGGTCGACGTCCAGCACCTGGACCTCCACCTCCTGGCCAACCTTGACAACCTCGGACGGGTGGTTGACGTGGTTCCAAGAGAGCTCGGAAATGTGGATCAGGCCGTCGATGCCGCCCAGGTCCACGAAGGCACCGAAGTCCACGATGGAGGACACGACGCCCTTGAGACGCATACCAGGCTGGAGCTTGGAGAGAATCTCGGAGCGCTCGGCCTTGCGGGCCTCCTCGAGCACCACGCGACGGGAAAGCACGACGTTGTTGCGGTTGCGATCCATCTCGATGACGCGGGCCTCGATGCGGGTGCCCATGTAAGCAGAGAGATCCTTGACACGACGGAGGTCGACCAGGGACGCGGGCAGGAAGCCGCGCAGGCCGATGTCGAGAATCAGGCCGCCCTTGACAACCTCGATGACCTCGCCCTCGACGTTCTCGCCAGCGTTGAACTTCTCCTCGACGCGGTTCCAGGCGCGCTCGTACTCAGCACGCTTCTTGGAGAGGATCAGACGACCCTCCTTGTCCTCCTTCTGGAGGACCAGAGCCTCGATCTCGTCGCCCAGGCCGACGATCTCGGTCGGATCGACGTCCTTGCGAATGGAGAGCTCGCGCGAAGGAATGACGCCCTCGGACTTGAAGCCGATGTCAAGCAGGACCTCATCGTGCTCGATCTTGACGACGGTGCCCGTCACCAGGTCGCCCTCATCGAAGGCGGTGATGGTGCCGTCGATGAGCTGGTTCATCTCCTCATCGGACACATCATCCAGGGAGAAGATGGACGAGTTCTGAATCTCACTCAAAGGTGGACCCCTTTCGAAAACGGGGCCCCGATCAAACATGATCGCTGCCTTGGGCGTGGGCGCGAGCGCCCGGTCGCGGTTGGAAACTTACATGCTTCTCGGGGGCCGACAGATACGTTACATGGGCCCCATGCCCATGCGCTCCATACAATACTCGTTTTTGAAGCCCATTTCTAGGACTTTTTGAGAAAGCACGGGTTCGAGTGGACGTTGGGGGTAGCCCCTTTTGTCCACTCGGTGGACAAAAGGGGCTACCCCCAACGTCCACTAACCGTTAGACACGCAGGGAGCAAAGCTCCTTGGAAATTTCTGCGCCCAGGGCGACGTTGTTGAAGACGAGCTGGATGTTGGAGTCCAGGCTGTCGTTGCCCGTGATCTCGGCGATGCGCGCAAGGAGGAACGGCGTGGTCTCCTTGCCGTGAATACCCTGCTCAGCGCACTCGGCAAGTGCCTGGTCGATGGCCTTGTCAATGACGGCCTTGTCCATGGAGAACTCCTCCGGAATGGGGTTGGCCACGAGCGCCCCGCCCGCGAGGCCCATGCCGCGCTTTGCGTTCCAAATGGAGGCCAGCTCAGCGGGAGTGTCCACACGGTAGTCAACGTCAAAGCCCGACTGGCGCGTGTAGAACGCAGGAAGCTCGGCCGTGCCATAGCCCAGCACGGGCACGCCCTTGGTCTCCAGATACTCAAGCGTCAGGCCCAGGTCAAGGATGGACTTGGCGCCCGCGCAGACCACCATGACCGGCGTCATGGCCAGCTCCTCGAGGTCGGCCGAGATGTCCATGGTGGTCTCGGCACCACGGTGCACGCCACCGATGCCGCCCGTCGCAAAGACCTCGATGCCCGCCAGCGCGGCGATAATCATGGTGGAGGCCACCGTCGTGGCGCCGTCCAGGCCGCGCGCGACCACCACGGGCAGGTCACGACGGCTCACCTTAATGACCTCGCGGCCCTTGCGACCCAGGTAGTCAATCTCCTCAGGCGTGAGGCCCGCGCGCAGACGGCCGTTGATGACGGCAACCGTGGCCGGCACGGCACCGTGCTCGCGCACGATGGACTCCACGTGCAGCGCCGTCTCGACGTTTTGCGGATACGGCATGCCGTGGCTGATGATGGTCGACTCAAGCGCCACCACGGGGCGGTTCTCGGCAAGGGCCGCCGCCACCTCAGGCGACACGTCCAGATACGCATTCAGGTTCTTCATGGTGGTTCCTTTCTATTCCAACGTTGCCATTCTATCTTTGAGCAGCGCTTCGTCCATGGATGGGTTGACCGTCTGGGCGCTTGCCACGGCGATGGACGACGCCGCGAGCCCTGCCATGCCGCTTTCCCGTAGGTCAAGGCCCTGCAGATGCGCCCAAACCAAGCCCGCCATCATGGCGTCACCCGCGCCGGTGGTGTTGACCACCTCGCTTGCCGCCAGCGGCAAGCGGATGGAGCGGCGATGGTCGGCACACAGGAGCCCTTCTGCACCCAACGAAACAAACGCCTGGTCAAGGCCCGTCTCAAGGAGCTGGTCGCATGCATGTGAGAGGCTCCACTCGTCGTGGATGTCAACCTTGGCGAGCTGCTGCGCCTCCAGCCGGTTGGGCTTCAGCGTATGGATGCGCCCCACGTGATGCTCGAGCTTTTGGGCTTTGACCGTTGAGATGGGGTCGCAGAAAAGCGGCGCCGTGACGTGGTTTGCCAGCCACGCAATGGTTGGCTCGGGAAGGTTGGTCTCGAGGACCACCGCCGCGGCCTGGTTGAGCAGGTCGAGGTTGGGCAGCAGAACGTCGGGCGTCAGATGCTCGGTAATGGCCATATCGTTGATGGCTACCTGCATCTCGCCCGCCGCGTCGGTCACATAGAGATACGTTGAGGTCGCGCCGTACGGAATGGTCACCGACGACGCGATGTCGATACCCGCCGAAGTACACCCGGCCTTAAGCGCAACCGCCAGCTCGTCAGCCCCAAACGCCGTAATCAGACGCACGTCCACCCCAAGCA
>DJXA01000230.1:3139-8179 GCA_002449555.1 Atopobiaceae bacterium UBA7016 | reverse complement strand
GACTTCAAGGACAAGTTTGGCAAGAACTACCAGGCGGCGAGCCGCAAGTTCCAGGCCGCGATTGACGAGATTGACACCACCATCAGGCATCTGGAGAAGGTAAAGGCCGACCTGACGTCGTCCGAGCGTCAGCTGCGCTTGGCCAACGACAAGGCCGACGCGCTCACCATTCGCAAGCTCACGTGGAAGAACCCCACCATGCGCGCGGCGTTTGCCGAGGCACGGGCCCTGCGCGAGGAAGAGGTCGTGGAGCCTGAAATCGACAGCGAAAGCTAATGTTGACACCAGCGCGCCTTCTTATGTCAGCATTAGCCTCTCGGTTTGACAGATACCCCCAAGGGGTATATTCTCCTGCGTGACTAACGAAGGAGAGACCATGGCTGAAGAGACCCACAGCTGCTGTGCCGAGGCGCACCAAAAGCACACTCCGCGCTCAGAGGCGCTGAAGCAAGACGTGTCCAAGCGCATCAACCGTGCCATCGGACAGCTCAACGGCATCAAGACGATGGTTGAGGAGGACCGCTACTGCGGAGATGTCCTCACGCAGCTTGCCGCCGTGGAAAAGGCCGTGGCGTCCATCTCGCGCATCGTCATGCGCGACCACCTCCAGACCTGCGTCACCGAGCGCATTCAGGCCGGTGACCAGCAGGTTATTGATGAGGTCATGGACCTGCTCAAGAAGTTTAGCTAGGGGGTTGGCATGGCTGAGACCAAGGAAACCTTTGATATCACAGGCATGACGTGCGCGGCGTGCTCGGCGCGCGTGGGTAAGGCGGCCGGCGCGTGCGCGGGCGTGACCGAGGCCAACGTCAACCTGCTCAAGAACAGCATGGAGCTGGTCTACGACGGCTCGCCTAAGACGGTGGACGCGGTGGTCAAGGCCATCGAGCAGGCGGGTTATGGCGCCATTCCGCGCTCGCAACGTGCGGCGGCAACGGCGACGAGCGGTACGTCGGCGACAAAGTCGGCTGCGCCGGTCACGGACATTGCCACGCAGGCCATCGAGGAGAAACGTCGCCAGCTCATCACGTCGGCCATCTTCTCGGTGCCGCTCTTCTACATCGCGATGGGCCCCATGTTTGGCTGGCCCGAGCTGCCAGGCCTTGCCGGCATGGAAGGCATGATGGCCTCGGCGCTCACGCAGCTTCTGTTGTGCATCCCCATCCTCTTCGTCAACCGCCACTACTTTGTGGGCGGCTTCCGGTCGCTGTGGCACCGCGCGCCCAACATGGACTCGCTCATCGCCATTGGCTCGGCGGCGAGCTTCGTGTTCTCGGTCATCAACATGTACGCGATGGCCGCAGCGTTTGGCCGCATGGACATGGAGGCCGCACATGCCGCCATGCACGGGCTGTACTTCGACTCCGCAGGCATGATCTTGACGCTCATCACGCTGGGCAAGTTCTTCGAGGCACGTGCCAAGGGCCGCACTACCGACGCCATCACCAAGCTGATGGACCTGGCGCCCAAGACGGCCACCGTGGTGCGCGATGGCGAAGAGGTCACCGTTCCCACCGAAGACGTGCAGGTAGGGGACCGTGTGGTGGTGCGTGCGGGCGAGTCGGTGCCCGTGGACGGCGTGGTGGTCGAGGGTTCTGCGCTGGTGGACGAGAGCGCCATCACGGGCGAGCCGGTGCCGGTTGAGAAGGCCGTGGGAAGCCCGGTGACGGGTGCCACCGTCAGCACGCGCGGCTGGTTTGCCATGGAGGCCCGCGCGGTGGGCGACGACACGGCGCTTGCACAGATCATCCGCCTGGTGGACGAGGCCACCAGCTCGAAGGCGCCCATCGAGCGCCAGGCAGACCGCATCGCGGGTATCTTCGTGCCGGTGGTTCTGGCCATCGCCGCCGTGACGCTGGTGGGCTGGCTGGTGCTGGCACACGACGTGGCCGCGGCGCTGACGCATGCCATCTCAGTCTTGGTCATCAGCTGCCCGTGCGCACTGGGCCTGGCAACACCCACGGCCATCATGGTGGGCACCGGCCGCGGCGCGGCAAACGGCATCCTCATCAAGGACGCCGAGTCGCTGGAGACGGCGTGCTCACTCACCACGGTGGTGCTGGACAAGACTGGCACGGTGACGGAAGGCGCCCCGCGCGTGACCGACGTGATCTTGGCTGATGGTGTGACCGAGGTGGAGCTGCTGTATTCCGCTACGGCGCTTGAGCGCAAGAGCGAGCATCCGCTGGCGTCGGCCATCTGCGCCTATGCAGATGAGGTCGCGCCGCGTATTGACCAGGATGTCGAGATCGAGGACTTCGAGCAGATTCCCGGTGGTGGCCTGGTGGCTGCCGTTGACGGCCTGGTCACGCTGGTGGGCAATGCGCGCCTGATGGAGGAGGGCGAGGTGGACGTGTCCGCGCTTGTGGCGCGCGCCGACGAGCTCGCCGCACAGGCCAAGACGCCGCTCTATGTGTCGTCCGACGGCCGTGCGCTGGGCCTCATTGCCGTGGCCGACCCCATCAAGCCCACGAGTGCCGAGGCCATCAAGCGCCTGCATGCGGCAGGCGTGCGCACCGTGATGCTGACGGGCGACCAAGAGGCCACGGCTGCTGCGGTGGCTCGTCAGGTGGGCGTGGACGAGGTCATTGCCGGCGTGCTGCCCGACCAGAAGGAGCAGAAGGTTCGCGAGCTGCAGGAGGCAGGCGAGAAGGTGGCCATGGTGGGCGACGGCATCAATGACGCGCCAGCGCTCGCTCGTGCGGACGTGGGTATCGCCATCGGTGCCGGTACCGACGTGGCCATCAGCTCGGCCGACGTGGTGCTCATGCGCTCCGACCTCTCGGACGTGCCCACGGCTATCGAGCTCAGCCGCGCCACCATGCGCAACATTCGCCAGAACCTCTTCTGGGCGCTCTTCTACAATGCCATCTGCATCCCCGTGGCCATGGGCGCGCTGAGCCCGTGGGGGATTACCCTGAACCCGATGATCGGTGCCGCGGCGATGGGCTTTAGCTCGGTGTTTGTGGTGACCAATGCGCTGCGTCTGCGCACGTGGAAGCCTAGCAATAAGGACGAGAAACCTGCCAACAAATAGGAGGACAAAATGCGCGCTGTTGAGTTGAACGTAGAGGGCATGATGTGTGAGCACTGCGTGGCTCACGTCAAGGAGGCCCTGGAGAAGGCCGGCGGACACAACGTTGCCGTAAGCCTGGACGAGGGCAAGGCCACCATGGAGGTCGGCCTCATCACCAAGGACGAGAAGCTCATCAAGGCCGTCGAGGACGCCGGCTACAAGGCCACCGTGGCGTAAGCACCGATAGAACAAGGTGAATAACATACATTGGATTTTTCTCAACGAGTATGATGAGCTATCTACCTGCATATATTTTGAGGTACAGGCTCAGTGGTTAAATCCAATGTATGTTATTTGGTCTGCACGCTATCCACTGTGCTCGCTGCACCTGCGCTGATGACACGTAAGGAGGGAGAGACCCATGCAGCTTGCGCTTTGCGGGGTCACCGCGCTCAGGGTGCTCCGCGCAGCTCGGCAAGGGCTCGTGGGCCAGCAAGGTGTGCCTCGTAAACGTACGTCCCTCCTTGCTCCTGACCCTGGGCAAGGCCGAAAGCGGTTTACGGCTGGAATCCTCGCGGATCTTAGCATCAGTCAATGGGCCATCCCGTCAGATTGCCCACTTGACGTGGCAGTTCCCGACCAGCGCCAGCGCATCCAGGTGAAGGGCGTTTCCTGCAAAGTCTTCAGCCAGTCAGCGCTTCAGCAGTCGTTCATCTCGCTGGGAGAGGGGATGCAGGTCTCTAGCCCTGAGCTGCTCTTTGTTGAGATGTCCCAAGAAATGCCGCTCATCAACCTCGTGCTCTTGGGCTGCGAACTCTGTGGCAGCTTTGGACGTGACCCGTTGAATCCCCACGACGGTGACGTGGTCTATTGGATTGATCCGATAACGTCCACGGAGAAGCTGCGCAGCTTTGTCGGATCATGCAAGAATGTGCGTGGATTGACGCGCGCAAAAGAGGCCCTTCGTTTTGTGATGGATAACGCATGGTCGCCCATGGAGGCCCTTGTTGCCGTGATGGCCGCGTTGCCCGTCAGCCATGGTGGCTATGGGTTCTCGCCTGTCATTTTGAACGAGCGCGTACCGGTCTCTGAAGCTGCGTCACGCGAGTCTCGTATTCCGGACATGCTGTTTGCGGACGGAAAGACGGGCCTTAACTACGACGGAGAGGACCATCTTGACCTCGAAAAGGTGGTTGTTGCGGCGCAGAGAATCAACAACAACGCAGCGGAGAAGGCATCTGAGCAGCAATTGAGCTCCGCCTTGGAGGATGTTCGCAGCAAGTACGTCGACGACCGGCGTCGCGACCGCGAGCTGATTGCCTCGGGGCACCTGGTCTTCTCAATCACCAAGGAAGACCTTGCCGAGAAGGGTGGTTTGGACCGAGTTATGAGCTTGGTGCTAGACGCCATGGAACGCGATGGCGGCATGGATTTGGGTATCCAACGTGCGGCCATGCGTGTAAGAGAGTTGGTGAGGATGCGGCAAGACTTGCTTTGGTCGGCCATGCCGGGAGCGCTGGGTGTCAAGGCTCGCCAACGTATTGCACGCAGGAAGGCACATCGCAGGCGCGAGCTTGAGGCACTCAATGCGTCGTTGCGAGATCCGAACGCGTGGGAGACGGTCATGTTTTAGGCTGACCGTTCAATTAACATACATTGGATTCTGGAACGATTGAGCTCAATTCACAAACTCGCTGGTAGATAGCTTGCCGCAAAACTCAACCAGAATCCAATGTATGTTATTCGGGCAAGTACCGCACCGTTCCCTCTACCACGTTGCCTGACACCGCCTACAGTTCGGCGCCGTTGGTGGCGATGACGTGCTGGTACCAGGCAAACGAGTCCTTCTTCAGCCTCGCCAGCGTTCCCACGCCCTCGTTGTCCTTGTCCACGTAAATGAACCCGTAGCGCTTGCGCATCTCGCCAGTTCCCGCGCTTACGATGTCGATCGGTCCCCAGTACAGATAACCCATCACGTCCACGCCGTCGCGCACGGCCTCCTTCAGCGCGCGCAGGTGAGCCTC
>DJXA01000230.1:0-2926 GCA_002449555.1 Atopobiaceae bacterium UBA7016 | reverse complement strand
GGGTCAATCTGCCAGCCCCAGGCACTCGTCTCTAGGTGCGGGTTGGGCGTGCCCGTCTCGCCGCCCGTGTCAAAGAACGACGGCTTTCCTGCCTCGTGCGTCGTGGTCTTGTAGTAGCTAAAGGCCAGGTACTCGCTTGGGTTTTGAGCAATAATCCGCAGGTCATCGGGCTCAATCTCAAGCTGCACACCCTCCTCGGCCCACACGCGCTCGATGTATCCGGGGTAGCGCCCGCGAATCATCACGTCAGAGAAGAAGAGCGACTTGCGGCGGATGTCCATGGTCTCAAACACGGCGTCCGGCTGGCAGTCGTACGGGTAGATGTTGGAGAGCGAGAGCATGCAGCCAATCTTGGCATCGGGGATGAGCTGGTGGCAGAGCTCGTTGGCCTTCGCGCTCGCCACAAACATGTGGTGCGCGGCCTGATAGATGAGCTGCTGGCGCTGCTGGCGGCTCTCGCTGCCGTCAAAGACGACGTCCGCCACATAGTCGGCGTTGCGGCGCATGTTGTTGATCTCGTTGAACGTCAGCCAGTACTTCACACGGTCGCCGAAGCGCTTGAAGATGACCTCGCAGTACCGCAGGAAGAGCTCGATGAGGCGGCGGTCGCGCCAGTCGCCGTACTTCTCAACCAGCGCGACGGGCATCTCGTAGTGGCTGATGGTCACCATGGGCTGGATGCCGTGCGCAACCAGGCAGTCAAAGAGGCCGTCGTAAAAGGCGAGGCCCGCCTCGTTGGGCTCCATCTCCTCGCCCGTGGGGAAGATGCGCGTCCAGTGGATGGACGTGCGAAACATCTTTAGGCCCAACTCTGCCAGCATCGCCACGTCCTCGGGGTAACGATGGTAGAAGTCGATTGCCTCTTCCTCGGCGTAGTACGTCCCCGGCTCGGGCAGGCCGCGGAACTTGTGGTGGATGCCACAGGGGAAGCACGCGGCCAGGTCAATGCCCTTGCCGCCCTCGTGCCAGCCACCCTCGGCTTGGTTGGCGGCGATGGCTCCGCCCCAAAGGAAACCCTCGGGGAAGGTGTCGACGTGATGAGACTCGTACTGCATGGCGATGCTCCTTTCCGCGCGATGAGCTACTCCTCGGTGCAGCCCAGGCGGTCAAGCGTGGCCTGGTAGCCGTAGATGTCAAACAGGTGCTCGCCAGCCTCAAGGCGCTTCATCACCGTGCGCTCCTTGGCCTCACGGGCGTCGGACTTCTCGATGGCCTCGGCGATGCGGCCATGCGGAACTACCACGACGCCGTCCGCGTCGGCTAGCACATAGTCTCCGGGGTTGACGATGACGCCACCTACGCAGACGGGGTGGTTGATCTCGCCCAGGTTAGCCTTGCCAGTGCCGCGCACGTTGGTGCCGCTGGCAAACACGGGGAAACCGCGGCGTGCGATGGCCTCGGAGTCGCGCACCGAGCCCGCGGCGACCAGGCCCGCGACGCCGTGCGCAAGGCAGTCCACCGCGAGGACTTCGCCAAAGGGGCCGGCCTCGCCGCGGTCGCCGGGGTCAACTACCAGCACATCGTCGGGGCCGGCCATGCTGATGGCCTTGATGAGCATGAGGTTGTCGCCCGGATGGCAGCGCACCGTCAGCGCGCGGCCGCACAGGCGCATCCCCGGGGCGATGGCCTGGATGGAGCGGTCAAGCGCGCCAATCTGGCCGAGCGCCTCGTGCACGGTGGCAACGGCGCACCGCGCAAGCTTCTTCATAAGGTCGTGGTCTGCTTCTGGGCGGCTGGTGATGCGCACCTATCATTCGTCCGAGGTGTATCGGATGCTTGCTGCGCGGGTGATTGACGTGGGCTATGTGTTCAGTCGCCGACGGGTTTCCGATGTGGTGGTGCGGCCGCTCTTTCGCGAGGAGCTGCGCGTGCTGGTTGCGGGACAAGACGCTTGCCAGAGACGGATAGCGCCGCAAGAGCTGCCCGCCCATCAGGAGGTCTACCTGCGGTGGAATGCCGAGTACGAGATTTGGCATGACCGTTTCTGGCCGGCAGGGCAGTGCCTCGTCCAGGTTGATGCGGCAGATCAGTTGCCGTTGTACCTTACAGAGCCGGGCCGGTGGGCCGTTGTGCCGGCGAGCATTGCGCGGGCTGTGGAAGGGCAGAGGGGCATCCGGGCCTTTGAGCTGGGGGAAGCTCCTTCGTCTCTGCAGTGCTACGAAGTGCGCTACCGCTATCCGCGTCCTAGCGCCGCGGATCTCATCGACCAGTTTAGCGCCCATGTTCGTGCGGCTTGGGGGTAGCCCCTAAACCGCACGCAGACGCGCGGCCGCGTTCGCCCGTGTCCGCTCGTTGCGGTAAAGTGGGGCGTACGACTTTACGGAAGGAACGCTCATGGCAGATATGGCAGGACAGCAGACCTCGCTCTTCGGCGACCTTTTTGATGATGTGCCCGAGGTGGCTCCGGCTGCGCCACAGGCAGCCAAGCCTCAACAAACCCCAGTTCAGCGTGCTGCTGAGCTCAACCGCATCCTCAATCACGCCGCGTATCGCTACTACGCGCTCGACGCGCCTGAGATGACGGATGCCGAGTTCGACCGCCATCTGCAGGAGCTCCTTGCCCTTGAGGCGGCGCACCCCGAGCTGGTCACGCCCGAGAGCTACACCCAGCGCGTGGGCGGCTACGTCAGCGAGCAGTTCGAGCCGGTCACGCACGCCATGCGGATGTACTCCATGGATGACGCCATGAATCTGGACGAGCTGGACGAGTGGCTGGCCCGTACGGACGAGGCGCTTGGCGCAAGCGAGACAAATCCCGTGGCCTACACTTGCGAGCTGAAGATTGACGGCTTGGGCATTGCCCTCACGTATCGCGACGCGCAGTTTGTGCGTGCGGCAACGCGCGGCGACGGCACCACGGGCGAGAACGTGACAGCTAACGTGCTCACGGTGAAGGACGTACCCGCGGCGCTTGCGCCTGAAGGCC
>DJXA01000214.1:7350-9690 GCA_002449555.1 Atopobiaceae bacterium UBA7016 | reverse complement strand
ACCATGATGAGCGAGCTGAACGCAAAGCGGAGACGCCAGGCGTCCGTGCTGCCCCTGCGGTTGATGAGGGCGACAATCGCCCGCGTACCAATCAGCAGGAGAGACACGATCAGGACGTCTTCGGCTATGCTCGTGCGCCATCCGCCGCGCATGTGGTCAAGGCCCAGGAACCAGGCAAAGTCGGATGCGTCCAGGTGCTCGTGTGACCCCATCAGGTTCTTTGGACCGTTCAGAACCTGGGGCACGCCTTCGTTCACCTCAAAGAGCGCTCCGCCGGTACCTACGGAGCAGTCAAACGTCGTCGCTTCGCACTCATACTGCGTGGATAGCGCGACGGAAGCCGAGGCGATGAGGCCAATGCCTGTCTGGTCTGTGCCCGAGCTCCCTTCCCACGTCACGCGGTAGCTGGTGTCCGAGGGAAGCACAAGCACGATGAAGGGCAGTCCCTCGCGCTCGTTGTCAAAGCGCTCGATGGCGAGGCGCGCGTTGCGGTCCTTCGCCGCGGCAAGCTGTTCGACGGTGCCCTCGGACGTGATGCGGTACCACTCCTCGCCGTAAGCGGTGTTCTCCACCGTATACTCAGCGTCGCCAAAGAGCACCACGTAGGTAAACTGGTCGCTTCTGGAAAACAGCTCCTCGGGGGTGAGGCTGACGGACATCCACATCATGTAGAGGTCCTCGATATGCTCGTGGAACAGGCGCGCGCCTAGGCTGCCGGTGTTGGGCGTCTCCTCAATCTCGCCGCTTTCGAAGAAGAAGCCCGTCGCGAACCGTCCGAGGAAGTCGATGAGCTGGTTCTCAAGCACCTGTTTCTCTGGCGCGTCGTCCTTCATGCTGATGGTGGCGCTGCGCAGTGAGCGCAGGATGTTTTGGGGCGAGCGGTCCTCAAGCAGACTGAGGATGGTTGCTTCGGGAACCTTGTCGTATTCCTCCGGGCTGTCGACAATCTCCAAGAACAGGCCCATGGCCAGGCGAAGCGCAAGGTTAAGCTTTGGGTTGTAGTTGGTCTCTCCGCCGTAAAGCTCCGCAAAGCCGTCCTTGACGAGGGCATATTTGCGTGCGAAGTCGGTGTCGGTCTCTGCACTGGGAAGGATGAGGTCGGTGCCGTAGCGACCAAAGCCCCAAACGGCCGGCGCCATCTGGGGCACCACGTCCATGGCGCCCACAATGTTGTAGATGTTCTCGTAGCCAACGGCTGTGGGCTCTTTGGTGGTTCGCGGGGTGGCGAAGGTATAGGCGAAGATGTCCTCTTTGGCGAAGGTTCCCGCGTCAACCAGGTTTGCGGCGGTCAGGTTGGTGACGGCGGCCGCGCGGCTGAAGCCCGAGATCCAGATCTTGATGCGGCCAGTGATGTGCTGCGTGCCGATGTAGCCATAGATACGGTCGGTGACCATGCGGGCGGCGCTGTCAAAGCCCTGGTGGCGCACGCCCTGGCCCACAGTCATGTTAGAGAGCCACTCTTTCTTGTAGTTGCCGCCGCAGACGCCCACGGCGATGAGCGTGAAGGGCTCGCCGTCCGTGTCGACCAGCTGCTTTGAGCCCATGGCCGTCGCCACGGTGTAGAGCGAGGGCGTCTTGTCGTAGTCGTCCTTCCTCAGCGAGGTGAAGCCGCAGTCGGTGAGGTACTGGACGAGGTACTTGTCCGGCTCAAGCACGATGTCGCTTTGGTAAGGGATGGGCCGGTTTGCGCAGATAGCCATGTGGATGGACATCTGCGCGAGCTCGTGGTTGTAGGTGGTGGCTGGCCTGAGGAACGGCTCGTCGCTGTACTTTGAGTAGTAGTCCAAGATCATCTCGGATGACCGAAGGCTGATGCCTGACCTCACGGCGATACCAGTCGGCTCATCCGTCTCGATGGCTGCCTCGTCTGTCTCTTCGGATGGTTTCGCGATCTGGTCGTCTGCTGGAAAAACGTCTTCGGGCTCGCTTACGCTTGAGGAGATGGGGCTATACAGGCGCTGGCCATCTGGATTGGAGATTTCGTCAACTGCGGACGTCGCCTCCTGCGCAAGGGCGGGGGTGGCGCTGTGTGCGCCGAAAGGCGCCAACCCAAGCGAGAAGAGCGCCGAGAGAGCGAAAACGACGAGCTTACAATAGGTGTTGTGGGCGCTTTTAGAGATCAAAGCGCACCTCCTATTCGAAACAGGAAGGCAGTGCAGGAGGCCGGAACCAAGCGGTAATCTGGCCTGTCGGTGTCCTATGTTAGTGCAGGGAGGTTGCCTTCCTGATGTGGAGACTCAAAGAGCGAAAAAAGAAGTTGCATTGAGGGGAGACTTCGAGTATAGTTTCCTTTGCTGCGCGAGCGGCACCCCAGACTAAGGGCGTTTAGCTCAGGGGGAG
>DJXA01000214.1:0-7294 GCA_002449555.1 Atopobiaceae bacterium UBA7016 | reverse complement strand
GGGCGTTTAGCTCAGGGGGAGAGCGCTTCCCTGACACGGAAGAGGTCACAAGTTCAAATCTTGTAACGCCCACCAACTTTTCGCAGGTCAGAGCATATGCTTCTGGCCTGTTTTGCTATGTATCTGGCGGCTAACGACCCATCCGCTTGTCACTATGCTGTTTCGAGCCTGAAAGCTCGGCGCCTCCTTTGGGGCCACAACTCCAAAACTGCAAGGCTTTTGAGTCGGTTAGTACGGACTGCAAGTAAGATGGGTCGGCTACCGAGCTGTTAAGGCGGTTAAACGACCTGTTTGCCTTGCAGTGCAGAGCTTACCGACCCAAAAGCCTTGCAGCTACAGGGACTGGCGGATGCCGGGCTGGAGGGGATGGGCAAGAAGTAGCAAACAAAGCAAAGTGCTGTACAAACGGTTGGCCCGTAACCACAACTTGTGTCGTGGCTACGGGC
The DNA here is from genome assembly GCA_002449555.1 of Atopobiaceae bacterium UBA7016. GTDB lineage: Bacteria > Actinomycetota > Coriobacteriia > Coriobacteriales > Atopobiaceae > UBA1367. Next base: position 6,848 of record DJXA01000214.1, on the reverse strand, counting down.
CAACCGTCCAGAGGCTCGTTCAGGGCCCTCAGGTATTGCGCCTGCGTTGATGAAGACGCGGTTTGGTTCTTGCTTACTCGAAGCAGCCGCCGCCCGTCATCCCGATGTATATGACCGTAATAAACACTGAGTTGCAGCCCGTAAGGTAGCCGCCACCTGCGTTTTGTCCAGGGCTTCGTCTGAGAGCTCGCCGCTCTGGAAGGCCGCGGCCTTCACGTAGGCGAGCAGCTCCTCTTCGGTGGCGTCAACGCCTTGGGCCTTGACCCACTCCATGGGCGTGCCGGCCTTTATGGCCTCGGCAAATGACTCCTTCATCTCGTCATCCGCAATCAGCTTGCCGTACAGCTCCTCGATAGTCATGGCAACCCCTCTCCCCTTTTGCTGAACCAATACAACTGGCTGTAGGTGGGGTACGCAACGGCGAAGCTTTTGTCCTAATGAAACCGCCAAGCGTCTCGTGGGCAACGCAGGCGTGATCAACGCCCACGATGACGTGACGCGCCTCGGGACGCAGCTCTACCTCGATGCCGTTGAACGCGTAGCCGGCCATGGGGCTGTCCGTCACGTCGGTCGGGCTCACGTCCACCAGCGACGCAGCGTAAAAGCTCAGCTTGGTGCCCTCCTCTTTGGCGCGGGCAAACACAATCCGCTTGAGCTCGTCCAGCTCACCGACATTGCCCACGTGCGTGTTGGCACGGATGAGCGTCTTAGGCGGGGGCTTGAGCAGGGCGAGGTTATCCACGATCCGCTGGAAGGTGGGACGGCCCCCGATGAGGCGGCGCGTGGCGTCGTTGGTCGTCTCCGTGCCATCTAGGGGTATGTGGACGTTGTTGATGCGGCACCGCAGAAGCAGGTCAACCACGTCTTCCGAAAGCAGGTATCCGTTCGTGAAGATCCATGTCTCGTACGTACAGCCACGCTCCTCGGCCACGCGTATGAGCCTTGCCGAGAGCGCCTCTATCACGTCCGTCGCCATCAGCGGCTCGCCGCCAAACCACGTTATGGCGAGCTTCTTGGCCTTTGAGGCATCCAGCATGCGCTCGGCAAGCCTTGCGATGTCGTCCTGGATTTCTGGCGCCATCTTGCCGCGACCCTATCTTCGAAGCAGTAGGGACACTCGAAGTTGCAGGCCAGCGTCGGGCAGATGGTGATGTACACGGCTCCGCCCGGGGCGATGACGCTCCCAAGCTTGCGCATAAGCTCGAAGGACTCGCGCTCGTCGTGATTTGCGATGACGCCGCGCCGCGCCAGTCGCTAGATGAGGGGGTCGCCCTCAGCAATCTGGTCGAGGTTGCTCATGATGGAAAGCTCGTCAGGCGTGTACTCGTCGCAGCTTCGCTTATAGGTGTGATAAATGGCGGTCTTCTCGGAGCCCGGGATGGGGGCCTTGATGTTATAGCGCGAGACATGCCAACCCGCCTCGGCGGCCGTGCGACAAGCCTGCGTTTCGCCAGTATCCATGTGGAGCTCCTTTTGTTCTCAGCACGGCCCCGTACGACGTCGATGCGTCGTGCGACGCCTTGAGCACTGTTCAAGAATTGAGAGTCTTTTCCCCGCAAAGATAGTAGCCCTTGGCGCTGGCCATGGCCGACGCAACTACAGGAAGCCTCATGTCATTTGCAGGGTGGGCCACCTCTTGCCGAAAGGGGGGCAGTTAGATGGCATTAACGACGGCGTGGATTCATACTACAATCAGTTGGTGGGAAAGCCCGTGCGTTGCGGGACGCCTATGAGAGGAGCATCACATGCAGAACGTCGTTACCGCCATCTTCAACGTCGAGAGCGAGGCCTATCAGGTCTTCGCGCAGATTCGCCGCAAGCCGTTCGGCGAGAACTATGTGGTTGCCGAGGCCGCACAGCTCAAGCGCGAGGCCGATGGCGTCAAGGTGGAGGATGCGTTTGACGCTGCCGACGTCACCTCTGACGACACCGCTCTTGGCATGGCCGCTGGCGCCGTGGCCGGCATTCTCGCTGGCCCGCTTGGCGTGCTGCTTGGTGCTTGGACCGGCACCCTCACCGGCGCCGCGTTTGATGCCGCCGATACCATCGACAGCATGGCTCTGCTCGAGGCCACCGCGGCCAAGCTGCTCGAGGGCGACGTGGCCATCGTCGCGCTGGTCGACGAGGAGGAGCCCGCGTTTGACGCCGCTTTTGAAGGCTTTGACGTACGCATCGTTCGTCACTTCGCCATTGACGTTATGGACGAGGTTGACCGTGCGATTGAGGAGGCGGCCCAGGATGCCAACCTCGCCAAGCAGGAGGAGCGCGCCGCTCGCAAGGCTTCCGTGAAGAAGTACTTCGACGGCCTCAAGCAGAAGGTCCTGGACAAGGCCGCGGAGCATGAGGCTGAGCGCGAGGCCTATCTTGACGATCTCGCCGACAAGGCTAACGAGATGACCGCGAAGCTCGCTGAGGCCGACAAGGCCGCCGGCGAGGCCATCAAGGGGATGGCCGCCGATCACGAGGCGCTGGGCGAGGCGATCGACTCCGCCGTCGACGAGGCAAGCGCCGCCTTTGTTGCCGAGACCAAGAAGATCTATCCCGCGGAGTAAGGCAACGCCACATCCAAGCTGATGGCACGCACGACCAGCTTGGCCGTGCGTGCCATTCTCTTTAGGGGCTGCAGACGTGAGCTGCGGCCCGCTTTTTATGGGCTCGTGCCGGGTTTGTGCTTTCGTCCTTGATAACGCTTAGAAACAATCGGTTGGTACCATAGCGCGGGAACATGCAAACAGACCGAAAGAAGGTATCCATGAAGATCGGTTGCGTTAAGGAAATCAAGAACAATGAGTTTCGCGTCGGCCTTACCCCCGACAACGTGAAGAGCTACGTTGCCGCTGGTCACCACGTCTATATCGAGATGGGCGCGGGCGAGGGCTCGGGCTTTACCGACGAGGAGTACGTGGCTGCCGGCGCAAGCCTGCTTGAGGACCCCGCCGAGATCTGGCAGCTCGTCGACATGATGGTGAAGGTCAAGGAGCCGCTGCCTGAGGAGTACCCGCTCTTCCGCGAGGGCCTCATCCTGTATACCTACCTGCACCTGGCCGCCGACAAGGAGCAGATGGACGCGCTGCTGGACGGCAAGATCAAGGCCATTGCCTACGAGACCCTGCAGGAGTCCGACGGCAGCCTGCCGCTGCTTGCTCCCATGAGCCAGATTGCCGGCCGCCTGGCCGTGCAGGAGGGTGCCAAGTACCTGGAGAAGACCTACGGCGGCCGTGGCGTGCTGCTGGCGGGCGTCCCGGGTACGCCCAAGGCAAACGTCACCATTCTGGGCGGCGGCACCGTGGGCGCCAACGCGGCGAAGATCGCCGTGGGCATGGGCGCCAACGTTACCGTGCTCGACATCAACCTGCGCCGCCTTGAGCAGCTCGACGATATGTTTGGTGCTCGCATCCAGACGCTCGCTTCCAACGACGCCAACGTCGAGCGTGCCGTCAAGGACGCTGACCTGGTCATCGGTGCCGTGCTCATCCCCGGCGGCTCTACGCCCAAGCTCTTCAAGCGCGCCTATCTGCCTGAGATGAAGCCCGGTGCGGTGTTTGTGGACGTCGCCATCGACCAGGGTGGCTGCGGCGAGAGCTCGCATGTCACCAACCATGATGACCCGGTTTACATCGAGGAGGGCGTGGTGCACTACGCCGTGGGCAACATGCCGGGTGCCGTGGCCCGCACCTCTACCATCGCGCTGACCAATGCCACGCTGCGCTACGGCCTCGAGATTGCCAACAAGGGCCTTGAGCAGGCCGTTGCCGACAACGCGGCCATCGCGCTGGGCGTCAACTGCTACGACGGCAAGATCTGCTGCAAGAACCTCGCCGACAGCTACGCCGACTACGACTACGTGGACATCCACACGCTGGTCTAGGGTCGAAAGAAACCGAAATGCGAAGGCGGCTCGCTCCTATGGGGGCGGGCCGCCTTCGCATAGGGAAGGGAGGGGGCGGGGAAGGCTAGATGGTTCCGTCGGGGCCCAGGAAGCCCGACTCGAGGAGTGTATCGTTATAGAGGCCGTCGTGGCCAAGAACGGACTGCACGTGGCTTATGAACGCCACGGGGTTCTGAATGCCCAGTCCGTCGCCTCCGTCGTGGTGCGGAAGCGGGTGAGACTCCGCGTTGTCGTGAAGGTGAACTTGGCCGGCAAGGCGCCACACGCCATCCACGCGAGCGATGCGCGAGCCAAGAAGCCCCTTAGACCAACGGGTGTTTCGGGCGAGCATAGGGTCCTGCACAAGGAAGTCCTCGCAGGTGACGATGTCGCGCAGGCGCGTGACGTTAGAGCGGCGATCTTGTGAGACGACCCAAAAGACGGAGTAGAACTGGGTGGACGCAAACTCGCTGAGGGATGGGTCCTGGCGTGCTGCCCGCTTGAGGGGCGTCATCTCGTTGCCCATGTCAAAGTCGAAGAGCGTCCATTCCGAGAAGGCCATGTTGCACTGGTCAATCTCGGCTTCGGTGGCGTCACGGTGATAGGCATCGGGGTCGACGGTCTCCTCAAAGATGACGCGGGCGATGTCGAAGAGACACGGCGTCCCGTACTTTACATCCGCCAGTATCTCGGCCAGCTCCTCGTGCTCGGGCCAACGCTGCTTTGTGTGCTTGCTCATGTATGCCTCCCAAGGTCAAACGGTGCGGGAAGGCAATGATGACAAGTGGTCCTTGCAGCAACTTCTCAATGGTCTGCAGCAATCTGGCAGCACGCTGCACACGTATCAGGCCGTTCGAAACAAGCGGCTGCTGAGGGAAGGGGCCCTATCGACCACTTGCGGATGGAAGCGCGTGGCCTGCCAGATCACGTGGCAGCGCATCTCCACAGGCTGCGCACAATCGATGGGGGAGCGTTATGTGGGGAGGGGCCGCGTGCTAGCCGACCGAGGGCCGTACGTCAGAAATCCTCGAGGTAGCGTACGTACTCGAGGTCTCTCAGGTGCTCTACCACTAGCTCGCGCTGCGCGATTTTTGGCGCGGTTGCCGACAGCATTACGATGGGACCGTCGCCCGGGGCGTTGCTCTTGGTGAAGCGCACGTTGGTGAAGGTGACGTCCATGCGGCGCAGCTCGTGCAGGAAGTGCTTGACGTTGTGGTTCTCGTCAATCTCGACGTAGAGGTCGAAGTCCTTGGAGAGGCGGCTGAGCGCCTTGTCAAAGTAGCGCAGCACCAGTAGTGCGAACATCACGAAGCCAAGCGTCAGCAACACGCCCTCGATGTACCCCGCACCAGCAGCAAGGCCGATACAGGCGCATGCCCACAGGCCCGCTGCGGTGGTCAGGCCGCGCACCTCGCGATTGCCCGTGACGATGATGGTGCCGACGCCTAGAAAGCCCACGCCCGAGACGACGCTCGAACCGATGCGCGTGATGTCTGCCCCATCAGGAAACTGCAGGTAGACGTACTCGCCCACAATCATGCACAGCGCTGACCCAATGCAGACGAGCACGTGCGTCTTGATGCCCGCACCCTTGTTCTTGGCCTCGCGCTCGAGGCCCACCAAAAGGCCCGCAAGCGTGGCGGCGGCCAGACGCAAGAAGATGCCAAAGGTGGTGAATTGGCCAGAGCTTGCTATGAGACCCTGAGGCATGAGGCTCTCCCTTCGTGGGCGCGTTCTTTTATCCAAGCATACACCCCGCGCATTGCGTGGGTGTCACGGCCTCTGGAATGCGGTATTGTTTGATGTAGGTACCAATTGAGAGGAACGTCCATGGACTATCTAGCTACGGCTCACGAGCTTGTCGACTTCATCGCGCAAAGCCCAAGCCCCTTTCATGTTGTCGCGTCTATTAGGCGCATGCTTGACGAGGCGGGGTTTGTCTATCTGCCGGAAGGCGCGGCATGGCAGGTTGTGCCTGGTGGCAGCTACTACACCGTTCGCAACGGTTCGAGCCTGGTCGCCTTCAAGGTGGGGGTGCAGCTGGACAGCTATCACTTTCAGATGAGCGCTTCGCACACCGACTCGCCCACCTACAAGGTAAAGGCCGTGCCCGCGCTGGAAGGGCCCGACGGCTACGTGCGCCTGAACGTTGAGGGCTACGGCGGGATGATCGACTACACCTGGTTTGACCGCCCACTGACGTTGGCTGGGCGCGTCATGGTTGACGAGGGAGGCGCCGTCAGCTCGCGACTGCTGTTCATCGATCGCGACCTGCTCATCATCCCGAGCCTCGCCATTCACATGAACCGCGAGGTCAACGAGGGCTATGCGTTCAATCGGCAGGTGGATCTCTGTCCGCTCTTCTCTGCGGGGGAGCTTACAGGTGAGGACTTCCTTGCGCTGCTTGCCGGCGAGCTTGGGGTGGAGCCCGGGCAGGTGCTCTCGTACGACCTGAACCTGGTCAACCGTACGCCCGGCACCGTCTGGGGCGCCGCGCAGGAGTTTGTGTCGTCTCCCAAGCTGGACGACCTGCAGTGCGACTTCGCCACGCTCAAGGGCTTCCTTGCGAGCGACAACCCGCACGACGTGTCGGTCTGCGCCTTCTTTGATAACGAGGAGGTCGGTTCGGGCTCTAAGCAGGGGGCGCTTTCCACCTTCCTGCGCGACGCGCTGGTGCGCCTCAACGCGGCCCTAGGCAAGGACGAGCAGGAGTACCTGCGCGCCTTGGCGGGCTCGCTCATGCTGAGCTGCGACAACGCCCATGCGGTGCACCCCAACCATCCCGAGGCGGCGGACGCCCAGAACCGCCCTCAGCTGAACGGCGGCGTGGTGGTCAAGGAGCACGCGAGCCAGCTTTACACTACCGATGCCTTCAGTCGCGCCGCCTTCCTGGCTGTGTGTCGTGCGGCGGACGTGCCTACGCAGACCTTTGCCAACCGCAGCGACAAGCGCGGTGGGTCCACGCTTGGCAGGCTGTCGA
>DJXA01000238.1 GCA_002449555.1 Atopobiaceae bacterium UBA7016 | reverse complement strand
ATCATCGAACCCATGGAGAAGCCCGAGACGTAGATGCGGCGGCGGTCGATGGGCACGATCTGGCCCATGTGCTCGATGAGCGCGAGAATGAAGTCCATGTCGGAAGGCAGGCGCGGGTCGTCCCAGCCGTTCCAGCGCATCTCGATGGTGGCGTCGGGGAAGACGCAGGCGAAGCCGTCGCGGTCGGCGAGGTCGGCCCAGCCGCTCTGCTCGGCGCCGTAGAGGCCCATGCAGTTGATGCCGTGCAGGTAGATGACGAGCGGCATCGGCTCGGTGGCGTCGCGCAGGCGCTCGGGCACGTACTCAAACCACGTGCGCGGAAGGCCATCGGAAAGGCCGAGCGACGTGTCCTCGACGTGAGAGACGAAGCCACGCGCCGCAAAGTCAATGCGCGGCTGGTAGATGCCGTAGGTGTCGTTGCGCCAACGGCGCGTCTCGGAGAACATCTGCTCCCAGGCGTCGCGCACCTCGTCGGCAGAGAGGCCGTTGGGAGACTCGTAGTGGCGCACGCACGGGTTCTCGGCATTTGCGTGGCAGACCACGCCACGGGCAAGCTCGGTGGTCACCGTGGCCGCGTTCTGGGCGCACAGCCGCTGGGCGTACGCCGCGTTGCTGTCGTAGAGCCAGGCCACCTGCTCGGCACCCTCACCTTCGGGAGCCTCGAAGCCCTCCGGGAAGGCGCCCACCATGAGCGCGGCGGCATCAAGCGGGCGCTTGGCAGCCAGCGTGGCGGCCATGGCCGAGCTCTCGGGCGTGGTGGCCAGGTAGAAGATCAGGCCGTTGAAGCCGGCAACGCCGCCCTTGGAGCCCGGCAGCGCGGCAAAGCAGCGCACGAGGAAGTCCGCATCGTCGTCACGGGCGGGGTCGGCCGCATAGTTCCAACCACCCTCAAGCGGGTTGGGGAAGAGCACCACAAAGTGGTTGTCCTCGGCAAGCTCAGCCAGGCCCAGGCCCTCAAGCAGCGCCTGCGCACTCTCGAAGGTGGCGTCGTCGCGCAGCACCATGAGGACCTGCCCCTGCTTGGGGTGCGGGCATCCGCTCTTGGGCACGTAGGAGTACATGGTGCGGTCCGCGCCGCGGGCCACGTCCACGTCGTTTTCGGGGTTCAGCTTGCCCGAGGTGGTTCCCAGCACCAGCTCCTCGATGAGCTCGCCGCCAAACGGCGAGTGGCTCACCAGCGGGTTGACGTCGTTTCTCATGCCCGTACCTCCTCAACCGTGTGCGAGCCCTCAGGCCGCGTGAACCTGCTCATAAACGCCCATGCCGCCCGCGCTTCGTCGGCGATGGCACCGTGGGGCATGTCGCGCGCCGTGGTGAGCCCCACGCGCACGCTGCCGTCGGCGTTAGCAAACACGCGCGAGGTCAGGCGCTCGCCCTGCGCGTAGCCCGCCTCGGCGGTGTAGCGGTTGGTGCCGTCCCAGACCTGCTCGCTCTCACGCGCACAGCCGTTGGGCGGAAGCACTTCCACAAGGTCTGTCGTGCGGTCAACCACTCCCTTGTCGTCGGAGTCGCCTGTGCAGATCCAGAAGGGCAGCTCGTAGTCGCCCGCGGCAAAGGAGGGGTGATAGAAGTAGTCGCCCATGCCGCTGCCCGTGATGGCCTCCTTTGAAGGCGCGTTCCATGGGGACACGGCGGCAAAGAGCCACGGACGCGTGGTGGCCTGCTGGCAGATGTAGGCGCCGCCGTTCGAGAAGCCCGTCGCGTACACCCGCGTGCGGTCGCAGCCATAGGCCTCGACAACGTCGTCAATCAGGCGCTCGAGCACCTCGGCGTCGCGGTCGGCCAGCCAGACGTTATAGGGAGAGTCGGGCACGGCCACCATGAAGGCGCGGGTCTCGTCGGCCAGGGCCTCCCAGCCGTTCTTGTCGGCAAAGAGGTATGCGGGCTCTCCCCTGCCATGGATGGAGATGACCAGCGGCAGGCCCCAGGCCTCCTCGCGCGTCATGCCCTCCGGCAGATGCAGCGCATAGTGGTAGGACGTGTAGCCCAGCTCCACCACGCGGTGGTCAAAGCGGCCGTCCAGATAGAACTCCTGGCGGCTCTGGTGCCAAGCCAGCTCGCCGTCGGGGCCGTTCTTCCAGCGGATCACGTGACAGACAAACTCGCGCATGGCACGCGCGGCCAGGGCGGGATCCGCACCCGTAAGCTCGGGAGACTCTCGCAGGCTCCAGCTGGGGCCACCCGCCGCGCGCAGGTGCGCGACTAGCGCCCCATCGCAGGCGGAGCCCATGAGCCACGCTGCCACCGGCACCTCGCGGTTAAGCGCGTGGTAGGCGCCGGACGGATGGACAACAAACCAGTGGTCAGAGGCCTCGTCTCCGCGTGAAAGGTCTGCGGGGCAGCCGTCGACCAGCACGTAGGAGGCAGCAAAGGCGGGGTACGCCACCATCACGCCGCCGGCGTGCACGGCACCCTCCTGGTAGCCAACCAGGCTGATGAGCGGCTCCCAAGCCCAGAGGCCTCCGGCGCGCCCAGGAATGGACATGCGCGCCGGCGCCATCAACTGTCGGCAGGCAGCGCGATACACCTCGCGGGCCAGGTCGGCGGGGGCACTTGCCCAGCCGTCCGGCACGACCGGCGCCACGATGACGCCGCCCTCGGCCTCGACCTCATCCATCCAACCACTCTCGCGGGCAAATGCCGCCACGCCGTCAAGGCTGCGCACGCAGGCGTCGGGCACGCACAGGACCACGGTGCGCACCGGGTCGGCGCAGGACCTTGTGGACGCATAGCTCCAATACCTGATCTCAGACATGCGACTCACCTCTCAAGCAAAAGTGGGCAGATGGTTAAGGACGGGGACGGTGCCCCGCCCGAAGGGGCGGGCGGGGCACCAAGGAAGGGAAAAGGCTTACATCGGGAAGACGAGGATGGCGCCCAGGGACATAGCCGCGATGCGGATGAAGTACATGGGCACGGTGAACTTCCAGAACTCGGGCAGTGTGTACTTGCCCATGCCGTAGATCATGGCCGGCAGACCGTCGACGGGCATGTAGCCACCCTGCCAGGCGGAGAGCATGACGGCAGCGCAGGCAGCCAGCGGGCTGACGCCCAGCTGGATGCAGGTAGCGACGGCGATGGGACAGAAGATGAAGGCGGAGCCGATGTTGGAGCCAGTGAAGGTGGCGCAGGTGGAGGTGAGCAGCGAGAACACGAAGACGATCATGAACGGCGACCACGCACCAGCGAAGCCTGCCACGCCCTCGCCAATCATGGCGCTGAGGCCGGAGTCAGCAAGCGCGTTGGCCACGGGGATGACGCCAGCCATCATCAGGATGACGGGAGCGAAGATGTTGTCGCGGAACTCCTTCCAGCTGACGACACCCATCAGCATGAGGGCGAAGGCGCACAG
>DJXA01000116.1:15979-21663 GCA_002449555.1 Atopobiaceae bacterium UBA7016 | reverse complement strand
GCCCAGAATGAGCCGTAAACGGTCCGTTGCGGTTTCCATGCAGGCCCCTCTCGCCACAGCCATAGTGCTTCCTACGTGCTATTCTACTTAAGTTGCAGAAAACGACTCATGAGAGGTGTCATTGTGGAAGAGATGCCCAAGACATACGATCCCCAAGAGGTCGAGCCTCAGCTCGTTGACCAGTGGATGGAGGCTGGCTGCTACAAGCGCTCCAAGGGCGTGGGCGACCGCACCATCGTCATTCCGCCGCCCAACGTGACGGGCGTGCTGCACATGGGTCATGCCATGGACGACACCATCCAGGACACCCTGACGCGCTACTACCGTATGCGCGGCTTCTCTACGCGTTGGATCCTCGGCACCGACCACGCCGGCATCGCCACGCAGACCAAGGTGGACAAGAAGCTGAAGGAAGAGGGTATCTCGCGCCTTGAGATTGGCCGTGAGAAGTTCCTGGACGCGTGCTGGGACTGGCGTCGCGAGTACGGTGGCATCATCATCGACCAGATCAAGCGCATGGGCTGCTCCATCGACTTCGATGACGAGAAGTTCACCATGAGCCCCGAGTACGCCAAGGCTGTGCGCAAGGTCTTCTGCGACTGGTACCACGACGGCCTCATCTACCGCGGCAAGCGCATTGTCAACTGGTGCCCCAGCTGCACCACGGCTATCTCTGACGACGAGGCCGAGTATCGTGACGAGAAGGGCCACCTGTGGCACCTGCGCTACCCGCTGACCGAACCGGTCGACGGCGTCGAGTACATCGAGGTTGCCACCACCCGTCCCGAGACCATGCTGGGCGACACGGGCATCGCCGTCTCTCCGCAGGATCCGGACAAGGCCAAGTTCGTGGGCAAGACCGTTATGCTGCCCATCGTCAACCGCGAGATCCCCATCTTTGCCGACTGGCACGTCGACGCGGGCTTCGGCACGGGCTTCGTGAAGGTCACCCCCGCGCACGACCCCAACGACTACGCCATGGGCCAGACCCACGGCCTCGAGCAGATCAACATCTTTGACGAGCACGCGGTGGTCGTTGAGGGTTACGGCGAGTTCACCGGCATGGACCGCGACGAGTGCCGCGAGGCTGTCGTCAAGTGGTTTGACGAGCACGGCCTGCTGGGCGAGGTCGACGAGCACGACCACTCCGTCATGCACTGCTACCGCTGCGACTCCACGCTGGAGCCTTGGCTTTCCGAGCAGTGGTTCGTGGCCGTTGACCGCCTGAAGGAGCGCGCCATCGAGGTCGTCAAGAACGGTGACGTCACCTTCCACCCGGCACGCTGGACCGACACCTACCTCACCTGGATGGAGAACCTCAAGGACTGGTGCATCAGCCGCCAGCTGTGGTGGGGCCACCGCATTCCGGTCTTCACCTGCGAGGACTGTGGCTGGGAGGACGCCCTCATGGAGGACACGGATGTCTGCCCGCACTGCGGTGGCCATCACGTGCACCAGGACGAGGGCGTGCTGGACACCTGGTTCAGCTCCCAGCTGTGGACGTTTGCCACGCAGGGCTGGCCTGACCACCCCGAGCAGATGGTGGGACATCACCCCACCAAGGTGCTGGTCACCGCCCGTGACATCATCGCGCTGTGGGTTGCCCGCATGGTCATGAGCTCGCTCTACTTCGTGGACGAGATTCCCTTCGAGGACGTCTACATCTATGCCACCATCCTCGCCAAAGACGGCAGCCGCATGAGCAAGTCCAAGGGCAACGGCGTTGACCCCATGGACCTCATGAACAAGTACGGCGCCGACGCCATGCGCTTCAACCTGCTGACGCTCATCACCAACAACCAGGACGTCAAGTTCGATGCCAACATCGACAAGAAGACGCACCAGCTCATCGACAGCCCGCGCACCGAGCAGGCCCGCGGCTTCGTCACCAAGATCTGGAACGCGAGCCGCTTCGTCCAGATGAACCTGGACGGCTACGAGCCTGGTGCGCCTAAGGCTGAGACGCCCGAGGACGCCTGGATGCTTTCTCGCCTTGCCAAGATGGTGGCCAGCGCAACCGAGGCGCTCGAGACCTACCAGCTGGGCGACTACTCGCGCGAGATTCAGTCGTTCTTCTGGAACGAGGTCTGCGACTGGTACATCGAGCTCTGCAAGGGCCGCCTGCTGGGTGGCTCCGCCGAGGAGAAGCTGCAGGTGCAGCGCAACCTCGTGTACGTGCTCGACGTGTCGCTGCGCCTGCTGCACCCGGTGATGCCGTTCGTGACCGAGAAGGTCTGGGACGCGCTGCCGGCGAGCGGCCTCGACGCGCACGACGCGCAGTTCCTGATGCTTGCCTCCTGGCCTGAGCCCGAGTCGCTGGCTGGCTTTGTGAACGATGCCGCCGAGCGCGAGTTCGAGCTTGCCCGTCGTGTGGTCTCTGCCGCTCGCTCCACGCGTGCGCGCTACCGCCTGTCGCCCAAGACCGAGCTCGACATCTGCGTGCGCTCCTCCGTCGAGGACGCCGGCGTGCTCGAGCGCCAGCGTGGCTTCATCACCAGCGTCGGCCGCGTCGATCAGCTCGCGCTGGGTGCGCACCAGGACAAGCCCATGGGCTCCATCACGGTGCTCGACGGCGGCCTCGAGATCTTCGTCGTGGTCGGCGGCCTGGTTGACCTTGCCGCTGAGGCCAAGCGCGTGGAGAAGGACCTCGCCAAGGCGGAGAAGGACCTCGCCAGCGTGACGCGCACCCTCAGTAACCAGGGCTTCGTTGCCAAGGCGGCGCCCGAGGTCATCGAGAAGAAGCGCGCTCAGGCGGCAGAGCTCGAGCAGACCATCGCGCAGCTCAAGGCCCAGGCGCAGGACCTGGCATAACCAAGCGGAGGCACGCCAATCATGGCGGACAGGATACTCAAGCTCTTCCGTCAGCGGGGCACGATTTCGAGCTCTCGCGTGATTCTGGCCCTCTTTGCGGGCCTCATCCTCGTGGGGACTTTCCTCCTCATGTTGCCGTTCTCGTATGCGGGTGAACAGCGCGTCAGGCTGATTGACGCGCTGTTCACCTCCACCTCGGCAGTCTGCGTGACGGGTCTGGTGGTGCACGACTCGGCCACCGCGTGGACGCCCTTTGGTCAGGCGGTCATCCTCGTGCTCATTGAGCTGGGTGGTTTGGGCTTCGTGACCAGCGTTTTGTTCTTCCGCGTGCTGGCAGACCGCGGGCGCAGTATCGTGCGGCGCAGCATCCTCAGAGATGCGCTTTCGGTGCCCCAGATTGGCGGCATCAACCAGCTGCTTAGCTTCATCCTGACGGTCTCGCTTGCGGCAGAGGGCATAGGTGCCCTGCTCGTCGCCCCCGCCTTCGTGCGCGACTATGGCCTTATCGGCATTTGGTATGCCATCTTCCACTCGGTCTCGGCGTTCTGTAACGCGGGCTTCGATATCCTGGGCGGCCACGTCGAGTTCAGCTCGCTCATTGCTTACCAATCTGACCCAGTGGTCATCTTGGTAACGGCGGGGCTCATCATCTTTGGTGGTATCGGCTTTCTGACCTGGGATGACGTGCGCAGGCATGGTCGTCACATCCGTCGCTACCGCCTGCAGACCAAGCTGGTGCTTGCGGGCACCTTCTTTCTGTTGCTCATCCCGTTTTTGCTCTTCTTCTATTACGAGTTTCGAGGAATCGGCCTGAAGCGTCGCCTGTTGCTCTCGTTCTTCTGTGCGGTCACGCCGCGAACCGCAGGCTTTGCCTCGGTTGACTACGGCTTCATGACCGAGAGCGGTCGGCTCCTCACAGGCCTTCTGATGCTTATCGGCGGCTCGTCAGGTTCTACGGCCGGCGGCATCAAGGTGACCACCCTCATGGTCTGCCTGATGGCAACGCGTGCGGTGCTTCTGCAGGATCGTGACACCACCGCCTTTGGTCGGCGCATCGATCCCGATCTCGTGCGCAAGGCGTTTGCGTTCTTTGTGGTCTACACGATGCTTTGGGCCGTGGGCTCGATGTTCATCTGCGTCTACGAGGAGGTGCCGGCACTCAACGCCATGTTCGAGTGCGCGTCGGCCCTCGCCACCGTCGGCCTGAGCACCGGCATCACGCCGTCGCTCCGGATGCGCTCCAAGCTGCTGCTTATCGGATTCATGTTCTTCGGCCGCATCGGTGGCCTTACAATGGCGTATGCGTTCTCGAACCCTGAGTCCGCCTCTGCGGCGAAGTATCCCAGCGAGCGGCTCAGCGTCGGATAGGCTGAGAGACCGCGTTAGTTTTCATTCGAAGAAAGGAAGGCCATGGCCAAGAACGTTCTGGTGGTTGGCACGGGTAGGTTTGGTCGTTACACCATCGAGACCCTGCACAACCTCGGCCACGAGATCCTTGCCGTGGATCTGACAGAAGAGAAGATCAACAAGGTGCTGCCATTTGTCGCCAGCGCCGAGATTGGCGACAGCACGGACGAGGAGTTCCTGCAGACGCTGGGCATCGACGACTTCGACCTCTGCGTGGTGGCCATCGGCGACAACTTCATGGCGTCGCTCGAGACCGCGTCGCTTCTCAAGGACATGGGTGCCCGCAAGGTGGTGGCACGCGCCACGAGCGAGCTGCAGGAGCGTCTGCTCTTCCGCTGCGGCGCCGACGACGTCGTGTTCCCCGAGCGCCAGCTGGGCAAGTGGACGGCCATGCGCTTCAGCGCAGACAACATCCTCGACTACATCGAGCTTGCCGATGGCTACACCATCTTTGAGGTCGAGGTGCCGCGCGAGTGGGCGGGCAAGCGCATCGTGGACCTCAACATTCGCCGTGCCTATGACGCAAACATCCTTGGCGTCAGCGAGGGCGGCAAGATGAACATGAGTATCAGCGCCGAGACCGTGCTGGGCAGGGGAGAGAAGGTCCTCGTGCTTGGTCCGCGCGACGAGCTGCTCCGCCTGTTCAAGCTGTAGGGGCTTGGGGCCCGTGCGCGGCTCCCGTGCTGGAAAGCCCTTGTGCCGAAAGTGACACATTTGACACCGCCCGCAGGCTTTGCGGGCGGTTCTTTTGTGCTAAGTATCTTGGTGTCACGGGTCTGTTTGGACTGAGAGGTGCACGAGGAGCTGATGCAGATGAGCCGCGCGAGTCGTAAGGAAGACCAGTTTTACGAGATGCTGCACGCCCTGAGCAAGGATGTGCTTGCCGCCGTCACGGTGTGGGACGAGGTCACGAAGGGCTGGCCGGAGTCAAAGGGCCGCATTCCCGAGGTGGCCGCGCTTGAGATTGCCTGCGACGCCACCGAGAACAAGATTCTTGAAGAGCTCAACACCAGCTTTATCACGCCGTTTGACCGCGAAGACCTTGGCGCGCTCGCACGCGACCTTGGCGAGGTGGGTGACCTGGCGGAAGGCACCTCGGCGCGCTACGAGATCTTTGACGTGCACGAGATGATTCCCGAGGCGGCGCAGATGACGGCGCTTATCGTTGAGTGCATGACCAACATGGAGGAGCTGTTTGCGCGCTTCCACGACTTCAGGACGGATGCGAAGGTCAAGGAGCTGGCTCGAAAGATTGGCTCGTTGGAGGACGAGGGTGACATTGCGTATCGCGATGCGCTGGGCCACATCTTCAACCGGCCTGACGACCCCATCCACGTGCTGAAGTGGAAGAGCCTGCTTGACCAGATGGAGCACACGCTCGACTACTGCAAGGCCATCGCCAACAACGTCTCCGCCGTCATCATGAAGAACGCCTAGCCGCGGGACACGGGTTCGGAACCCGCGTT
>DJXA01000116.1:0-15854 GCA_002449555.1 Atopobiaceae bacterium UBA7016 | reverse complement strand
GATGGGACACGGGTTCGGAACCCGTGTCCCACTTCAGTTGGCTTGGGGCAGAGCGGTGATGAAGAAGAAGCGGCTGATGTCTTCTGGCGTGTAGGAAGGGTTGCGCGCCCACCAGCGTACGGCCTCCATGAAGTCACAGACCGCGTGGTTAATGAGGTAGTCCTGCGGGACCCCCTCGGCCTCAACCAGCTCGGACTCCGCAAACACGTCCGCTAGATAGCGCTTGAAGATGCGCGCGAACACGCTGTCGTTGCCCTCGGACATGATGCCGCGAAGCGCGTCCATGTCATCGGCCAGGTGGTACAGCACGTGCGTGATGCGCGTCTCCAGACTCTTCTGATGCGAGAAGTCGTGCGTCGGCTCGTTTGAGAGATGCGCGGCAAACGCATGGGAAAAGAGTTCCTCGCAGAACGTCTCCAACAGGGCGTCTTTGGTCTCAAAGTGCGCGTAGAACGTCGTCCTGCCCACATCGGCCGCGTCGATGATCTCTTGCACGGTGATGTGCGCGTAGTCCTTCTCGCTCAGAAGCTGCATGAAGGCCTTCATGATGGAGGCGCGTGAGCGTCGCTGTCTTCTGTCCATGTATCCTCTCTAAACACCTTCTGGCCTGTTGTTCGGTATGGAACGGTGGCCATAAGCTGACCCTTGAGCTGGGCAAATCCATCCTGCTACATTGTAAACGAATATAGTATTCGGTAACGGATAAATTGTATGTTTGTTTGGTAGGAGGACGATCATGCTCACAAAATGGTTGGAGAACGATCCAAAGGTCATGCTCGTGTGCGCGATCGTGTCTGCCGTGTCGCTGGTGGCGAGCATCACGCGCGTGCTGGCATCGGTACTGCCGTTTGACGTGGCTATGGGCGGCATTGGCTCTGATATCGCGGTGGAGGCAGCGGACGCCATCCTCGTGGGTGACGAGATTCGCAACCTGCCCTACCTCTTCGGCCTGTCGCACCGGGTGATGGACAAGATCAGAGTAAACTTTGTCGTGTCGCTCATCATCAACCTTTCCGCGGTCGTGCTCTCTGCGCTGGGCGTGCTCTCGCCGGCGACAGGTGCGCTCTGGCACAACTTTGGCTCGGTCTTCGTGGTGGTCAATGCCGCGCTGCTGCTCAGGGAGCAGAAGGACGCCGCATAACCTCGCGGGACACGGGTTCCGAACCCGCGTTGCAAATGGGACATGGGTTCCGAACCCGAGTTGCACCCGTACGGTTTGTGGGTGCGGGAGGGCTGAAACTGCGGCAATTGGTGGTCTAGGGCAGAGCTTCGCCAGACGCGAGAATGTGCTCAACGTTAGCGTCCGAACAAGGAGGACACCATGGCATTCTCTGTTGACGACAAGTGCAGGAAGCTCGCGAAGAACCCCGAGGCTGCGGCCATCATCAGCGAGTACAGCCCCGGCTTCACCAAGGACCCGCAGATGAAGATGGTCATGGGACTCACCCTGCGCAAGCTGGCAAGCTTCCCGCAGGCCAAGGAGCTGGCTGACAACCTCGACGAGATCGATGCTCGCCTGAAGGCCATCGAGGGCTAGGCGCACTATTCGAACCTCACAAGACATGGGCCCGGAGGCGCTATCCCACAAGCGGGATAGCGCCTCCGGGCCCATGTTTCGCGCGAGCTAAAACGCCTCGCGTATGGAGAGGGCCTTCAAAATGATCTGTAGCCGCAAGCGGATGTCGGGGTCATTAAGGTCCTCACCAAGGATGCGCTGGATGCGTGCAAGGCGTTCGAGCAGCGTGGAGCGGTGTACATAGAGCGCTCGGGCCGTCTTCGTTACGCTCATGTTGTGGTCGAGCAAAGAGCGAAGCGTCTCGAGGTAGCTGGTGTGAGAAGACGCGTCGTGCGCTACCAGCCTGCGCAGGCCCTCAGAGAAGAACATGTCGATGGGCATGTCGCCCAACGCGTTGATGACCATCCCCGTAAGGGCGTAGTCCTGGAACTCGTAGATGGACGCGTCGGGGTCCATGAGCGAGCCGTTCTCCAGCGTGGTGCTCGCCTGCAGGAAGAAGAGCCGCGCTCGTGCCAGACTGCTCACTGGGTCGCTGACAGCCGCCTTTGCGTGCAGAGAGGTGACAAACGGCCGTAGCCGCCTGATCAACTCGTCGTGATAGGATCCGTTTCCATCGCGCAGCGGCCCAATGTTCACAAAGGCCACCACCGAGGTGCGGTGATGCTCGAAGGCGATGCTTCCGGGAAGCGTGCTCTCGACCATGGCGCAGACGTAGCCAATCGGCAGCTGGCTCAGGCGGTGGTTAAGCCTTATGCGGACGCACACGAACGACTGGTCAGCGCCGCGCGCCTCCAGCATGGCCTGCTCCTTGCCGTCGAGCGGAAGCTCGTCAACAAGGTTCATGAGGATGCGCTTCAGCGAGGTACCGTCCGAGCCTGGCATGGTTGACCTGCGGTTTATTGCTTGGACGAGCTTGGTTGCCAAAAAGCCCGCAAGCTGGATGTCGCTCGGTCGAAAGTCACGGCGCTCGCAGTATACCGTCAGGCATCCTTGGTAGGTTCCCGCATCGAGGAGGTTGGCGTTGAGCGTCCGCGTGCCCAGCAGGTCGAGGACAAAGGGCTCGGCCACGTCCATGGAGAGGTCTCGCTCGGCGATGTAGCTGGCAAACGCCTCGGGATTGAGGATGGAACTCGCATCAAGGCCGGCAAGTGTCGCGAGGTCGGACGCGTCATCGTGCTCCCACTGGCCGAGAAAAGAGAACTGCGCGTCGATGACGGATAGGGGATTGCCAAACACGTCTCCCGACTGGGCAAGCATGTCGGGCACGTTGGCATCGCCCTCGATGATGGCGTCCAGCGCCTCCTCCCATGCATCGTAGCGGTCAAAGGTGCGCTGTATGGTGTTGAAGGCGCCGTAGAAGTCCACGTCGGGCAGTTGGATGACGCAGCAACGCTCTGCAAAGAAGCGGGTGCGGCGCCCTGGCCCGAGGCAGACGATGACGGCACGCGGCTCGACCCGCACGCGCTGGGGCAGGCGCTCTTCGCGGAGCACGTAGAGGTGGTCGTTTCGAAACTCGCGCATGGTGGTCTCGAAGAGCTCTGGCCGCCTGAGCTGAAGCGACTTGTCGGGCGTGCCCAAAAGCCGAGCGTTCCAGTCTTGTGGAAGGTTGTCAAAGATCACGTCTGCGTTGAGCTTCATGTTGGATATGCCCCAAACTGTATGGCCTTTGCCAGGCAACCATGTTGCTGTGTCTTCATTATGCATGCGGTGCGGCAAGAGTTGCGCAGATAAGGGCAAATGTAGCGAGGA
Organism: Atopobiaceae bacterium UBA7016; assembly: GCA_002449555.1. GTDB lineage: Bacteria > Actinomycetota > Coriobacteriia > Coriobacteriales > Atopobiaceae > UBA1367. Next base: position 12,589 of record DJXA01000116.1, on the reverse strand, counting down.
GGACCGTTCGCGTTATATGCATATGTTCAGCACCCTACAAACAGAAGGGGTAGCATACCTTCTTTTCGACGGTTTGCATGCTGGTGGACCGAAGCTTCAGGCCACAGACTGGCAGGCAGGGACCCGTGCGCGCCGCGTCAGCGCGCCTGAAGGAAGGAGAGGACATGGCCCTGCTCGCTCATGTCGACACGCATCGTGGCGTGGAGACGGCCTTTGGCAAGATCATTCCCGAGAAGGAGGCGTACAGCTACTGCCTGCGGACCATTGCGGCCTTCTCGGCCAACATCTTCCAGGTGATGCGCCTTTTGAACGACGACTGGGAGGACCGCACCTCGCAGATCTGCGAGATTGCCAACATGATGAACTGCGCTGCGTGCGCGGGCGGCGAGGATGAGCTCTTCCAGTACCTCAACGCCTTCTACGACGAGTGGAACATCCCCGAGTTGGTGAAGCGCGCGGCATGGATCGGCGGTATCTGGGGTGACTACGGCGACGAGGCCGAGGACATGGCCGGTCGCGTGATCCAGTTCACCGAGAACCGCGTTGAGAAGGAGCTGGACTCCTGCCCGTGGGACATCGTGGGCTCCGAGATGTGCAACATGACCACGGCCATGTTTACGGCAAACTTTGATATCGCCGCAGGTGGGGAGCACGGTGCCATCACCAATGACGTGGCTCTCAACATGTGCGAGGCCCGCGGCTGCGGCAACCCCCACTGCCGTGTGGTGGCGGAGCGACTTGACCATTTCAACCTCGAGCACCAGAGCTGGCTGGACCATCGCGGACAGCCCACGCAGCCGGTGCACGACACGCCGCCCGAGCGCCGCGTGAAGCACGCCCAGGGCCTGCGCAACGGCCAGTACGTGCAGGCCTTCGGCGAGGAGAACTCGCTTGAGTGGCAGTACAACTGGGTGGCGCAGATGGGCTGGGTCTGGTCCATCAGCTTCCCGCTCATTGCCATCCGCGACATGGCGGAGGACGACGATGAGTTTGAGCGCATCCTGCGCATCGTCTTTGCCACGGCTGGCAAGAACTCCTTCGTGGACTACTTCGCCCGCGAGGGCCTGCGCGCGTGGCTGGACATCCCGCGCGAGATTGGCGACAACGACCCGCGCGTCATGGGTGCCTACATCGACGCCGTGCTGGGCTGCCAGTTGGTGCCGCACGAGTGGGAGGCCTTCGACGCCGACGGCGTTGAGATCCGCGTGAGCCAGGAAGATTTCGAGGGCCGCTTTGAGATGGCACCGCTTGAGGAGATCACGATGGGTTACGAGGCCCAGTGGAACGGTGCCTGCCACACGCTGGTCAGCCCGGAGTGGTCAGTCTGGATCGATGAGGATGAGGACGACTACCTCATCACTGTGGGCCGTAAGATTGACGATCGCGCGCTCTAAGAGGGGAGTGGTTAGAGATGCTGTTCAAGGACGATGAGGTCGCGCGTGCCGAGGCCAAGGCAGTGCGCGAGAACGCTGGTTGGTATCGCTGGACGCATGACCTGGTTACGGTGAGCGGCCCCGACGCGGAGCGCTTCCTGGATTGGATGCTGGTGAACCGCATTGCTGGCACAGCTGAGGGCAGGGGCAAGTACACCACCATGCTGGACGAGAAGGGCGAGATCATCGACGACCTCGTGGCGTTCAACCGCGGTGGTGGCCTGTGGTGGCTCTCCACGCTGTACGGCCCGCATGCGGTGCGCTGGTTTGACGCGCACTGCGAGGGCTTTGACGTAGCGTACGAGGACGTGACGCAGGAGTGGGACATGTACGCCGTGCAGGGGCCAAACTCCGCGAAGGTGATGGATGCACTGCTGGATGGTGCCGTGGACGGGCTCAAGCGCTTCCAGATCATTGAGGCGCACGTGGGTGAGGTTGCCGTTGTTGTCGACCGGGGCGGCTTCACGGGCGAGCTGGGCTACGAAGTCTATTGCAAGCGTGCGGATTCCGCCGCCGTGGCACAGGCCATTGAGGCGGCTGCGGCGCCGTTTGGCGCTCCGCGCCTGACGACGCTTGAGGTGTACGTGCGCTCGCTTCCCATGGAGAAAGGCATGGCGCTGCGTCAGGACTACCATCACCTCACGCCGTACGAGGCCAACCTCGGCTGGTCCGTGCATATGGACAAGGACTTCTTTGGCAAGGATGCGCTGGCTGCGGCTCACGCGGCTGGTGAGAGGCGCGCGTTTGTGGGCCTAGAGATCGAGCGCGAGAGCTACGAGGACATCGCCCAGAAGGAGATCATCCGCAAGCGCGGCGTGCCCGTGGGCTATGCGCCGGCGTTCATCTACGGCTACACCGTTGACAAGAACATCGGCTTTGGCGTGGTGGACGCGAAGAAGTGCCCGCTCGGCACGCACGTGACCATCGGCCCCAACGATAGCCCGGCCATTGTCGTCGAGCCGCGCTGGGTATAGGGAGGGAACGCTATGTCAACCAACAAAGACAAGGTCATCCTGGTTGTGGGCGGCGCCTGTGGCATGGGTGCGGCAACCGTGTGTGCACTCTACCGCCAGGGTGCGAAGCTCGTGGTGCTCGACCTCAACGAGGAAGCTTGGGAGGAGCTCGTCGAGGACGAGGAGCTGACCGACGGCCCTGGCACCATCGACTTTGTGGGTGGAGACGTCTGTGACGCATCCGTGCGCCAGCAGGCCATCGACATTGTCAAGGAGAAGTACGGCACCCTCGATAGCCTGCTCTACATCGCAGGCGTGCTCGACCTCATGTGCCCCGCGCACAAGACCGATGACGAGCTGTACGACTACGTGATGGACGTCAACGTCAACAGCTGCTTCCGCATGTGCCGCGACTGCCTGCCGCTGCTGTGGGATCACGAGGGGCTTCCCGCCAACATCTGCATCGTGGGCTCCGTGGGCGGCCAGGTGGGCAGCTCTGCAGGCGCTGCCTACATCACGTCCAAGCACGCGGTGCTCGGCCTGGCCCGCAACTTGGCGCACACGTACCGCTTCCGCAACGTGCGCACCAACGTAGTGAATCCCGGCGCCTGCGTCACCGACATCCTGGGCAACGCTATGGAGAAGTGGCCCGACCGCGACATCATGGACCTCGAGGGCAATGAGATCTACAACGTGCGCGGCGCGGTGGCGCTCGGCGTGGACTGGGACGGCAACAACATCACCGGCTTCCCTGAGGACATCGCCAACGCGATCCTCTACCTCATCTCCGATGAGGCCCACTACGTCAACGGCGCCCAGCTCAACGTGGACGGCGGTTGGACCAGCTTCTAAGCACTTTCAAGTCAGATACCAGAGTATCGAGGCGCCTGACCATTCTGGACAGGCGCCTTTCTTTTCGCTCGTTCCTCCCAACCGTCAATCTGTAGGATTTCTTCTTCGCATAAGCACAGGGACCGTGGATTAACCTGCTGCCTTTTGCTCGCAGATAATCGGGTCAAGTCAAAGACCCTAGCATCTGCTGCAAGAGAAGGAGGCACGGCATGGCATATAATCCCCAGGCACGCGAGGTCGAGCTTCTGAGGAAGAACCTCGACGGTATGGAGCCGCTCAGCTCCATGCTATCGGTTGCAGGCAAGGTTGCGATCGTGACCGGAGGAACGTCGGGGCTCGGCTTCAACATCACAGCGCGTCTGCTCGAAGGCGGCGCCAATGTGATCATCGCGAGCGACACCGATTATAGCTGCGACAACGCCATAGGGCTTCTCCGCGAGCGCGGCTACGGTGAGGACCGCGTGGTTGCCTGCATCACCGACGTGCGTGACGAGGATGCCGTCGCCAACCTCGTCGCCTTCGCCGACAAGACCTTCGGATCTATCGATATCCTCGTCACCAGCGCGGCCAAGTGGAGCTACGCGCACATCTACGACATGCCCGAGGAGGAGTTCGCCAAGGTCATCGACATCAACCTCAACGGCACCTTCCGCGCTATCAAGCACGTCTCCAAATACATGATCGAGAAGGGAATCGCCGGCAAGATGTGCCTCATCTCTTCCGATTCCGCCTGGCTCCCGTACCCCACCTTTGGCGGCTATCCGCACTACGTAGCCTCCAAGGGCGGCGTCAACGCACTCGGACTCGAGGCCGCGAAGGAGCTCAAACGCTTCGGCATCATGGTCAACGTCGTCGCACCCGGCGCCATGCAGACCAACGGTGCCGTCACCAACATGGTTGTCGAGGACATCGACGAGGATGCCCAGGACGAGCTTTACGCCGAGATCGCTGTCCCGCAGATGGACGAGATGAAGCCGGTGGACTGCGTTGCCCGCATCGCCTACATGATGTGCACCGCGTTCGCAGACGGCGTCACGGGCGAGAGCTACGTGGTCGACAACGGGCTGCGCAGCAACATCATCAAATACCAGCCCGCCATCGACCAGTACCCCTACGAATAACAGGGCAAACGCTCTGTATTCATAAGCCATCCATTGAAAAAGGAGGAACAGAAATGGCACTTTCCGTCGATTCCAAGCTCAAGGACATCCTGCGTAACCCCGAGGGCAAGGCCATCATCGAGAAGTACACGCCCAACCTGCCCACGCACCCCGCCCTCAAGATGATCCAGATGATGAGCCTCCGCAAGCTCTTCTCGTATCCCGAGGCCGCCGAGTACGCCGCCCACATGGACGAGATCGATGCCGAGCTCAAGGCCCTGGGATAAGCAGAGAACAGCACCGAGCACATGGTTCGCACGGGGCGCTTTCGGGCGCCCCGATGCTTTTACAACCCCTTTTTGACCACGTCGCTGATCTCAAGGGCCTTGAGTATGAGCTGGAGGTAGAGGCGGGTGTCGGGGTCATGCAGGTCAAGGCCGTATTTCTTCTCAATCTTCTCGATTCGGTCGATGAGCGTGCTGCGGTGGATGTAGAGCAGGTTGGCGGCCTTCGAGAAGTTCATGTTCTCGGCTAAGAAGACGCGCAGCGTTTCGAGATACGAGATGGAAGACGTGGCGTCGTGTTCGATAACTTTCTCGAGGCTCTCCGGAACGAGGCTTTCGACGGGTGATCCCGCCAGGGAGTTGATTACCATCTCGGTGAGCGCGTAGTCGGAGAAGTGGTAGACGCTCCCTCCGGGTGCCATCAGGCTACCGTTGTCGATTGCCGCCTCAGCTTGCTTGATGTACATGGGGACGTCGTAGAGGCTCGAGAATCCGTAACTCACGCCTGCGGTGAGCTTGAGCGACTTGGACAACGTCCCCAAGGAGGCATCGATGGCCTTCCTCCGCTCCTCGGCGGTGTGGCCGAGGGCGGAAAGCTCGATGATGCCCACGGTGCCAGAGTCTACGGAAAGCGCGTAGCTTCCTGGGAATGTCATCTCGAAGCTGTTGCAGATGAACGTTGCGGGTAGCCGCTGTTCCTGGTCGAAGGCATGGAGCAGCACGCAGATGTACCTGCGCCTCCCTGGTTCTGACTCGAGAAGCCAACGCTGGTTCGGTCCAATGGGTCTGCCGGCGATCACATCTTTGAGCACCCCTTTGCGTGCCGCATGTTCGGTCGAGAGCACGGCAGGGTTCCGCTCGATCGACGCCTCGATGATACGCGCGAGGTAGCCTGCAAGCGCGCTGAAGCCAGCGCGCGGCTTGTCCTCGGTGGTGAGGATGCTCAGGCATCCGATATACACGCCGCTCTTATCGAACAGGTTCGCGCAGAGCGCGTTGCGATCGACGATCTTCAGGAACATGGGCTCGCGGACGTCGGTGTGAAGCTCGTTGCTCGAGAGGTAGTTCTCCATGGAGTACTGGCTCAGCCGGCCGCTCCCATCGCTCCAAGAACGGGGAATCTCCGTCCCGTCCTCGGTCGATGAGGCGAGGATGCGAAAGCCGTTGTCAATTAGGATGATGGGCCTCTCGAAGGCATCTGAGCTGAGGGAGACGACCTTCTGGAGGTCGGCATCGGACCTGAACAGCTCGAATACCTGATCGTTCCACGCATCGAACCGATCGTAGATTGCCTGGATTGCAAGGTAGACCTCAAAGAAGTCGGGATGGCCCTTCAGGTGTATGACCGAGCACCTTCCGGTGTAGCGGTAGAGCTGCGGAGCATCGCCGATGCAGACGATGGCGGTGCCGTCTTTAATCGATGGCCGAGCGGGAAGATGGTCCGCAGAGGCGAGGTAGAGCCGATTGGGAAGGAAAACGGGGTCGTCCTCCATGAAGAAGACTGGGCGAGGGAGGTTGAGGCTCTTTCCAGCGCTTCCCAGTAACTCGGCGTCGAATGACTTCCTGAGATACTCGAAAATGATGCCTGCATTGAGCTTCATGAGATACCTCCCCGACGTGCTTCGAGCGCATACGGGCATTCTACCATTGGGTTTCAAGTGGAATAGCTCCCAAATCGCCGACCGTTACTTTGTAGGATTTGAAGCGACAGAAGCCTAGCATTTACGGATTATTCGATTGGTCCACCCTCCGTAGCATGAGATTCGAAGCGTTGTTTCTCATTGTTTCGCGATCCTCAGGCAAAAGGAAGGGATGGGCTATGACGAAGAAGATCGACCAACGTCTCCCGAAGGATTCCGGCGCGACCAAGCTGCCGAACTATGCGGCCATCAAGTCGCCGTGGGAGAGGATGTACGGGTTCAGGGACGCCATGCGCTATATAACGCGTTACGAGGCGGTGTTCGGGGCCGCGATCCTCCAGGGCATTCGCATCCTCATCCCCGAGTACGAGGACCGCGCGCAGACTATCTGCCAGGCTGCTTTCGACCGCATGTACGCTACCAGCCAGAAGTACGGCGTTACCCAGGAGTACCTGCTCAACATGCATCCATTCATGTGCGGCGAATTCGTTGGCGCGCTCATTGGCGACGAGGGTGACGACGGCATGCTCATGCCCGGTCGCGTGCAGGACTTCGGCACATACCGCTGCGAGAAGGAGCTCGACGCCTGCCCGTGGGACATCATCGGCAGCGAGCTTTGCCGCGCGACTACGATGTCGCTGCAGTCGCAGGCCCGCGGCTCCGCGGAGCGCCATCGCCAGGGGCCCACGCTCGACTATGCCATGGTCGAGGCGCGCGGATGCGGTGACCGTCATTGCCGCATCGTGGCCGAGAACCGCGAGAAGTACCCCATGCCCGAGCATGCGCTCTGGCAGAGCTTCGGCCCCATCGCCACGGCGGACCAGATCAAGTGCACGCCTGAGGAGGAGTGCGTCGAGGACCCCATGGTCTTCCGTGAGGAATGCGGCTTCAAGTTCGCCAACGGCACCAACTTGGAGGAGAGCTCCGAGATGGCGGCCATGGTGCAGTTCGCCACCTCCGCGTGCCTCTACTTCTTCCCCACGCTCACCCGCGCCATCGACGAGGGCAGGCTTGAGGAGAAGACCGTCATGCACGTGCTCAAGTGCGTCCTCGAGGCTGCCGGCAAGGCGGCGTTCGGCGAGCCTTATGCGCGCCTCGCGGCACGCGAGTGGCTGGGCGTGCCCGTGGAGGCGCCGTGGGACGGCCGCATCATGGGTGGGCACATCGAGATGATGCTCCAGGCGCTCATGTGCTCCTACGAGGTCGAGGCGTTCAACAAGGACGAGGTCATCCTCGTCATCGACCGCAAAGGCCTCGAGATCTCCAACGGCTGGATGCAGACGCCGTGCCACGTGGCCTACTGGAACGGCATGGTGAAGACGCTCGTGAGCCCGCAGTGGTTCGTCTTCGAGGAGGGGTCTGCCGAGAAGACCATCCGTGTGTGCATCGCCAAGAAGATCGACAAGTTCTGCTAGGGAAGGGGAGGTAGACCATGTATCGAAACATCTTCAAGTACGACGACATGAAGCGCTCCGAGCATATGGCGGTGCGCGAGAACGTGGGCTGGTACCTCTTCACCCACCAGCTTATGCAGGTCGAGGGTGATGATGCGGAGGCGTTCCTCGATTACGTCTTCCCCAACAACATCGCAACGCTCAAGCCCGGCCGCGACCGCTACACCACCATGCTCGACGAGAACGGCGAGATCATCGATGACGTCGTGGTCATGCGATTCGACGACCATTTCTGGATTTCCACGCTGTTCCCCAGCTACATGGATGACTGGTTCTATGCGCACCAGGGCGACTTCGATGTGGACTACTACGAGGTGAGCGATGACTGGCACATGTTCGCCGTGCAGGGCCCGCTCTCCAAGGACGTGCTGAATGGCATCTGCGCCGAGCCGGTTGACGGGCTTCGCTTCTTCCAGCACAGCGAGAACTCGATCGACGGCATGGACGTCATCATCAACCGCGGCGGCTTCACCGGCGAGAAGCTGGGCTACGAGGTCTATTGCGCGGAGTCCGACACCGATGCTGTTGAGGAGAAGATCCGCGAGGCGTGCGACAAGGCAGGAGGCCGCCAGGTGACCGAGTTCCAGGTCATGGCATGGACGCTTCCCACCGAGGCGGGCTTCTACTACATGCGCGACCTGCGCCACGCCAACCCCTTCGAAGTCGGCTTGGCCGCCAACATCAACTGGGACAAGGACTTCGTGGGCAAGGCGGCGCTCGAGAAGGTGCGCGAGGCAGGCCCCGCGCGCGAGATGCTCGGATTCACGGTTGCCGATGACGACCCCTTCATCCAGGCCAAGCAGTACGGCGGTCCCGGTGAGGCTGTCTACCTTGACGGCGAGGAAATCGGCCGCGTGTCCAAGATGGTCTACTCCTACGTGAAGGACATCAATTGCGGTTACATCCTTGCAGACGCAGGCAAGCTCAAGGTTGGCGACACCATCGACATCCATGGATCCGAGGCCGTGATCTGCGAGCGTAACTGGCTCGCATAGCTTTCGCACCCTGCAATGTGCTCGGCCGCCCCGCGTCGATTCCCGCTTGTTGCGCGGGTAGGCGTGGGGCGGCCTTTCGATGATAGTCATGCTGGCGAAAGGAGATGCATATGGAACTCAACGACCTCTTTGGATTCGCGGGCAAGAACGTGGTGGTGACCGGAACGGGCTCGGGTATGGGCCATGCTGCCGCGGAATTGCTCGTCAATCTCGGCGCGCACGTGACGGCGACCACGCACCGACGCCCGCTCGACCTGGAGGTTGCGGCGACCGTAGCCTGCGATCTTTCCACCAAGGAGGGTTGCGACAAGCTCATCGCCGCGGCGCCCGACCACATCGATGCGCTCTTCCTCTGCCATGGAACTGCTGACGAATTCGGCGGCGGAAACGCGCTCGAGGTACAGCTTACCAACTTCTGGAGCTTCAAGTACCTTGCCGAGAGCCTGCTGCCGCGCATCGCCGACTGGGGTTCGGTCACGTTCATCTCGTCGAACGGCGGCAAGTTCTGGCGCGACGATGTCGAGAAATGCCTCGAAGTCGCAGATCTCTCATCGTGGGATGAAGCGGTTGACTGGTACAACGCTAATCCCGACTATCGGGACTACGGCTACGTTTTCTCAAAGGAATGCCAGCATGCGTATGTGATGAGCCGCGTACAGGATCCGCTCTACATCGATCGGAAGATACGCTTGAACGTCATCTCACCCGGACTTACGAAGACTGGCCTTACCGAAGCGTTCGAGCGGCAGATCGACGGGGACGCCGAGCATGGCCGTGCGGTGATCGAGGGGCTCTACATCGATGGTTGGAATGGGAGATACGCCACTCCCGAGGAGATGGGCTGGCCGATGGTGGCCATTGGATCAAAGCTCTTCAGCTATATGAGCGGCCAGATCGTCTACATCGACTACGGCTGCGCGAGCGTTGAAGAGATGAACCTGTTGGTTGACTAGGGAGAGGTGCGTTATGGACAAGAGGATCTGCGTTCTCACGGGCGGTTGCGGCGGCATGGGGCATGCCATCAGCCTGCGCTTGGGCAAGGACCACACGATGCTGCTGGCGGACATCTCCACTGAGCGCCTGGATGCAGAGAAGGTGGTGCTTGCGAAGCTGGGCATCGAGGCCGAGGGACTTGTCGTGGACGTGAGCGACCGCGCACAGGTAAACGCGCTCGCCGCGCAGGCTGCGGAGCTGGGAGTCGTCGACACGGTCATCCACACGGCGGGGCTCTCGCCCGCTGGCGCGCCTGCCGAGAAGATCATCTCCGTGAACGCGCTTGGCACCGTCAACATGGTCGAGGCCTTCCACGGCAAGATCGCGGAGGGCGGAGTGATGATCGTGTTCGGCTCCTCCGCGGCGTGGACGCTCGACCCGCCCGAGGACTGGTACAAGGCCTATGGGCGCTGGAACGAGGCGGGGTTCTTCGAGGCGCTCCTCGATATCGTGGGCGAGAAGGAGGAGGATGCCGACGAGGATGACGAGTTCTTCCGCGCGGGGCAGGCCTACGCCCTCACCAAGCGCTTCGTCTGCGAGTTCGCCCGCATGAACACCGTGCGCTTCGCGGAAGCAGGCGTGCGCATCCTGTCGTTCAGCCCCGGCAGCTACCTCACGCCCATGCACCAGCTCCTCATCGACAACCAACCCGACATGGCGGAGGCGCAGATGGACCTCACGCCGCTCGGACGCTGGGGGAGGCCGGTCGAGGTTGCCGGATTCATCGAGTTCCTCTGCTCGCCGCTTGCGGGCTACGTGACGGGAGTTGACGTCCTCGCTGATGGCGGTACCATCGCCATGCAGCGCGTGAAGCAGATCTAGGCTTCGAACGGGCGGGGCATTCGCCACGTCTACAATCCGAGCGCAAACGAGAGGGGAGCTGCCATGGGTATCGCCGAGAGGCGTCTTGCCATGTTCGATGCGCTGCTTTCGGGCAGGGGATTGCAGGGCCTTGTGGATGCCGCGGCAGAGGTGTTTGGCAACCCCGTCGCCGTCACCGACATGGACCTTGCCATGGTCGCCATGAGCTCGGAGCTTGCGGATGATCCCGAATGGACGGCGAATGCCCGAGAATTCGAGACCAACGATTCGTTTCGGGGGGCCGAATAGTTGCCGTAAAGGGTACAGTTTTGAGTGCTTGGGGACACGGCCTACGCGGTCTGCGATACTGTGGTGCATTGCGAACGGACACGGTCGGGAGGCAGCACATGGACACCAGCTTCATCAGCATCAATACCCACAGCTCCATTCGTCTTGAGACCAAGCGGGGAACGGTCATCTACGTTGACCCGTACGGTTTTGAGACGGAGTCCCATGACGCGGACATGATCCTGATCACGCATGCGCACTTCGACCACTTCTCGCCTGATGACATCGCGCGCGTGAGGACTCCGCACACGGTGTTCGTGCTTCCCGCAACGGCAATGGGGACCTTCATCAAGGCGGGCTTTACGAGCGAGGCCGCCGCGTTCCTCGTCCCGAACGAGCATGCTACGCCGTTGCCTGGCGTCGAGATCGAGACCGTTCCCGCGTACAACATCGCCAAGCGCTTCCATCCTGAGGACGAGGCATGGATGGGCTATGTCGTGGTGATCGACGGCGTGCGCGTCTATGTGGCGGGCGACACCGACGACCTGCCCGAGAACCGCGAGATTGCCTGCGACGTGGCGCTGGTACCCGTGGGCGGCACGTACACCATGGACGCGCGCGAGGCGGCGGCCTTCGTCAATGCCCTGAGGCCCGCCGTCGCCATCCCGGAGCACTACGGTACCGTGGCCGGCTCCGCCGATGACGGCAAGACCTTCGCAAGCCTCGTTGACGATGGCATAGAGGTCGTGCTCAAGCTATAGCCTGCGAGGCGGACGCGCGGCACGGGCTCGCAACCCTTGTCTCGCCTGCACGAAACTGTACCCTTTGGCGTGATTATTCGGCCTTCTATTTCTCGGATCCGAATAGTTGCGCTAAAGGGTACAGTTCTGTAGTTGAATAAAGCTAACACTTGCGAGAGGGGCAGGCTCATGGACAACGCGCGGCTGGTACGGATGCTGGGCAACCACTATGGCAAGCGCCTGCAGCGCTGGTGGCAGAGTCGCGGCCTGTCGCACGAGGAGGCCATGGTCCTTCGCAACGAGTACCGGCGGCGCTTCGCCTCCGCGATGGACGCAGCCGACTTCGGCCCCGACAACGGCCGCTTCTCCAGCTACCTCAACTGCCTCTCCGGCCTGACGGCCTACGCGATGGCGCGCGAGCGCGGGCTTTCCGTCGAGGAGGGTATCGCGTGCTACGACTATCTCGCGCAGCCTCTGCGGAGCTTCTCCGCGTGGCTTTGGAACACGGTTGACCTGCTGCCCAATGGCTTCGAGCTTGTGGTCAAGAACGTGCGGGACGACCTCGCCGGCCCCAAGGGCATCTGCTGGGCCAGCGAGGTCGTCCGCGACGACGCGGAGGCCTTCGAGTACCGCTGCTACACGTGCCTCTACTACGACATCTGCCGCGAGCAAGGCTACCCCGAGGCCATCCAGCTCTTCTGCGACCATGACCACCGTTCGTGGGACGCCCTTCGGCGCCACGTGCGCTTCGTGCGGTACGGCGGCGTGGGGGAGCGACGCGAGGACGGCTCGCTCTCGGACAGCCTCTCGTCCACCGAGCCCGGCAGCCTCTGCCACGACGCGTTCATCCGCGTGCGATAGCGCCACGCCGCTGGGACACGTGCTCCGGGCGCGCGTCCCAGCGGCGCGTGCCCCAAGTCCGCGTCCCACATTTGTGATAAGTTCACAATGAAAGGTGTCGTACGGGCAGGGGAGGCACGGTGGACTTCGACCAAGGCAAGGCGCGCATCATGGACGCGTTGCTCGCGCATGGCGGGCTGAGGCATCTGGTGGACG
>DJXA01000176.1:4074-6861 GCA_002449555.1 Atopobiaceae bacterium UBA7016 | reverse complement strand
GGCACAAAGAGGCAGACGTCCGCGGCGGCGGCAAGGGGCAGCGCCAGGTGCAGCCAGAAGTTCCCCGCCTTGAACATGTACTCCCAGCCCATGGTGGGCCCGAGGAAGAGCATCACGGTGAGGAACGTGACCATCACCACGGAAGCGGCGGCAAGCTTAAGCACGAGTATCCAGCTGGCGGGAGAACCGTGAGATAGCAGTACGTCAGCCACGTGCAGCGTTGAGACGAGCCCCGAAAAGAGATTCGAGAGCACCGTATAGTACTTGAGGCTGCGCAGGCCGTGGGCCATGAGGCTGCGGTCGTCGCCGTGCCCTTGTACCACCGATATCCACGCCAGTACCGAGATGATCGCGATGGCTATGTTGAGCAGGAGAGATGCCATGGAGTGCCTCGCCGTATCTTCGCTGATGTATCAAAAGCTTATCAGACGAATATCGCCATCCGAGGGCTCCTTTGCTAGCATGGGCGCTGAGCGAAAGAAGGAACCCCATGAAGCGCATTCTGGTCATAGCTACCGGCGGCACCATTGCCTCGCTGCCCACGGAGGACGGAACGGGCGGGCTTGCCCCCGCGCTAACGGGTGGCGAGCTGGTGGCCCGCGTGCCCTTGGTTGAGGACTTGTGCGACATCAACGTAGTGCAGCCCATGAACATCGACTCCACCAACATGCGTCCGGCAGGTTGGCTTGCCATTGCGGCCGAGATCGAGCGTGCCTACGACGACTACGACGGCTTTGTGGTGCTGCATGGCACCGATACGATGGCGTACACGGCGGCGGCACTCTCGTATCTGGTGCAGGGGAGCCCCAAGCCCATCGTCTTGACCGGGTCGCAGCAGCCCATGAGCGCGCCCTTCACCGACGCCAAGCTCAACCTATACCAGAGCCTGCTCTGGGCGTGCGACGATGCGGCGCGCGACGTGCACGTGGTCTTCGACGGCAAGGTGATTGTGGGGACGCGCGCCCACAAGCAGCGCACCATGAGCTACAACGCGTTTACCAGCGTGAACTGGCCGCTTGTGGCCATCATTCGTGGCGGCCGTGTGGTGCGCGAGCCCGGTGGCAGGGCGGTGGTGGGCGGCTCTGGCCGGCCGACGTTCTACCACAGCCTGGATGAGCGCGTGGTGGTGCTCAAGCTGACGCCGGGCCTTTCGCCCGAGGTCTTCGAGGCGCTTGCGGGTACGAGCTCGGCCGTGATTTTGGAGACTTTCGGCATCGGCGGCATCCCTGACGGCTTTGAGGACGCGCTCTTTGGCTGGGTGGATGCGGGGCATACGCTGGTCTTGACCACGCAGGTGCCCGAGGAGGGCCTTGACCTGGGCATCTATGAGGTCGGCCGCCCGTATGCAGAGCATCCGGGCATCCTTTTGGGTGATGACATGACCGTCGAGGCGCTGGTCGCCAAGACCATGTGGGCCTGCGGCGTGGCGAGCGGCCACCGTCAGCTGGGGCGGCTGTTCCAGCTTCCCATCAACCATGACCGGCTGGCATAGGGTCCGCGTTCGGTGGGGTGTAAGGTGCCGACAAGTGCGTAACTCCAGTTACTGCAACGTTTGATGGGCTTTGCAAACGCGCTGGTAGAACGGTTGGCGGCAACGGACGATGCCGTAAAGGGCCTTGGCGAGTTACGCACTTGTTGAACCGTGAAGCGTCCAGCGCTTCGTTCGGCTGCGTCAAGGCCTACCCGATTGCGACCAGCTCTTCCGGATGGGTGGCAATGCGGCGCATCCGAGCTTGGTATGCAACTCGCCTGTTGAGTTCCGTATCGTCGGTTGTCGAAATGCTGGTTCCGAGCGCGCACGCCACGATGTCCGCAATTCGTTCGAGCTCGCTGAAGCTGCGCATGTGCTCGGTCGTGACCGTGATCACGCGGTAACCCATCTCAGTGAGGACGTCTCTACGTCGCGCGTCGTTTGCGATGCGCGACGATGCGGTGTGGTGAAGGTCGCTGTCGTATTCGATAACGAGCTTGATTGCCTCCCAGAGCAGATCGGGCGTGATGTAGTCGCTTATCCAAAGATCGCGAGCGCGGCCCTGTACGAGAAGCGCGTGATTCAATTCGGGTGCTACCAGGCCATATCCACCAAGCTCTCGCGGAGTGCTGAGTATGAGAGCAAGTGCAGCCTCCATTGGTGAGCCTGCCCCACCAATTACCTTGCGGGCTGCGTCGCGCGCGGGTCTCCTGCCGCGGACGCGTGGCATGCGCTCGATGAGGGAAACGAGCATGTCTGGTGCACAGACTTGGGCACGCGAGAACACGTTACCAGCTTTGATGCCGTAGCGACCACAGAGCTCCATTCCCAAAAGAACGAGATGCTCCTCGTCGAGGAGACTTGCCATCTGAAGGAACGTGAACTCAGGTGTTGATGAAAAGAGGTCGTCTGTGATGCGGATTGCTGGATAGTAGCCGTCTTGCGTGGTGATGACATGGCTCTGGGAGATTGTCGTGCGCCGTCTGTCATCGCGACACCATACGATGAGCTGAAGGGGACGCGTGAGGCTGGAAAGCGAAGGAAGGTAAGGCTCGAGTCGTGTGCGACTTCCCTCAAGGAGGGGATAGGGTATGGTCCAGCGACTGTCCCGGCTCACAAGATCTGCTTCGCGTGCCTGCCTTAGCCATTCGACAGCCGATCCTCTGCCCAAGAGATATGACATCTTAAATCCTTCCATTTGGTGAGTGCAACAGTATGCAGAGGGTCGGAAAATGATGCAAGTCGTCCGGTTCGTGTTTTCGGTGGGGTGTAAGGTGCCGACAAGTGCGTAACTCCAGTTATTGCAACGTTTGATG
>DJXA01000176.1:1165-3966 GCA_002449555.1 Atopobiaceae bacterium UBA7016 | reverse complement strand
CGGTTGGCGGCAACGGACGATGCCGAAAAGGGCCTTGGCGAGTTACGCACTTGTTGAACGTGGGAAGTCCCGTGCGCCGGACATGCCGTTTGGCATGCAACGCAACCTCGCTACAGCAATCTCATTATGCGAGAATACGCAGGTAGAGGGCTACTCTCAGGGGCTGTCGTGGACGTTGGGACCTCGCCGTGGCATGGTGGGGACAACGAGGAAAGGCGGTGCGACATGATCGACCAGCAGCGTATTGGAGCGTTTCTGCGCGAGCTTCGGCAGACGCAGGGAATCACGCAGGAGCAGCTTGCTGCAGAGCTCGGCGTGAGTAATCGCTCGGTGAGCCGCTGGGAGACCGGCCGTACCATGCCCGACTTCGACCTTCTCATCGAGCTAGCCAAGCGCTACGACGTGAGCGTCGACGAGCTCTTGGCCGCAGAAAGGAACCCCAGCATGGACACCCAGACCGAAGAGAGCCTCTACCGCATTGCCGACTACACCAACAACGAGCGTGACGTGTTCACCAAACGCCTGCACCTGATGTTTTTGGCGGGCATCGTGGCGATTGCCCTGTACATGACCCTCGAGTTCATGGACCTCACGGACACGGCGCCGTATGACTTCTTGGCTGGGGTAGGACTGGGCATTTCCGCAGGCATGCTGGTCGTAGGAGCAATCTTCACGAGCGCCTATGCGGATCGCATTCGTGCCGCCAAGCTGCGTCTGCTGCATCGGATGAATGCATAGGAGAGACTGTGGCTTTCGCCTAAGACGGCATCGGGCCAGCACCGAGTAAGGTGCTGGCCCGTTCTTTTGTGACGCTCATCTTCCCTTGTGTTCTATGTGTGCTATGTGTACTATAACAAATAGAGCAACTGATGAGAGGAGAGGCTATGGGCAAGCGGCTTGCCGTCTTCTTGGGTGTCACGTTCGGTTTGAGCTGGACTACGTGGGCCATCGCCAGTGTTATCACGGGTGCTGTGACACAGGGGGTCTCTGCCTCTGCGTCCATGATTGTTGTGGTTGCGGTGAGTATGTTCTTCCCGCTCGTTGGTGCGTTTGCGGCTAATGCCGTAGCGCCAAAGGAGCGGCGCATCGATCTTGGCGTGAGGCCCCGCATCCGCGGCAACGGCCGTTTCTATGTGCTGGCCTGGCTGATGCCTGCGGTGCTTACCCTCATCGGCGGGGCCTTGTTCTTTCTGGTGTTCCCACAGCTCTTTGACAGGGATGCCACGCAACTGCGTAGCGCGCTTGAGGCATCTGGCGTGTCGGCAGACCAGCTTGGACTCGTCATCATGGGCCAGTTGGTAGCTGCGGTCACAGTGGGACCACTCATCAACAGCCTCCCCTCGTTTGGCGAGGAGGTCGGCTGGCGAGGCATGTTGTTGCCGCTCCTTTGTGAACGCATGTCGGAGCGTCGTGCCGTCATCGCGAGTGGCATCATCTGGGGACTCTGGCATGCGCCTATCATTGCGATGGGGCACAACTACGGAATGGGCTATCCCGGGTTTCCCGCAACGGGCATCCTTACTATGGTGGTTGCGTGCACGTCTATCGGCTGCCTGCTTTCATGGCTGCGTCTGCGATCAGGGAGCGTGTGGCCGTGTGCGGTGGCTCACGGTGCCATCAATGCCATCACCAATGCTGGGATTCTTCTCTGTACGGCAGGCGCAACGTTATACGGGCCGTCAGTTTTAGGACTCGTTGCAGGGATCCCCACCATGCTGCTTGCCGTGTTTTGCTGGCTGCGGCTGTCAGATCAAGCGGGGGATACCACGCCATCTGCTTGAGTGTCAAAAAAAAGGACGGGGAAGCGCGCCGTTCGCCGTCCCTTGCCTTCTAGCGACGAATACCAGCCGCTCATCGGACTGCAATAGCATTCAAGGCTCCTAACAGCGTATCTGTAGTCTTGGAAACGTTTACGGTAACGTTCACGATAACGTTCGCGGAATTGTTTACGGTCAACCGTAAGGGGGTGACATGGCCACCATTCAAGACATCGCGCGGATATCTGGCTACAGCATTGGAACGGTGTCCAGGGTCATCAACAATCGCGCAGACGTGAGCACCGAAGCAAGGCGCAAGATTGAAGAAGTCATACGGGAGCAGAACTACCAACCAAATTCCAGCGCTCGTATGCTCAGGCAGTCTATCTCCTCAGAGGTTTCCGTCGTTATCCGCGGTGCGAGAAACGTCTTCCTGCAGTCGTTGCTTGAGGGAGTACAGATTCGCATCAGGGATAATGGCGAGACTGCAAACGTGCAGTTCATCAGGGAGACGGATGACGAGGTGGCGGTGGCCGCTCAGGTTCAGCAGAACTTGAAGCCAAAGGGAATTATCTTCCTGGGTGGCAGTACGAAGAACTTCGAAGAGGGCTTCTCGAAGATCAACGTGCCGAGCGTTCTCATCTCTGCTGATGCGAGCAATTTAGGGTATGACAACCTGTCAAGCTTCGCTACAGATGACGGCGACGCCGCCGCCCGCGCGGTGAGTGAGCTGATTTCACAGGGACACCGCCGTATTGGCATCTTGGGAGGCTACCCAGGAGATGCCGAAGGAAAGCGGCCGCATGATAGCCCTGCGCGGCGCATCCAAGGGGCACTGCAAGAGCTGGAGAAGGACGGGATAGCGTTTGACCTCGAGAGGGATTACGAGGAGTGCCCCTTCTCCGCAGAGGGCGGTTACCATGCCGCAGAACAGTTGCTCCTGCGAACACCGGATCTGACGGGCGTCTTCGCCATCAGCGATGCGATAGCAATCGGTGCGATGCGTGCGTTCCACGACATGGGCCTGCGCGTCCCAGAGAACAT
>DJXA01000176.1:0-1088 GCA_002449555.1 Atopobiaceae bacterium UBA7016 | reverse complement strand
TCGATTGTTGGCTTCGATGGGATTACTGCTGCGATGTATTCCGTGCCACGGCTTGCCACCATCAAGCAAGACGTGGCCTCGCTTGCCAACAAAGGCGTGGACGACCTTCTCATGAGAATCAGCTATGAACGCACAGCAGTGCACGAGAAGATTCCGTATCTGTATGTCAATGGCGAGAGCGTTGCTCGGCCGCGTGAGTAAGAAGGGGGAACGACATTGGCAACCTTGAGCTTGAGGCACGTCCAAAAGATTTACCCAATGAGGGATGAGGACAAGGAGAATCGAAAGAAGAAAAAGAAGAGGGGCGAGGAGCCCGAGAAGAAGAGTCCTTCAAACCTCAAGATTACGGACGAAGGCGTCGTGGCCGTGGACGACTTCAACCTTGAGATCGCGGACAAGGAGTTCATCGTCTTTGTTGGCCCTTCGGGCTGCGGAAAGTCGACGACGCTTCGCATGATTGCCGGTCTCGAGGACATTACCCGAGGCGAGCTCTACATCAATGGACAACTGGTCAACAACGTGGATCCCAAGGACCGCGACATTGCCATGGTTTTCCAGAACTACGCCCTCTACCCCCACATGACCGTGAGGCAGAACCTTGAGTTCCCCCTGGATATCAGGAACATCTCCAAGGAGGAGAAGGATCGCAAGGTCGAGTGGGCTGCTGACGTCCTCGGCATTACCCCCTACCTGCATCGTAGGCCCAGGGCTCTTTCTGGTGGCCAGCGCCAGCGCGTGGCTATCGGCCGCGCCATCGTGCGTGACCCGCAGGTGCTCCTGATGGACGAGCCCCTGTCGAACTTGGATGCAAAGCTCCGTAACCAGATGCGCGCTGAGATCATCAAACTGAGGAAGCGCTTGAACGCGACTTTCATCTACGTTACGCACGATCAGACCGAGGCGATGACCCTCGGCGACCGTATCGTCATCATGAGGGACGGCGACGTACAGCAGATTGGCACGCCGCAGGAGGTCTTTGACCATCCGGCCAATATCTTCGTCGCAGGCTTCATCGGCATGCCGCAGATGAACTTCTTCGACGGCGAGCTCGTAAAAGACGGCTCCGCCTACTGCCTGAAGGTCAACGA
>DJXA01000033.1:2275-2510 GCA_002449555.1 Atopobiaceae bacterium UBA7016 | reverse complement strand
CCTATGAGACCGGCGGTGCCCACGGGGCCACCAACCAGCAGGCGGCAGACTGTCCACACGATGTAGATGTTGGCAAGCAGCCCCAGCCATTGCCATGCCACGTTGAGCACCACGTGCCGCATGGCACCCGGCACCAGCTGCAGCAATCGTTTGTCCATCATGGCCCTTCGCCTCCCCTAGTGTCAGCCAAGGTAAACATGATACCGCTCGGGCGCAATTTCGGTCCCTGACTCCT
>DJXA01000033.1:0-2168 GCA_002449555.1 Atopobiaceae bacterium UBA7016 | reverse complement strand
AGGAGTCAGGGACCGAAATTGCGCCGCTGGGGTGGGCTAGCCGAGGACCTCGCCGGCGATGCGGGCGCTTTCGGCGGCGTCCTTGGCGTAGTAGTCGGCGCCCACCATCTCGGCGTATTCGGGGTTGAGCACGGCGCCGCCCACGATGACCTTGCACCACGGCGCCTGCACGTGCAGCAGCTGAATGGTCTCGGCCATGGCGGGAACCGTCGTGGTCATCAGCGCCGAAAGGCCCGCGAGCTTGATGTGATGCTCCACCACGGTATCGGCCACCAGTTGCGGATCAACGTCACGGCCCAGGTCGATCACGTCGTAGCCGTAGTTCTCAAGCAGCATGCGCACGATGTTCTTGCCGATGTCGTGGATGTCGCCCTTCACGGTGGCAAGGGCGATGGTGCCCTTCGATTCCATGCCGCTCCCCGCGGAAAGCTCGCGCAGCACGTTGAAGCCCGCCTTGGCCGCCTCGGCCGAGGCCATCAGCTGCGGCAGAAAGAACGTGCCCTTCTCGAAGCGCTCCCCCACCTCGTCAAGCGCGGGGATAAGCACCTCGTTGATGGCGTACATCACGTCGTGGGAGGCCTCGTCGTCGCCAACCAACGCGCGCACCTCGTCAGGCACGGCCTCCTTGCGGCCCGTCAGCACGAGGTCGCGGATGCGCTCCTCAGCAGTATCCAGCGGCTTTGCCGCGCCAACCGGCGCGCCTGGCACCGTCGCCGCAGCGCCAGCGGCCGCAGCAGGCACACCGTCCTTGCGTCCCGCGTAGGCCTCGATGTAGGCCTGCGCGTTCACGTCCTCGCCCGAAAGCGCGCGCCATGCCGCATACGCGTCCTGGTAGCGTTCAGAGAGCGGGTTGACGATGGCCAGGTCAAGGCCCGCACCAAAGCACGCGGTGAGGAACGTGGCATTGACCAGCATCCGATACGGCATGCCAAAGCTCACGTTGGAGACGCCTAGCACCGTGCGCACGCCCTCGAGCTCGCGCTTTACCAGGCGCACCGCCTCGATAATCTCGCGCGGCTGGGTCTGGTCGGTCGAAGCGGCCATGGTCAGGCAGTCGATGACCACGTCCTGGCGCGGAATACCCAGTGCGTCAGCCGCGGCCACGATCTTGCGAGCCACCGCCAGGCGCCCCTCGGCCGTGGGCGGAATGCCGTCCTCGTCAAGTGTCAGGCCCACGATGGAGCAGCCATAGTGCTTGGCAATGGGCAGCACCGTCTCAAGCATCTCCTGCTTGCCGTTGCACGAGTTGATGAGCGCCTTGCCCGGATAGGCACGCACGGCCGCCTCGATGGCCTCGGGGTCGGCCGAGTCAATCTGCAGGGGCAGCGTGGTCACGCCAGAGAGCTCGCTCACCAGGCGCACGAGCGTGGCCTTCTCGTCAATCTCAGGAAGTCCCGCATTCACGTCCAGAATCTGCGCGCCAGCGTTGGCCTGGTTGATGGCCTCGCTCATCACGTAGTCGTGGTTGCCCGAGCGCAGGGCCTCCTTCAGGAGCTTCTTGCCCGTAGGGTTGATGCGCTCGCCAATCACGCCCACCTCGCCCGGCGCAAGCGCCACCAGCTGCTGGGCGCTCGTCACGGTGAAGTGGCTGTTCAGCGCACGTCCAGCCGGCGTGCGATCTACCAGCAGATTCTTCTCTTGCGCAATGAACTCGGGCGAGGTTCCGCAGCACCCGCCAATGATGCTCACGCCCGCGCGCACCATGCGCTTCACCGCATGGCTGTACTCGAGCGGCTTGATGGAGTAGTACGTCTTGCCCTCGTGCACATGCGGAAGGCCCGCGTTGGCCTGCGCCATCACCGGGCAGCTCGCCCAAGGCAGCATGCGCTCGATGAGCGGGGCCACGTCCTCAGGGCCCAGGCTGCAGTTGATGCCCAGCACGCTTGCGCCAAGGGCCGACAATGTCACCGCAGCCACCTCGGGCGTGGTACCCAGGAAGGTGCGGCCGTCCTCGTCAAAGGTCATGGTGACAAACGCGGGCAGGTCAGAGTGCTCCTTCACGGCCAGCAGGGCCGCCTTGGCTTCCGCGAGGTCAGCCATCGTCTCGATGATGAAGAGGTCGGCCCCCGCAGCGTCTGCGGCGCGCACCTGCTGGGCGAAGAGCTCGTATGCCTCGTCAAAGGCGAGGGTGCCCATGGGCTGCAGAAGGGCGCCCGTGGGCCCGATAT
>DJXA01000165.1:1124-4164 GCA_002449555.1 Atopobiaceae bacterium UBA7016 | reverse complement strand
CCTGGGGGCTACCCCCTAAGCGCACGCTTGCAGCTATTTCTTGGCCGGGGCCTTCTTGGTGGCCGGCTTCTTGGTCGCGGCCTTCTTTGTGCGCGGCTTGGGCAGCGGGCCCGCGTAGCGCAGCACCATGCCGCCCAGCGGCGGAACGCGCAGCACGATGGAGTTCTCCTGGTTGTTCCACGCCTTGGCCGTGCTGCGGAACTTGTGCTTGCCGTTGGTCACGCCCGAGCCGCCATACGCCTGCTCGTCAGTGTTGAAGACCTCCTGCCAGTAGCCCGGCCTAGGCACGCCGAGGCGATACTCCTCGTACGGGTTGACCTCAAAGTTGATGAGCACCACCAGGTCGTCGTCGGGATTGTCGCCATGGCGCACGTAGCTGATCACGCACTGCTCCGCGTTGTCGGCGTCGATCCAGTCGAAGCCGTCGGACTCGTAGGCACGCTGCCACATGGCCGGGTGCTCGTTGTAGAACTTGTTCAGCGCGGCGATGAACTTCTGCTGCTGGCCGTGGTTCTCGTAGTTCTCCGCCAGGAAGTACTCGATGCCCTCGTAGTAGCGCCACTCGATGAACTGCGCGATCTCGTTGCCCATGAAGTTGAGCTTGCCGCCCGGGTGCGTCATCTGGTAGAAAGCCAGCGCGCGCATGCCGGCAAACTGGCGCCAGTAGTCGCCCGGCATGCGGGTGACCAGCGAGCACTTGCCATGCACGACCTCGTCGTGGCTGAACGGCAGGATGAAGTTCTCGTTGAAGGCGTACATGATGGAGAAGGTCAGCAGCTTGTGGGCACCCGGACGGAACGGGAAGTCGGCCTGCATGTAGTGCAGGGTGTCGTTCATCCAGCCCATGTCCCACTTGTAGTTGAAGCCCAGGCCGCCAACCTCGGGCGGACGGGTGACGAGCGGCCACGCGGTGGACTCCTCGGCGATCATCATGACGTCGGGGTAATACTTGCCCACGGTCTGGTTGCACTCGCGGATGAACTCGATGGAGACGAAGTCCTCCTCGCCGCCCTTGTCGTTGAACTTCTTCTGCGCCGGGTCGTCGATGCCAAAGTTGAGGTACAGCATGGAGGTGACGCCGTCCACGCGCACGCCGTCGGCGTGGTACTCGTCCACCCAGTACAGCAGGTTGGAGATGAGGAACGTGTGCACCTCGCCGCGGCTGAAGTCAAACTTGTAGGTGCCCCAGTTGGGGTGGATTTCCTTCTCGTAGAGCTTCTCGCCCACGAAGTTGGCGAGGCCGTGTGCGTCGGCGCAGAAGCCGCCGGGCACCCAGTCAAGGATGACGCCGATGCCCGCCTGGTGGCAGGCGTCCACGAAGTGCTTGAACTGCTTGGGGGTGCCGAAGCGCGACGTGGGCGCATAGTAGCCGGTCAGCTGATAGCCCCAGCTGCCGTCAAACGGGTGCTCCATGACGGGCAGGAGCTCGATGTGGCTGTAGCCCATCTTCTTGACGTAGCCTACGAGCTGCTCGGAGAGCTCGTCGTAGGTGAGGTAGGAGCCGGCGTGGTCCTCGGAGTCAGGGTCACCATTGCCGGCGAGGCCGTCGTCGTGGCGCTTCCAGCTGCCCAGGTGCACCTCGAAGATGTTGAGCGGACGCTTCATGTGCGGCGTCTTGTGGCGGTCGCTGAGGTACTTGGCGTCGTGCCACTTGTAGCCCGTGATGTCGGCCGTGCGGGAGGCGGTACCGGGGATGAGCTCAGAGCTGAAGGCGTACGGGTCGGCCTTGTAGAGCAGGTCGCCCTGCGGCGTCTCGATGAGGTACTTGTAAAGCTGGCCCTCCTCGACGCCCTCGATGAAGCCCTCCCAGACGCCGCCGGTCTGCGTGCAGGTCAGCGGGCTTGCCTCGGGATCCCAGCCGTTGAACTCGCCGATGACGTTGACACGCTTGGCCTTTGGGGCCCAGATGGCAAAGTGGTAGCCGCGCTTGGTGCCGCGGGTCGCCGGGTGGGCACCCATCTTCTCGTAGCTGCGGTACCAGACGCCCTTGGCCATCATGAACAGGTCATCGTTTGTCAAGAAAAGGTTGCTGTCGCGGGTAGCCATAATGGTTTCTCCCATCACTTGGGCCTCACGGCGCTCATGCTCGAGCGCACCATTGCACGGATATGCACCCATTGTATGGAGATGCAAAAGCGTGAAACCCCATTCATCCGTGAGGGGTACCCAGCAACCGACAAAATGTGAATTCTGCCGTGCTCCAAGGGCCTGTTTGCGCCGAGCGCCGCGAAGAGCCCCTCAAACGGCATGGCGCGAGCCTTGGTGGCCTATACTACAAGCTATGTCAATTAACCGCAGGTAGGAGGCCACATGCCACGAGAGTCGAAGAAAGCCAAGCGCGAGCGTGCCATCGAGATGTGCCGCCGCATGGGCGAGCTGTATCCTGCGGTCGAGAGCGCGCTTAACTTCACCACGCCGTTCACCATGGTCATCTGCGTGCTGCTTTCGGCGCAAACCACCGATGCGGCGGTGAACAAGGTGACGCCCGAGCTCTTCCGGCGCTGGCCCGACGCCGAGGCCATGGCGCAGGCCGACCCCGCCGAGGTTGCCGAGGTCATTCGCTCCATTGGCTTCTGGCGCACCAAGTCGGTACATTGCGTCGAGGCCTCGCAGATGATCGTCTCGGAGTTTGGCGGCGAGGTGCCGCACACCATGGAGGAGCTGACGCGGCTGCCCGGCGTGGGACGCAAGACGGCGAACATCGTGCTGAACAAGGCGTTTGGCATCGTCGAGGGCATTGCGGTTGACACGCACGTGTACCGCATCTCGTGCCGCATGGGCTTTAGCAAGGCGCCCACGCCGCTGGCCTGCGAGAAGGACCTGCTTGACCTGTTGCCGCACGAGCTGTGGGCTCCGGTCAACGAGCAGTGGATTCACTTTGGGCGCGACACCTGCACTGCGCAGCGGCCCAAGTGCGACGGCTGCCCGCTGGTTGATTTGTGCCCGTCCGCGTTCAAGGCAGACGGCAACCCTAAGGCGAAGGCAAAGAAGCGCCACGCCAAGTAGCGGACGTCCCGTGCGCCCTGGGGGCTACCCCCAA
>DJXA01000165.1:0-1024 GCA_002449555.1 Atopobiaceae bacterium UBA7016 | reverse complement strand
TTGGGGGTAGCCCCCAGGGCGCACGAAAGTGATGACCCTGCTAGATCTTCGCGAGGGCCTGATCGAGGTCGGCGATGATGTCGTCCACGTCCTCGATGCCCACGGACAGGCGGATGAGGTCCTCAGAGAGGTGTGCGGCCTCAAGCTGCTCGGCCGTCAGCTGGCTGTGCGTGGTGGACGCCGGATGAATGATGAGGCTCTTGGCGTCGCCCACGTTGGCAAGCAGCGTGTGGAGCTTGACGTTGTTGATAACCTCAAGGCCTCCCTGGCGGCCGGCCTTGGTGCCAAACACCACCACGCCACCAAAGCCGTGCTTGAGGATACGGCTCGCCACCTCGTGGCTGGGGTCGTCCTCAAGGCCGGAGTAGCGCACCCACGAGACCTTGGGATGGTTCTGCAGGAACTTGGCCACCGCAAGCGCATTGTCGCTGTGACGCTGCACGCGCAGGCTGAGCGTCTCGATGCCTAGGCCGATGAGCTGCGCCGCGTACGGGGAAAGCGTCGGGCCGATATCGCGCAGGCGCTGGGCCAGCACACGGGTGCCAAACGGCGCGGCGGGCGCGGCCTGCGTCCAGACGGCGCCATGGTAGGACTCGTCGGGCTCGGTCAGCGTCGGGAACTTGCCCGGCACGGCCGCCCAGTCAAAGGTGCCCGCGTCGATGACGGCGCCGCCGATGGTCGCACCATGGCCGCCGATCCACTTGGTCAAGCTCTCGATGATGACAGCCGCGCCGTCGTCAGCCGGACGGTACAGGTACGGCGTGGCAAACGTGTTGTCCACGATAACGGGCAGATTGAGCGACTTGGCGGCGTCCACCAGCGCGGGCACGTCGGCCACATCTACCAGCGGGTTGCCAATGGTCTCCACGTACCAGAACTTGGTGTTTTCCTGCGTGGCCGCCACGAAGGCATCGATGTCGTTGTTGCGCACGAAGGTGGTCTTGATGCCCAGGTCATCGAGGGTGTGCAGCAGGATGTTCCATGTGCCGCCGTAGAGCGAGTCGGACGCCACAATGTGGTCACC
>DJXA01000011.1:2145-3105 GCA_002449555.1 Atopobiaceae bacterium UBA7016 | reverse complement strand
CCGAAGGTGGTCATGGCAAGGCCCGTCACGTTCTGGTTGGCGCGCAGCGTGACGGTAAGGAAGCAGTAGAGCAGGCCCATGAGGAGCGAGCCAATGAGGCAGCACACCACGGGAATGAGCAGGCCCAGTGCGGCGTTGATCTGTGCGCCGTTCAGGCTGCGCTCGTACAAAAACGAACCGATGACGCCGCAGATGGCGCCTACGTACATGACACCGGGAATGCCTAGGTTAAGGTTGCCGGACTTCTCGGTGATGATCTCGCCGGTGCTGCCGTAGAGCAGAGGCACGCCCTGGGCCACGGCCCTGGGGACAAAGGAAACCACATCAAGCATCGTGTCCGCCCTCCTTCTTGTCAAAGTGCACTTGGTACGAGATGAAGAACTCGCACCCGATGATGAAGAACAGGATGATGCCGGTGAGGATGTCACCGAAGCTGTGGTTGAGGCCGTACGCGGTGGAAATCTCGCCCGCGCCGGAGTCCATGAACACCAGCAGGAAGCTCGACGCCGCCATCACGAGCGGGTTGAACTTGGCGAGCCACGCCACCATGACAGCCGTGAAGCCGCGGCCACCCGCGATGGTGGTGGTCAGCGTGTGGTTGGTGCCGGCCACCAGCAAAAAGCCCGCGAAGCCGCAGACCGCGCCGGAAAGCAGCAGCGTGCGGATGATGACGCTCTCGACCTTGATGCCCACGTAACGCGCGGTGTTAGTGCTCTCGCCCACAACGGAGATTTCGTAGCCGTGCTTGCTGAACTTGAGGTACTGGTCCATGAGCAACGTAAGCGCCAGCACCAGCAGGATGTTAAGCAGGTACTTGAAGCCAAAGATCTGCGGCAGCCAGCCGGCCTCGGTGGCCTGGTTGATGATGCCAATGTTGCCGGAGCCCTTGGGAACCTCCCACACGATGACGAAGAAGGCCACCAACTGCGTGGCCACGTAGTTCATCATCAGCGTGAAGAG
>DJXA01000011.1:0-1996 GCA_002449555.1 Atopobiaceae bacterium UBA7016 | reverse complement strand
CGAGCACACAAACATCAGCAGGATGAGCAGCGCGTTGGGGAGCTTGTCGCCCAGGCAGATCATGCAGGCGGCAGACGCGAGGCTGCCCGCCAGGATCTGGCCCTCGCCGCCCAGGTTCCAGAACTTCATGCGGAAGGCCGGGGTCAGCGCCAGTGCCACGCAGTGCAGGATGGCAATCTCCTGCAGCAGGGTCCACACCTTGCGCTGCGTACCAAAGGCGCCCTTGAACATGGTGGCGTACACGCTGATGGGGTTCAGGCCCGTGGTGATGGTGGTGATGAAGCCACAGACCACGACAGCCAGAAGGATGGCCCCCAGGCGTACCGAGAGAGACTGCCAAAGCGGCAGCTCCTTGCGTTTGGTGATGTGTATCACTTATGCCTCGCCTCCCCCGAGCTTGGTCATCATGAGGCCCACCTCGTTCTTGGTGGCGGTGCGGCCGTCGACGATGCCGCTCACCTTGCCGCCGCAGAGCACGAGGATGCGGTCGCAGAGCTCAAGCAGCACGTCGAGGTCCTCGCCCACGTACACCACGGCCACGCCGTTGCCCTTCTGGCGGTTGAGCAAGTCGTAGATCACATACGAGGAGTTGACGTCCAGGCCGCGGACCGCGTAGGCGGAAAGCAGCACCGTGGGCGCCGCGGCGATCTCGCGGCCGACGAGCACCTTCTGCACGTTACCGCCGGAGAGGCGTCGCACCGGCGTGGTGACGCCCGGCGTGTTGACCTCGAGCTCGTCCACCACCAGCTCGGCCAGGTGGCGCGGGGCCTTGCGGTCCATGAAGGGCGAGACGCCGTCGCGGAACGAGCGGAGCATCATGTTGTCGACGAGGTCCATGCTGCCCACGAGGCCCATGCCCAGACGGTCCTCGGGGACGAAGGAGAGCACGACGCCCATCTGCGCGATCTTGACGGGGTCCATGCCGATGAGCTGCTCCACCTGCTCGTTCTCGCCCGTGGCGTCGACCACGTACTCGACGGAGCCGCTCTCCACCGGCTGCAGGCCGGCGATGGCCTCGAGGAGCTCCTTCTGGCCGCTGCCGGAGATGCCGGCGATGCCCAGGATCTCGCCCGTGTAGGCCGTGAAGGAGACGTCGTCGAGCTTGGTGACGCCCTCATGGTTCTTCACCGTGAGGTTCTTCACGCGGATGCGCTCCATGCGGTAGTCCATCTCCACGGGCGGACGGTCGATGTTGAGCGTCACCTGGCGGCCGACCATCATGTTGGTCATCTCCTGCGTGGTGGACTCAGCCGTGATCATCTCGCCCACGTACTCGCCCTTGCGCAGCACCGCCACGCGGTCGGAGATGTCCTGCACCTCGTGGAGCTTGTGGGTAATGATGATGATGGCCTTGCCGTCGTCGCGCATGTTGCGCAGCACCGCGAAGAGCTTGTCCGTCTCTTGCGGGGTGAGCACGGCGGTGGGCTCGTCCAGGATGAGGATGTCGGCGCCGCGGTACAGCAGCTTGACGATCTCGACCGTCTGCTTCTGCGAGACGGACATGTCATAGACCTTCTGGTTGGGGTCCACGTCAAAGCCGTAGGTGTCGCAGATCTCTTTGATGCGCGCCGAGGCCGCGGCGAGGTCGAACTTGCCCTCCTCCTTCAGGCCCAGCACGATGTTCTCGGCCGCCGTGAAGACGTTGACCAGCTTGAAGTGCTGGTGAATCATGCCGATACCGTGGTCAAAGGCGTCCTTGGGCGAGGCGATGACCACCTTCTTGCCGTCGATCTCAATCGTGCCGCTGTCGGGGAAGTAGATGCCCGACAGCATGTTCATGAGGGTGGTCTTGCCGCTGCCGTTCTCTCCCAGCAGGGCCAGCACCTCCCCGCGGTAGATGTCAAGGTCGACGTCCTTGTTGGCGACGACCTTGCCCGCGAACTCCTTGGTGATACCGCGCATGCGCACGGCAAGCTGTCTCTCAGCCATGGAACCCTTTCCGACAATGCTCAGGTTGTCAGATTCGGTGCGTCTTAGGGGTAGCCCCCGAGGCGCA
>DJXA01000111.1:3473-4918 GCA_002449555.1 Atopobiaceae bacterium UBA7016 | reverse complement strand
CCGCCGCGCACCAGCAAGATGGCGTCGGGACGCGCGTTCGCGGCAACCTGCAGGGCACGCATGATGGTGGCCGGAGCCCCCGGCCCCTGCACCTGGCAGCCCACCACCTGAAGCTCTACCAGCGGGTTTCTGCGCGCAAGGGTGCGCTTCACGTCATCGATGACGCTGCCCGAGAGCGAGGTGACCACGGCCACGCGCGTGCAGAAGCGCGGGATGGGCCGCTTGCGGGCCTCGTCCATCAGTCCTTCGGCCTGCAGCTTACGTGCCAGTGCGGCGACCTGCTGACGAAGCAGGCCCTCGCCCGAGGCCTCGAGTTTGCGGGCGATAAACGACATGCGGCCGCTGCCGGTATAGACATCAAAGCCGCCGGTCAGCTGCACCGTCAGGCCGTCGCGCAGCTCAAACCCGCATTTGGCGTACGTGCCGCGCCAGACGATGACGTCCATCGCCGACTGGTCATCCTTCACCTGGAAATAGCAGTGGCCCGAGCGCGCGTTGGGGCCGCGAAAGCCCGTGACCTCGCCCGCCACCACCATGAGCGGAAGCGACCCAAGGCAGAGCTTTGCGTCCTCCAGCGCCCGGGTAACCGAGATGGGCGCGTCTTCCTGCGCCATGCTAGTAGTCCGAACGACGGCTCGTGCGGCTGATGAGGTACAGCAGCTGCAGGATAGACGACAGCGCCGCGGCCACGTACGTCATGGCGGCAGCGGTCAGCACGGCCTTCGCGCCGCGCTGGTCGATATCCGTCCCGTACTGCGAAAGGAACGCCACCGCGCGCCGCGAGGCATCAATCTCGACCGGGAGCGTGACCAGGTGGAAAATCACCGAGAACGCGAAGAGCAGGATGGAGATCTGCACCAGGCCACCCATATTCAGAAGAAAGCCCATGAAGAACAGGGCGCTCCACCAGCGCTGCGTCAGGTTGACCGCCGGCACGATGGCCGTGCGGATGCGGCCCGGCAGATAGCCGCGCGCCGTCTGAACCGCATGGCCCGCCTCGTGGCAGGCAACCGCGATGGACGCGACGGAGCCACCCGAGAAGTTCTCGTCAGAGAGGTTGAGGTTGTTGCTCATGGGGTCGTAATGGTCAGTCAGGTGACCAGCGACGTGACCGATGCCCACGATCGCCGCGCCCTCGTGCTCGAGCATGCGGCGCGCCATTTCCGCGCCCGTTCGGCCGCCCGGCGAGGGCACCTGCGACCACTTGGCATAGGTGCTCTTGATGTAGGCCTGGGAGATGAGACCCAGCACCATCGTGACGACCATCAGCAGCAGGTACGCCCAGTCCATGCCATAGCCGTACCCGTAGCCATACCCGTAATACATGTAAGCCTCCATTCAAAGCCAATGTATCGGTTATACCCATTAGGGTAACGCAGTTGCCGGACAGAATCGCGATTTCCCGTTGGAATATGCCCTTGGCGAGACGTTGGGGGTAGCCCCTT
>DJXA01000111.1:0-3371 GCA_002449555.1 Atopobiaceae bacterium UBA7016 | reverse complement strand
AAGGGGCTACCCCCAACGTCTCGCCGCACTCGCCTCTCGAGCTACAGCATCTCCAGATGGCCGTCCTTGACGGTGAGGCCCACTTCGCCAGAGAGCAGCCGCTCCAGCGTGCGGCCCGCCAGCTCGTAACGCCAGCCGGTCGCAAGGCGCGCGTTGCTACGCCTCAGCGCAAGGTCGTGCAGGTCGTCGCGCGAGGCGATGAGCTGCGGCGCAATGCCACTCTTGTCGGACACGACGCGCAGCATCGCATACATGAGGTCGAGCACGCTCTCCATCTCCGCCGAGGGACGGTCATGGTGCTGCACCTTGGGGTAGTGCGCAGGCTCGCACTGCATGCCCCGTGCCACGGCTTCGACCAGCGCCCGCGCGTCTTTATCGCTCAGCTGCTCGGTGCCGCGAACCGTGCGCAGACGCTCCGGCGTACGCGGAAGCCGCTTGCACGTCTCGACGAGTACCTCGTCAGACACCACCCACTTGCGCGGCAGGTTGCGCCGCGCCGCCGTGCGCTCGCGCCAGGCACAGACCTCGCGCGCCACGGCCAGCTGGCGCCGCGTCAGCGAGCCCGAGCGCTTCAGGTGCAGGTACGCCTCCTCGGGGTCGCGCGCCACGCGCGTTGCGTCGGTAAGCGCCGCCATCTCGGGCTCAAGCCACGAAAGACGGTCGAGGCGCGCCAGCTCCTGAATCATCTGATCGTAAATGCGCGGCAGGTAGATGACGTCGTCCTCTGCATAGCGCAGCTGGTCTTCGTCAAGCGGGCGGCGAGACCAGTCGGTAAGCGACTCCGCCTTGGGCAGCCGGACGCCGCAGTAGGCCTCCACCAGCGCGCCATAGCCAATCTGCTGGCGCTGGCCCAGAAACGCCGCGGCGAGCTGCGTGTCAAAGACCGGCGTGGGCACGCAGCCAAGCGCGTCGAGAATCACCTCGAGGTCCTGCGTGCAGGCGTGGAACACCTTGGTGATGCCCTCGTCCTTCAGAAGGGCAATGAGCGGCGAAAGGTCGCTGATGGCCAGCGGGTCGACGGCCACCGACTCGTCCGCCGTCGCCACCTGAATGAGGCACAGCTTGGGGTGATAGGTGCGTTCGCGCAGAAACTCGGTGTCTACGGCGATGACGCGCGCCTTGGACGCGCGCTCGCAGAAAGATGACAGGGATTGCTCGTCAGTTATGTACACGAATCGGTCTCGTTTCTCGCACGGCATACAAGCCACGCGCAGGCAGATGAAATGGGTACCATGAAGGTGTGGCGCCATGCGCCCGCACCATGATAGCGAACGACGGAGGTGACGTGCGTGCGCACGCTTATAGTCCATAACCCGCACTCTGGCTTCGGGACCGATTCCATCTACGAATTCGAGCGCGCACTGCTGCGCGACGGCGACGAGTGCGTCGTCCGCATCCTGACGAGCGACCCCGAGAAGGACGCCGAACGCGTGAGCGACGCTGAGTCGTTTGACCTCGTGGTGGTTTCCGGCGGCGACGGCACCGTGGCGCACGCGCTCTACAACCTGCGCAACCGCAACGTGACGGCCTGCGTGTTTCCATCGGGCACGGCCAACCTTCTGGCAGCCAACATCGGAAACGCCACCGAGCCCACGGCGCTGGCCGCCGCCTGCCTCGCGGGCAAGAGCTTTGCGGCCGACATGGGCGAGATGCGCTGGACCGACACCAAGGGCAACCAGCATGTGGAGGGCTTCGCCCTGATGGCGGGCACCGGGTTTGACGCCCAGCTCATGCACGACGCCATCCCCGCGAAGCAGATTCTGGGCGAGGCGGCCTACTTCGCGGCCGTCCTCAACAACCTCAAGCCCGACGTCTACCACCTCACCATCACCGTTGACGGCGAGGTCCACGAGCACGACGGCATCTCGTGCATCATCGCCAACACGGCCATGATGCAGGGCGATATCGAGATCATCCCCGACTGCACCATGGACGACGGAATGCTGGACGTCATCGTGCTTGAGACCACCGACACGGCACAGCTCCTGCTGCCGATGCTTGCCGGCATCGTCGACCCCAAGGGCAAGGACGTGAAGCGCCCCAGCATCGTCACCTACAGCGGCAAGCACGTCACCGTGGCCGCCGACCGACCCATGAAGCTCGAGGTGGACGGAGACGTCGCCATGGGCGAGGTCATGGGCTGGGAGGCCACCGTCATCCCCAGCTGCTGCCGCATCGTCACCGACGCGATGAGCCGCTACGCATAGGACCCGAACAAATGGGACAGGCACCAAGAAACGGGTATAGTGCTAGGGTCAACCAAGGAGAACTCATGGCACTAACCGAGGTACGGAAACGCTTCTTCAGCCTCTCGCACGACGTGATCCGCACCGGGCGCGTCCGGCAGATGGCAAACTTCACGCAGCACGGCACCACCACGACGCTCGACCACACGGTCAGCGTCGCCTTCCGCGCGCTCGCGCTCGCCCGCGGGCTGCGCATCAAGGTGGACGAGCGGGCGCTCGTACGCGGCGGCATCCTGCATGACTTCTACCTCTATGACTGGCACGACCCCAGCCAGGCGCTCGACCGCTGGCACGGCTTCACGCATCCTGGCCACGCACTGCGCAACGCCCTGCAGGACTTCCCCGACCTCACCACCATCGAGCGCGACGTCATCTCGCGCCACATGTTTCCGTTCCACCCGCTGCCCCCGCGCACGCGCGAAGGCTGGCTCGTCTGCATCGCGGACAAGATCTGCACGGTTCAGGAGTTCATGGCCGCCCGCCGCGGCCACAAGGCCTAAGGAGACCCATGTACTCGTTCTCGTCAACCGTACGCTACAGCGAGTGCGACGAGCATGCCCAACTGGGCATCGTTGCGCTCATCAACTACCTGCAGGACTGCTCGACCTTCCACACCGAGAGCCTGGGGCTGGGCATCAGCCACATGGCCGAGCACCACTTCGCGTGGCTCCTCGCGGCCTGGCAGATCGAGATTGACGCGCTCCCCCGCTTCTGCGACCCCATCACGGTCAGCACCTGGTGCTACGACATGAAGCGCACCTACGCGCTGCGCAACTTTCAGATCTCGGCCCCGGACGGCACGCCGTACGTGCGCGCGGACTCCATGTGGTTCACCTTTGACACCGAAGACGAGCGTCCCATCCGCATCCCCGACTCCGAGGCGCCCTACCTTTCCGACGAGCCGCGGCTCGACATGCCGCCCACCAAGCGCAAGCTCTCCGTGGAGGGGCCGTACCGCGAGGCCCTACCGCTGCAGGTGAGCGAGCAGCACCTTGACACCAACCGCCACGTGAACAACGCGCAGTACGTCCTCATGGCGCTTCAGGCCCTTGAGCAGGACGTCGTTTTGCATCGCATCTGCGTCCAGTACCGTCAGCAGGCGCATCTGGGCGACACCATCTACCC
>DJXA01000239.1 GCA_002449555.1 Atopobiaceae bacterium UBA7016 | reverse complement strand
GCCGTGATTGGCGAGTTCACGTGGACGGGCTGGGACTACATTGGCGAGCTGGGTGGCGAGCCGTATCCCGCGTGGCAGAACACGTCGGGCGACGTGGACGCCTTTGGCTTCCGTAGGCCCGTCTCGTATTGGCGCGAAATTGTGTTTGGCCTTGCTACCAGGCCGTATATCGCGGTGCGTTCGCCCGAGGCCCATGGTACGCCGCGCATGTTTGGACCGTGGAAGTTCACGGATGCGGTGGTCAGCTGGACGTGGGGCGTTGAGCCGGGTACGCCGATGACGGTTGAGGTGTATGCACCTAACGGGACGGTTGAGCTGCGGCTGAATGGCAAGACGGTGGGAAGCGCGGAGACAGCCGAGTGCTACGCGCTCTTTGAGGTGCCGTATGAGGCCGGAACGCTTGAGGCCGTGACTGAGGCGGGGGAGCGTTGCACGCTCTCTACGGCGGACATCGCGACGGCGCATCTGGTGACTGACGAGGTTGCCTACGGGGACTGGGCCTTCGTGCAGGCGCATGTCGAGGACGCTGCCGGCACTTGGGTGCTGGACAGTGGCTGGGCGTGGGACTGCGTGCGCGAGGGCTATGAGCTGGTAGCGGCTGGATCGAGCGTCTCGACGCCCGCCAACTTCGGGGCTTCGAGCGTGCGTCTGAGCGGCCAAGGCGCCCTAGCGATCTACCGCAGACTCTAACGTTGCACCCGAACAAATGGGACAGGCACCGTAGTTCGGTTTTCCGAACTACGGTGCCTGTCCCATTTGTTCGGGCCAAAGGAAGCCTTGGTGCGCTCAAAGAACGAACAGATGTACGTTTATACTTGTAAGCGAACACATGTTGCCTTACCCTTGTCTTCCAAAGCAAGGACGGACAAGAGGAGGCAACATGAGCTATCTCGACGAGTACCTGCACTATTTTGTTCCTCAGACAAACCGGAGGTACGCAGATACGGTCTTTCGTGACCTATTCGGCGATGAGTCTCGAAAAGCGAACACACTTTCGCTTTATAACGCCCTGAACGGCACTTCGTACGACAATGTGGACGACTTGGAGATCACTACGCTTTCCGGTGCCATCTACATGGGCTTTAAGAATGATGTCTCGTTCTTGATTGATGACGAGATGGTGCTGTGGGAGCACCAGAGTACCTACAACCCCAATATGCCCTTGCGCGGCTTGTTCTATTTCTCGGAGCTCTATAACAGGTTTCTCGCCATGAGGGGGCTTAATCGCTTCAGCACCAAGCGAATCATGCTTCCCGCTCCGCAGTACTTCGTGTTTTATACGGGAAGGGAGAAGCGTCCCGAGCGGGAGGTGATGCGCCTTTCGGACTCAATGAGCATCGGTGGAGTGAGCCTTGAGGTGACGGCTACAGTTCTTGACGTACATGAGGGTAGCAACGCAGGCATCATGCAGGCGTGCGAGACGCTGGCAGGATATGCGCATTTTATCGGTCTTGTTCAGAAGACTCCTGCTGCTATGATGACAGCAGAGCTCGTGGATACTGCCGTTCAACAGTGCATTGCGGACGGGTACCTTGTGGACTATCTGACCGAGAGGAGAGCCGAGGTGGTCAATATGATGCTCTACGAGTGGAACGCTGAAGAGGCAATCCGCATGATTCAGCAGGAGGCCATCGAGGAAGGCCTTGAGGAAGGCCGCGAGAGAGGCCTCAAGGAAGGTCTCAAGGAAGGCCGCAAAGAAGGCCGCAGGGAGGGTCGCGAGGAGGCTCGTGCCGCATTCCTTGGGCAGGTTGCCCAGATGGTCGCTGACGGTCTTCTTACCATCGATGTTGCCACCGAACGCTTCGGCTTCACGGAAGAGGAGCTTACGGCTGCCCTTGGCGCCTAAGGTGGTGTGCCTCGGGGACTGCCCCAAGGACATGCTCAGTTTCCTATGGCAGGCGATAACGCTGCTTGGGACTGCGAGGCTTGCCCATGCGCACGACGGCTCCGGTCTCGACAAAGCGCGACAGCCGGTAAGCAACCGTTCGGCGTGAGAGGCCTGTTGCATCGGCAATCTCGGTAGAGCTTGCGTCAGTAACCGTCGCCAGATACGTCAGAACCTCGTCACTGAGCTCTTCCGCTTGGGGCTTTGCCGCCGAGCGGAAGAGCGTGATTTCAAAGGATGAAATGTGGTCGTCAGCCTTCGGTGCGGGCATGCCGGCATGCTTGAGCTCGTCGCATATGAGGCGATACCCCGCCTTACGGTTCTCAACGAGGTAGCCGTCTGAAAAGGGCACATTTTCAAGCAGCGACAGCAAGAACTGGTTGCGCGCGGACGAGTATCCTGGCGTTCCCAAGCTCTCCGATGTGACGGTGCCATACAGTCCGCCAGGGCTGGTGATAACGAGCCGGTCAGGAAGCAGGCTGACCTGCACCGCGGTGCCGCGCGCAAGCGGGGAGTAGTCGCGATGGACGAGCGCGTTGGCCACCGCCTCGCGTATGGCAGCGAGGGGCAACGCCGCCATCCCTTCCGTGTGCATGTTCTGCTGCACGGCCTTGAGCGTGTCTGCAAGAACGGCTGGTATGGGGCCAGCCATAGTCCGAGCGTCGGCATACGTGGTAAGCCCGGTCTTTTCATCTCTGGTGGGTAGCGCCGTGAAGGTGACGGTGAGCCGCGGGAAGAACTGCTGGGGGTAGGTGCCCAGCGCAAGCAGACCAGCGAGCGTGGGGTGAAGTCGGTCGTCGTCATCACGTGCAAGCACGCGCAGCATGACGAGGGCGTCGACGTCAGAACGGTTGGCAAAGATGGAAGGGTGCAGGCTGCGCTGCCGCTCAAGCACCGCGGAGACAAGACGTCGGTCAAGGTCCGACTTGCCAGCTTCCATGATCATGTCGAGGTCAAAGGTGGGCTGCGCACGCTCTTCCAGCAGGCGGTCCACCTCGTACGTCGTCAGCTTGCGGTCGCCATCGGCCACGCGCACAAACGAGCCATGGTATACGCCGCGCTCGGTGACGTAGCAGGGCTTCTCGCAAGGAGGAAGTTCGTGAACATGAGCAATGACCACCTGCGCGTTCTCGAAGTCTACGACGTCAATCTCAGGGCGGACGGGAGGAGTGAGCTTGTCAGAGCAAATGGTGGCAAGCGAGTCTGCCGTGGGCTTGGCGCGAAAGCCCGGCGCGGGGATGAAGCCGTTCTTCTCCGAGATGCCCAAGATGATGGTGCCGCCCGGGCCGTTCGAGAACGCAGAGACCGTCTCGGCCATAGAGGCGGGCAGCTTTTGGACGGATTCCTTGACCTCGATGTCCTGCGTGTCGGTGGCAACTGCGCGAAGATCGCGCACGATGTAGGTAATGCGGCGTCGGTCAATTGCCATGATGGCCTCACTTCGCAAAGCTTTGCAAATGTGAGGCCATCTTACTAAGCAAAAGTGGCTATGTTACGCGACGCTCGGCAAAAGGATACCTAGCTGCGGGCGAGGGCGCTGGCTTGTGGACCAGAAGGTCGGGCCTTCTGGTCCAGGCTTCTCCGTTCGCGAGCTAGTCAATCGCTCCGCTGCTAAAACCCTGTTCGGCGTCGTCGAGCGGCAGCCAGTCAATGACCTTCTTGATCTGGCGGTCCCAGAAGTCCCACTCGTGGCCACCCGGCTCCTCGTCGTAGGTGAGGTCGACGCCGTCGGCGGCAAGCTGGTCGCGGAACGCGCGCGAACTGGTGATGAACTCGTCGTCAGTGCCGCAGGCCAGATACATGCGCGGCATGGTGGCCTCACCAGCAGCCACGCGGGCCTTCAGCTGCTCGTAGCACACCTGGTGGTTCTTGTCGGTCTCGGCTGCTGCGGCGAGGTCACCAAAGACGGCCTTGTCACCCGCAATGGGGTGGAAGCTGGGGTCCAGCACCGTGATGGCGCTGGACAGCGCGGCAATGTGGCTGAACGTATCCGCGTACTTAAAACCGTTGCGGATGGCGCCAAAGCCACCCATGGAAAGGCCGGCGATGAAGGTATCCTCGCGTCGGTCAGACAACGGGAAGGCGGCTCGCATGATGCGCGGCAGCTCCTCGCCGATGAACGTGCCGTAGTCGTTGAACGGAATGAGGCTGTTCACGTAGTACATGTTGTCGCCAGAGGGCATGACCACGGCAAGGTTCTTCTCCTCGGCCCAGCGCTGGACACGGGTATTGGCACACCAGTCGGTGTAGTTGCCAAACATGCCGTGCAACAGATACAGCGTCTTGAACGGCTTGGTGCGCGGCTCGTAGTCGCGGGTCTTGGAAGACACCTTGTCGACAGGCAAGATCACGTTGACCGGGATAGTGCGCAGAAGCGCGTTTGACAGGTAGTTCATCTGGATGAGTGCCATATGCCGTGCCTCCTTCGTGATACAACTATTGCAAGATACCAATTCTTGGTGGTCGGGTGATGATGTGGCCAGAAACAACGAGCAACGCTACCGCATAACGGGCGATATCGACCCGCGGAGCTTCTGGCTGGCCACAACGCCGTGCGCGGCGCAGCTTGAGATGCCCTTCGTGTGCACCGAGGCGGGCACGCTCTACGGCAGGGAGCACTTCGTGACGGGCCGCTCGAGCAAGGACAGTTACCTCCTGATCTACACCTTTGGCGGGGCGGGCTACTTCACGCAGGCCAACCTCACGGTCACGGTCAACCATGGGCAGGCGCTGCTCATGGACTGCCGCATGCCGCAGGTGTATGGCACCTCGCCGGCACGCGGCCATTGGTACCACCTGTGGGCGCACATCGAAGGCGCGGGCGTCGAGGCGATGGCGCGCAGGCTCGGCCTTCCCAAGCTCACGCCCATTACGCTGAGCGAGACGCGCATGCGACCTCACTTCGAGCTGCTCTTTGACAAGATCAAGACCGAGAGCGTCGAGAATGAGGAGCGCATGGGAATTGCCGTGCATACCATGCTTTCCGAGCTCATCACGGCCGTGGTGCGCGCCAATGCCGCGCAAGACGACCCAGTGCGGCTGGCCTGCGCTTACGTTGCCGATCACCTTGCGGACCCCATCTCTGTGGAGGACCTGGCCAAGGCCGCAAACGTGAGCGCAAGCTATCTCACGAAGCTCTTCAGGCAGTCGCTCGGCACCTCTCCTCACGACTACCTACTTCGCCAGCGCATCAGCAAGGCCAAGCAGCTGCTGATAGAGACCGATGAGCCCATCGGTGCCGTTGCGCGTCAGGTGGGCTTCACCACCGAAAGCAACTTCTCGTACCGCTTCACCAAGATGTGTGACATCACGCCGAGCGCGTACCGCAAGCTGCGCTACGGCCCGGCGTGAGGCCGCTACATCGTGGCACAGATGGCGCCGCCCACTAGGCCGCTCAGCTGGCCCTGCTGCGAGTAGCGCAGGGTGAGCGTCTCCGCTGGGAAGGGCTTGCGCAGGTGCGTGCGCACGCGCTCGGCAAAGGCGTCGCGATCGAAGCCCTGCATCAGCGGCAGCCCGCCGCCAATGATGACTTCGTCGGGGTCAAGGATGTTGGCCTCGGTGGCAACGGCGATAGCCATGGCCTCAAGTACCTCGATGACCTCGGGTTCGTTTGACAGGCGCGCAAAGGCTTCGCCGATGGGCACTTCGGGGAAGCGCTCCTTGCAGATGGCTGCGAGGTGATGTCCGCCACCAAAGCACTCAAGGCAGCCGGGGTTTCCGCAGCCGCAGGTCTCGGTGTGGCCCAGCTGCGGCACATGGCCCAGCTCGCCAGCTGAGCCGTGGGCGCCGTGCCAGACCTTGCCGCCTAGATAGAGCGCGTTGCCAATGCCCGTGCCAAAGTACACGCCCGTGACGGATGCCTTGGGGTCAATGCCCAGGCTGTGGATGTCAGAAAGAATGAGCAGGTTGACGTCCTTTTCCACCGTGGTGGGGATGCCCGTCATCTCCTCGATCTGGTCGGCGAGGGCAAGGCTGGAAAGGCCCTCCACGTTGGGAGCCTGCAGCACGCGTCGGCAGGCGGCGTCCACGGTGGCGGGTACACCGATGACCACGCGAGAGAGCTCGTCACCCTCGGCCTCGGCGAGTGCGGCCCACTTGAGGACCAGGTCCGCCAGACCCACGCCAATGCCCTTGGCAGCGAGCTGCTTGGTGGGCTCGATGGCCGACCCAAGCACGGCGAACTCGTCGTTGACGATGCCGACGCGCGTGTTGGTGCCGCCAACGTCCATGCAGAGGAACTTCTTGCTCATGATGCGCTCCTTTTTTGATACGCGAGGGAAAGCGAAGGATGTCGGGGCGTCCATGGTGGACGCCCCGACGGGAAAGGAAGGGCTACTCGTCGACGACCATGCTGTCGTCAAAGGCGAAGAGATAGGTGCTCACAAAGCCGGCGATGCTGGCCAGGGCGATGGCGATCATGTGCGCCATGCCCAGGTTGGCGGCAAGGATGGGCAGGGTGAGCACGGAGGTGGTGAGGATGCCCACCTGGTGCACGCCTACGGCCGCGGTGATGGCGCCGCAGATGCCGCAAGAGAGGGCCATGGCGATGAACGGACGCTTGAACTTGAGGAGCAGGCCGTAGATGGCGGGCTCGGTGATGGCGCCCAGCCAAGCGGAGGCGAGGCACTCGGTTGCGGTGGCCTTCACGTTCTGCTTCTTGGACTTGAGCAGGATGGCCAGGACCACGGCGCCGACAACGTAGTTGGTGGAGTTGGTGATGGGGCCGATTACGTCATAGCCGAGAGTCATGAGGTTGGAGATCATGATGGGAATCATGCCCCAGTGCATGCCAAAGATGATAAGGACGGGCCAGAGGGCGGCGATGAGGAAGCCGGCGATGACGGGGGCAACGTTCAGGATGGCCATGAGGCCAGCGGCAATCCAGCCAGAGACGGTGTTGACCACGGGGCCAACCACCAGCAGGGTGATGAGGGACGTGCAGACGAGCACGATCATGTTGCCCACGAGGTCACGGGCAAGCTGCGGCATCTTAGAGACGGGCTTCTCGATCCAAGACTGCAGGTAGACGGCAAAGATGATGGGGAAGACCGACTGCAGGTAGCCGGAGTCAGGCAGGATGACCGGCAGGCCGAAGAGGGTGGGGCCGCCGACCTCGGCAAACGCGTCCTTGAGGCCCACCATGGAAGGCACCACGAGGAAAGCTGCCACGGCCATGGCGATCCACTCGTTGCACTTGAACTTCTTGGCGGCGTTGCGGGCGATGAAGATGGGCAGGAACTGGAAGACGCCGTCGCCGATGGCGTTGAGGATGACGAAGGTGGAGCTTTCCTGGGTAAAGAGGCCCAGCGTCACGCACATGGTCACCAGGGCGCGGGTAAGACCGGCTGCGGTGAAGATGCCAATGAACGGAACGAAGATGCCGGACACGATGTCGAAGAGCGCGTTCAGGCTGAAGCCGCCCTTGCCCTCCTCGTCGTCAGCGGCAACCTCGCCGCCCGCAAGGCCGGGGAGCTGCGCCACAACGGCGTCGTAGGCGTCGCCCACCTTGTTGCC
>DJXA01000220.1 GCA_002449555.1 Atopobiaceae bacterium UBA7016 | reverse complement strand
CGGGGGTCCGTCAGCTCGTACGGCGTGCCAAAGCGCTCCTCCAGCAGCTTGGCCGCGGCCAAGCCCGAGGGAGCCACCACTACGTTGCGCTCCACGCTGGACGCACGGATCACGTCATCAAGCGAAGACTCCATGCCATAGCACACGGCGCCGGGAAGCGCAGCGCGGATGCCGTCCGCGCTCGTGCAGCTCAAATCCAGCGGGTTGGCACCCAAAACGCCAATGCGCCCCTGCTCAATGGGGTAGGCCTCCGTGGCAAAGCGGTCAAACAGCGCGCGGTACGCCTTGCGCGCGCCGTCGTCGTAGAGGCGCGTGCCCGAGGTGTCCACGGTAATGATGGGTAGGTCGCATGCGCGCCGCGCCATGCGGGCGAGCGCGCGGTAGTCGGTGCCGATGACGGCGGGCACAGGGGTACCCACGATGGCGGCAAAGCGTGCTTCGACCTTGGTTGCGGCGTCGGCGAGCTCGGCCAGGAGCTTGTCGTCGCGGCCCAAGATGGCGTCCATGTCGCGTAGTCCCGCGCTAAAGACGGCGCTGCGCGTGTCGTGCCAACGCGGCTCGTCAAAGCCACAGACGTTGCCCGTGCAGCCGCCCGCGTCGCAGATGACCACAATGCCGCCCAGCTCAAACAGCACGGAAACCGCGCCAGACTGGTCGGGCGCGAAGGGCGTCAGGTACTTGCGAAGGCCTCTCATGCGCCAACCTCGCTTAATGCCTCAAAAAGGTGCTTGACTCCCGCATAGCCAAAGGGCTGCACGTCAGCGTTCCAGTCAAGCCCGGCGGCCTCGGGGTGGTACCAGCGGGCGTCCTTCCCTAGCGCAAAGTCAACGGGGCAGGCGCTCGCGTCGTAGTGGATCATGGTGGGCTCCATGTTGGAGTACACGCGCACGTCAGGCGCAAGCTCTGCCAGGCGGCGCAGGAAGACAAAGTTCTCCCCGGTCAGCGTGCCAAACACCTCGCGGACCGCAAATCCGTAGCGTGTGAGGGCCAGTGCGAGCTCAAACGGGTCGCCGTTCAGGCACTCGCCGATGGCAAACGAGGCGTGCTCATGCGCCGCGGCAAAGGCCTGCACGGCTGCTGCCGCAGCGGCGTAATCCGCCTCGTCGTCAAACGTGACGCCCAGCACTTGGCCAAACGCCTGGTACTGTCGGCGGATGCGGTCAAGCTGGTACAGCCGCGTGAGCTCGATGGAAGGAATCTGCAGGCGCTCTTCCAGATCGGCCGCGGCAAAACGAGCCTCGGGATGAAGCACCAGGTTGAAGTTAGCCTCAGCCATGCGCAAAAACTCGTCAAAGTCTGCGCAGCGCGACACCTCGCGCACCGCACGGACGCCAATGACGCGCAGGTAGCGGTACAGTTCGCACTCGTCTTCCAGCGGGGCAAAGAACCCCAGCACGTTGACCGAGGTAGGACGCTTGGGCAGCGGCTCAAGCAGGGAGTACAGGCTCTGGCGCACGTGCACCATGGGCGGGCGGCGTCCCTCGCGGGTGAGCGCGTACATATAGCAGGGGCGCACGGGCAGCCCCACGCGCTCCTCGGCGCGGCGGCAGACGCGCTCTATGTCGGTGCCCAGCAGGGCGTCCACGCAGGTGATGCAGATCATGAAGACCGACGGGCGCACGGGCAGGCAGGCCACGCACTCCTCCACAGCCTGAGGGATGCGCGAGAGGTGGCGGCCCGTGACGATGTCGGTCTCGTCCATGGTGAGATAGAAGAAGCGGCCCTCATAGCCAGGAATCGTGCTGATAAGCGAGGTGTTGCGCCCACAGCAGCCAGGGGCAACCACCAGCATGACAGAGCCCGGGATCGCGAGGCCGGCGCGCTTCACGCCAAAGCCCTCGGCGCCGGGCGAGTTGAAGGCCAGCGTGGCGGGGGAGCTATAGATGAGGTGGCGGCCAGAGACCAGCTCGTCGGGAAGGTTGTCAATCCCGCGCTGCACGAGCTCTGCCGCCGTAAACGAACGGGCGACACGCTCCATGGCTACACCTCGTTGTTCCAGAGCCTGGCGGCAAGGTCAAGGAAGCGCTGGCTCACGGGGAGCGTCGGGTCGCCCTCGATGACGGTCTTGCCCTCTTCCTCAAAGCGGATGATGTCGGCAGAGCGTGGGATCTCGGCCACCACGGGCAGGTTGTGCTCGTCGGCAAAGGCCTGGACCTTCTCGATCTCGCGCTCTACGTCGCGGTGGTTGCAGATAATGCCGGCCACGCGGGCGTACCCGCGGTCCTCGAAGTTCTCAACCGCCGTGTTGATGTTGTTGGCGGCGTACAGGGCCATCTTCTCGCCCGAGGTGACGATGAGCACCTTCTCGGCGTAGCCCTCGCGGATCGGCGCGGCAAAGCCGCCGCAGACCACGTCGCCCAGTACGTCGTAGAGCACCACGTCGGGCTTCCACGTCTCAAAGAGGCGTAGGTCTTCCAGCAGGTTGAAGGTGGCGATGATGCCGCGGCCGGCGCAGCCCAGGCCGGGCGTGGGGCCGCCGGTCTCAATGCAGAGCACGCCGCCAAAGCCCTCGCGTGCGATTTCGTCGATGCGCTCGGGGTCTTGGTCGCTTTCGCGCAAGAGGTTCATGATGGGCTTGAGAGGCTCGCCGCCCAGCAGATTGATGGTTGAGTCGGCCTTGGGGTCGCACCCAATCTGGATGACGCGCCTGCCCTGCGTGGCAAAGGCTGCGGCGAGGTTGCTGGTGATGGTGGACTTGCCGATGCCACCCTTACCGTAAACGGCAATCTTAAGCACGTTAGCTCCTTGGACTTCCTGCTCGGGCGTACCCTTGCGGTCAGAACGGGATACCCATCGTAGCATGAAGGCGATGGCGATGTGTGTACGTTGGGTGCGCCCCCGCGTCCCCGGCCCGGACAGAAGCCTCCGTCCTGATTGTCCGGGCCGGGGACGCGGGGGCGCACCTGCCGACACCGAAGTGAGGCAACTTCGTATACCATATCCTCCATCCGACCGAGAGGTTGATTCCGACCGAGAGGAGCAAGGCCATGGGCCTAACCGACCTGCCCTCCGCAGAGAGGGTGCATATCGCGTTCTTTGGGTGCCGCAACGCCGGCAAGTCGAGCGTGGTCAACGCCGTGACGGGGCAGGACCTGTCGGTGGTCTCTGACTACGCGGGCACTACCACCGATCCCGTCCAGAAGTCTATGGAGCTGTTGCCCCTGGGGCCTGTGGTGGTCATCGACACCCCAGGCTTTGATGACGAGGGTCTCTTGGGCGAGAAGCGCGTGCGGCGCACCAAGCAGATCCTGGGCCGCGCGGATGTGGCAGTGCTGGTGGTTGACGGCGCACGTGGCATGTCTGACACGGACCGCTCCCTGGTTGAGCTCTTCAAAGCACGTGCAATTCCGTATGTGGTTGCCTTCAACAAGGCGGACCTGGTGGACGGGGCCGCGCCTGGCACGCCGGACGAGGCTGGCCACCTCTGGGTAAGCGCCCTCACCGGGGCGGGTATCTGGGAGCTGAAGGAGCAGATCGGCCGCTTGGCGCCTGAAAAGGACCCAGAGCGACGCTTGCTCGCAGACCTCGTGCAGCCCAACGACTACGTGGTGCTCGTCTGCCCCATTGACGAGTCCGCGCCCAAGGGCCGCCTCATCCTTCCGCAGCAGATGGCCATTCGCGATGCGCTTGACGCTGGAGCTATTCCCGTGGTCTGCCGCGAGACCGAACTGGCGCAGGCGCTTGCGGGGCTGGCTCGTCCGGCCGTGCTCGTGGTTACCGACAGTCAGGCCTTTGCGGTGGTGCGCGATATCGTACCCGAGGGCATTCCCCTGACGTCGTTTTCCATCCTTAT
The DNA here is from genome assembly GCA_002449555.1 of Atopobiaceae bacterium UBA7016. GTDB lineage: Bacteria > Actinomycetota > Coriobacteriia > Coriobacteriales > Atopobiaceae > UBA1367. The sequence goes on along the minus strand of DJXA01000220.1, from coordinate 7,005 downwards.
GGCCCGCTACAAGGGCTTTTTGCGTACGGCTGCGGCGGGCGTTGCCGCGGTAGAGACGCTGCGTGACGGCGACTGCGTGCTGATGGCTGAGGGCTGCACACACCACCGGCAGTGCAACGATATCGGCACCGTCAAGATTCCGCGGTGGCTGCGCGCCCATACGGGCGCTGACCTGCGGATTGAGACCTGCTCGGGCCGGGAGTTTCCTGAGGACCTCTCGCCCTATGCGCTCGTGGTGCATTGCGGCGGCTGCATGATTACCGAACGCGACGTGACGGAACGCATGCATCAGGCCGAGCGGCAGGGTGTGCCCTTCACCAACTACGGCATCGCCATTGCGCAGATGACGGGCACGCTGGAGCGCAGCGTGCGGCTCTTCCCGCGCGTCCACGCTTTGGTTACGGAGGACTCCGATGCCAATAAAGCGCAGGTGAGCGCCCGTGGATAGCCACCTGAGAGAGCTGGTTGAGAAGCTTGCGGCAGAGCATACGCTTACCGATGACGAGTACTTCGATCTCATCGAGTACCGCACGCCCGAGGCGGCGGAGCTCCTTGCCCAGCGTGCTGTGGAGGCCCGTCAGCCCATCTATGGCACCGCGGTCTTCACGCGCGGCCTCATAGAGATCAGCAACATTTGCAAGAACGACTGCATCTACTGCGGCATTAGGCGCTCAAACCACAACGTGAAGCGCTACCGCCTTGAGCCCGACGTTATCGTGGCGTGTGCGCGCGAGGGCTATGAACTGGGCTTTCGCACTATCGTGCTGCAGGGTGGCGAGGACGCCTACTACACCGACGAGGTGCTGGGCGGCATCGTCTCGCGCATCAAGGACGCCTGCCCTGACACGGCGGTGACCCTTTCCATGGGCGAGCGCAGCTACGAAAGCTACCAGCGCCTGTATGACGCGGGTGCCGATCGCTATCTGCTGCGTCACGAGACGGCAGACCCGAAGCATTACGCACGCTTGCATCCGGCAGAGATGAGCTGGGAGCACCGCATGCAGTGCCTATGTGACCTGCGCGCCATTGGCTATCAGGTGGGTGCGGGCTTCATGGTGGGGTCGCCCTTCCAGACCACGGAGCACCTCGTCAAGGAGATGCGCTTTGTGGAGCGCTTCAAGCCCGAGATGTGTGGCATCGGCCCCTTCATCCCGCACCACGACACGCCGTTTGCCCACGAGCCGGCCGGGACGCTGGAGCTGACGCTCTACCTGTTGAGCATTATCCGTCTGATCCATCCGCACGTACTCTTGCCCGCGACCACGGCTTTGGGGACGATTGACCCGCGCGGCCGTGAGAAGGGCATGCTGGCCGGCGCAAATGTGGTCATGCCCAACCTGTCGCCGGTGGCCGTGCGCAAGCAGTATGAGCTCTACGACAACAAGATCTGCACCGGCGAGGAATCTGCCCAGTGCCGTGGCTGCCTTGGCCTGCGCATGAACCTCATCGGCTACAACCTGGTCGTAGACCGCGGAGATTTTCGGTCGTAAGCGAGCTGATGCCTACTCAGCCGTGATGACGTTTGAGTAGGCCGTCTTGGCGCTGACGCCGGGGAGGTTACCCACCTTGCCGGCGAGGGCCGAGATGATGTCGCCCGGGGCGTCGATGGCAACGCTGATCACGTTGATGCCCTTGGCGCGGTAGGGCACGCCCATGCGGCCGATGATATAGCTGCCGTACTCATGCAGGATGGCGTTGAGGCTCTCGACCGACTCGGCCTCTTCGACGATGATTCCGATGACTGCGACGCGCGTCTCCATGGCGTGCTCCCCTCTGCTTGTGCTGGTGACGCCTTGATTGTACTCGCCTACATCCCGAGTGACCGTTGGGGGCTACCCCTTTCGGTCACTCGGGCTCCGTTCGGCTTGGGGGTTGTTCCATCTTGTAGTCGCGGGACGCATAATGGGCAAAACCCTCCTGACGATTGCGGGGTGATGCCATGGTTGACGTCCCTGCCGTGCTGCTCTCTACGTTCGAAAGGCTCCGCAAAGACGAGCCGTTGCCTGATACGAGGCCGTTGCCGCTCATGGAGGCATTTGAGGCGCTGCGCGATGCGCTGAAGGAGCAGGGCCTGCTTGATGACGATACGCTTATCATGCTCGCCAGCGGAGAGAACAGAATCATCCTTGATGCCCAGGGTAACTTTGTGACCTCGCCTTTGTTTAAGAACATCAAGACGCCATGTGCAGTCTTTAGCGCGGGGCCCTGCACGCGCGAGTTTGCGCAGAGGGGTGAGGCCCTACGAGCCTCCTTGGACGACATGGCGCAGCTCTTTGGTGCGCGGGTACCGTGCGTTAAGGTTCCCCATGGTCCTGCAGGTGCCTACCTCATCAAAGACCAGGGCTTTCTGGTGACGGGCCGTTTCCCTGCCGAGGTGGTTGCGGCTGCAATCTTGGTTGAGAAGGCCTGTCGCGCAGAGCTCTTGGCTCCCAAGATTGGCCAGCTGCACTACCTCAACCCCGCGCTCTGCGCGGCGGAGCACGCCGTGTACCTCGCGTCCTACTCAAAGCACGAGAGGGAGGCGAACGATGGACTACGCTGACGAGCGCGCCGAGGTGATTCGCTACGGCCAGCTGCTGGTGCAACACCGGCTGATACAGGCAACCTGGGGAAACGTCTCTTTGCGCGTGGATGACGACCACTTCCTCATCAGTCCCTCGGGTGTCGACTACTTCCACACGAAGCCCGAGGATGTGGTGCTCGTCTCGGTGGTGGACGGCAGCTATGAGAAGGGCCTGCATCCCTCAAGCGAGCGCCGCATGCATCGTGCCATCTACCAGAACCGCCCCGACATCTGGGCGATTGTCCACACGCACTCGGCTAACTGCGCGGTGTTTGCCGCCTGCCACGTTGACCTGCGCACGGACGAGGTCTGGTATCCCTGTGCGCCCTACGCCGTAAGCGGCTCTGCCGCCTTGGCCAAAAACGTGAGCAACGTGATGCGCGCCTTCGACGGCTGCCTCATGGCCAACCACGGCTTCGTGACCGGTGCCGAGACGCTTGAGCAGGCATTTGCGCAGGCGCTTGAGGCCGAGCGCGTAGCCGGGGAGGTGTTGGAGGCATGAACGACACCTATGACGTGCTGATTATTGGTGGTGGCCCCGCGGGGCTTGCCGCGGCCATAGCCGCGCACGCGGGTGGCGCGCAGGTCCTCATTGTTGAGCGCGAGGCTCAGCTGGGCGGCATTCTCAAGCAGTGCGTGCACGACGGCTTTGGCTTGGAGCGCTATGGCGAGGCACTTGCCGGCCCCGAGTACGCTGCGCGAGACGCAGAGACGGTGCGTGCGCTGGGCATTGACGTGTCGGTGGGCACGTTTGTGCTCGACGCGCAGCGCAGCGACGGCCGCTGTACCCTGACGCTCACCAATGCGCAGGGCGTCTGGCGAGTGACGGCCAAGGCGCTCGTGCTGGCAACCGGTTGTCGCGAGCGAACCGCACGTCAGGTGCTCATTCACGGAGACCGACCGGCTGGCGTGTTTACCGCGGGGTGCGCGCAGAACCTCGTCAACCTGCAGGGCATGCAACCAGCGCGGCGCGTGGTCATCTTGGGCAGCGGCGACATCGGCCTTATCATGGCGCGCCGTCTGACGCTCGAGGGGGCCGAGGTGGTGGGCGTTTACGAGGCAAAGTCCCAGCCTAGCGGCTTGCCTCGCAACATCGCGCAGTGCCTCAACGACTTCGGTATACCGCTGTTTCTCTCAACCACGGTGACGCGCACGCTGGGCAGGGATCGCCTGGAGGCGGTGGAGATCTGCGACGTGGACGAGCACATGCGTCCCATTGCGGGAACCGAGCGCCTGGTGGAATGCGACACGCTGTTGCTCTCGGTAGGGCTCATCCCAGAAAACGAGCTGGCAGAGCGCTTGGGCGTACCGCTGAGCCCCGTGACGCACGGGCCGATTGTCGACCAGAGCCTGCAGAGCGAGGTGGACGGCATCTTTGCGGCGGGCAACTGCCTTTTGGTGAACGACCTGGTTGACTACGTGAGTGAGCAGGGCATGCGTGCCGGCGCGGAGGCCGCTCGTGTGGCGCTGCGCGGCCAGCACCGAACCCTTGCGCAGGTGCGCATGGGCTCTGGTGTTGCCTCGTGCGCCCCGCAGCTCATCGACCTCGAGGCGGACGTGCATGAAGTCTCCTTCTACCTGCGCAGCGACGCGGCGTACCGCAAGGCCGAGGTGCTGTTTGTGAGCGAAGGAGAGGTGCTGCAGAAGCGGCGGCTGGCTGCCGTTCGGCCAGCCGAGGCAATCCGCATGACCGTTGATGTGAGCGGAATGGGCGATGACGTGTGGGTGTCGATAGCAGGGGAACAGCGGTCCTAAGGGGGAAGGATCATGTCTGAGCGGTTTGCACGTGGTAGGTCTGCCGAGGTCTTTCGTGTTGATGAGGGCAAGGTACTCAAGCTCTTCTTTGAGGACTATCCCAAGGAGTACGCAGAAAAGGAGTATCGCAACACCAAGATAGCCTCTGAGCTGGGCTGCACGCCCCTCAAGGTGTATGAGATGGTTGAGCAGGACGGGCGCGCAGGCTTTGTGATGAGCTTCGTGGACGGCGTCTCGCAAAACGACATGCCGGGCAAGAACCCTGTCTACCTGCTGAAGGGCGGCAAAGACTTGGCGCGCTGTCACGTGCGCGTGCAGTCAAAGTCGTCGCACGAGCTGGATGACATCCGCGAACTGTGCGTCGAGCTGCTTGCGGACGAGACGATGGTCTTTCTGACCGATGACGAGAAGGCGCGCGCCGAGGCCTTCCTGCGCTCACTTCCCGACGAGGACGGGGTGCTGCATCTGGACTTCCACACAGGAAACGTGCTGGTAGACGCGCAGGGCGAGTGCACCGTCATTGACTGGATGACGGCCGCGCGCGGAAACCGTGCGGTGGAGGTGGCCATGATGGAGTTCCTCTTCTCAGAGGCGGAGCTCTTCCCAGAGGCGAGCAAGGCGCAGCGTCTGCTGTTCTCGGCGGTGCGCGGCTTCATTGGCAAGCAGTTCTTTAAGGAGTACCAAAAGCTGACGCCTATCTCCGCGGCCGAGATCGACCGGTACCGGCTGCTCGCCCTGATGGTGCGCCGCAGCTGGGGCATCGAGTTTGAGCGGCCGTACCTTACGGCAAAGATTCGCGAACTGATTGGGACCTACGCATCATGAAGCTTGAGCGTCTGCAGAAAGAGCTTCGCAAGCTTGATCCGCGCATCACGGCGTCCGAGAAGGACGGCTGCGTGCTGCTTGAGGGCGAGGTGGACGACTACGCCACCATCTATGCGGCGGGCAAGCTTGCGGTGGACAAGGAGCGCTACCTGGGCGTGCTGAACGACATCGTTTTGCGCGGCTTTACGCAGGAGGTGGTCCTGCCGCCCGTCGAGGATGACTTGCTTGACGGTACTTGCTGTGACGTGCTCGTTATTGGCGGCGGCGTGACGGGCTGCGCCATTGCGCGTGAGCTGCGGCGCCACCAGCTGAGTGTGCTGCTGGTTGAGAAGGGCCCAGACGTGGCGTCGGGTCAGTCCAGCCGAAACGGCGGCGTGGTGCATGTGGGCGTCAACTTCTCAAAGGGCTCGCAGAAGCTTGCCTACTGTGTGCGCGGCAACGCTATGTACCGCAAGCTCTCGCATGACCTGCACGTGCCGTACGAGAACAAAGGCCAGGTTACCTTCGCGCGGACGCGGCTTGAGATGCTTGCGCTGGAGTATGTGCACCGTACAGCGCTGGAGAAGGGCGTGGTGGGTACCAAGGTCATGTTGCGCGACAAGCTGCGCGAGATTGAGCCGTCGGTGCCCGACTGGAGCGTGGGCGGCCTCTTCATGGCGACGGCGGGCATCACGAGCCCGCACCTCATGACCATCGCCCTTGCCGAGAACGCCGTGCAGAACGGCGCGCGCATCTGCCTAGATACGGCGGTGCTGGACATGACCGTCGAGGACGGGCTGGTCACAGCCGTCAAGACCAACCGAGGGACGGTGTATCCCAAAGCGGTGGTGAACGCGGCGGGCGTCTACGCCGACGTCATCGCGCAGATGGCCGACGACCGCACCTTTACCATTCACCCGCGCGTGGGCACCAACATCGTGATGGACAAGAAGGTGGGCGGGCTTGTGCGAACGAGCATGGGCAAGACTCCCTTCACGTTGACGCCGAGCCAGCTGGACGAGATTCCGGGTGATCCGCTCTCGTTCATCAAGGCGACGGTGGCAAGTGCGAAGTCGCACACCAAGGGCATCGCGCTCATCCACACGGTGGACGGAAACATGCTGGTGGGTCCTCACGCCAAGGAGACGCCAGACCGCGAGGACACCTCCACCGACCGTGCGTCGGTGGAGTGCATCCTTGCGAACCAGCAGGAGGTGCAGCCCGCGCTGAGGGCGTCGGACATCATCGCGTACTTTACGGGCGTGCGAAGCCCCACCTACGAGGAGGACTTCGTGGTGCGGCCGGGCATCCGAACGCGCAACGTGTTTGAGGCCGCGGGCATCCAGTCTCCTGGTTTGACGGCGGCGCCGGCCATTGCGGTGGACATCGCGCGCTGGGTGCGGTCGTATCTGTCTGAGAGCAATGAGGTGCAGGTCAACGCGGCATTTGACCCGGTGCGTCATGCGGCGCCCGTGCTTGCGGAGCTCTCGCTTGAGGAGCGTGCAGAGCTCATCAAAGAGAACCCTGACTACGGCACCATCGTGTGCCGGTGCGAGGCCATCAGCAAGGGCGAGATTGTCGATGCGCTGCGCTCGCCGCTTCCGGTGTACACCGTGGATGCGGTGAAGCGGCGGGTGCGGCCAGGTATGGGGCGCTGCCAAGGGGCATTTTGCCTACCCGCGGTCATGCGCATCATTGCCGACGAGGCGGGCATCCCGTACGAGGACGTGGTGAAGGGCTCCGCCCGCTCTCGAATCGTGTACGGGCCAAAAGCTGACTAGGATTTCTTCCGAGCGCAGATTCGGTTCGTCCCCGGCCCCGGCATTCAGGACGGAGGCCTGCTCCTAGAGATTGGTCAAGGATGGCGTGCAACAAGGGTTCGG
>DJXA01000112.1:6360-7875 GCA_002449555.1 Atopobiaceae bacterium UBA7016 | reverse complement strand
AGGAGTTCCAGAAGGTCGCCGCCGGCATCCTGGCCGCCAACGGTGTCAAGGTCTTCCTGTTCCCGCGCATCGAGCCCGTCCCCACGCTGTCGTTTGCCGTCCGTCACCTCGGCACCTCCGCCGGCATCGTGCTGACCGCCTCCCACAACCCCGCCGCCTACAACGGCTACAAGGTCTACAACGACAACGGTGGCCAGATCACCGACGAGGCCGCTGCCGAGATCAGCGCCAACATCGCCGCCGCCGACATGTTTGACGTCAAGATCATGGACTTTGACGAGGGCCTCGCCAACGGCATGATCAACTGGATTGGCGACGAGGTCATCGACGCCTTCATCGCCGCCGTTAAGAAGGTCTCCATCCCCGGCTTCAAGGCCGACGAGTCCTACTCCGTCGTCTATACGCCGCTCAACGGCACCGGCATGGAGTGCGTCAGCAAGATCCTGAAGGAGATCGGCGTCGACAAGGTCTCCGTGGTTCCCGAGCAGGCCAACCCCGACGGCCACTTCCCGACCTGCACCTATCCCAACCCCGAGTTCCGCGCCGCCCTCGAGCTCGCCCTCAAGCTGGCCGAGGAGGTCAAACCCAACCTGGTCGTCGCTACCGACCCTGACGCCGACCGCATGGGCACCGCCATCCCGCACGACGGCGAGTACAAGCTGCTCTCCGGCAACGAGATGGGCGTCCTGCTGATGGACTGGCTCATCAACATGGCCGAGGCCAACGGCGAGGATCCCAAGGAGAAGGTCGCCGTCACCTCCATCGTGTCCTCCACCATGCCTGACGCGCTGGCCAAGGACAAGGGCTTCGAGCTCCGTCGCGTCCTGACCGGCTTCAAGTACATTGGCGACCAGATCGACCAGCTCAAGGACGCTGGCGAGGAGGATCGCTACCTCATGGGCTTCGAGGAGTCCTATGGCTACCTCGTGGGCACCCACGCTCGTGACAAGGACGCCATCGTGGCCGTCGAGATGTGCGTCGAGATGGCTTCCGACTACGCCTCCAAGGGCATGGACCTCTACGAGGCCATGGACGCCCTGTATCAGAAGTACGGCTACTACATCAACGGCATCGTGAACGCCTCCTTCCCGGGCGCCGCTGGTGCCGATAAGATGGCCGCCCTCATGAAGAGCCTCCGCGAGGAGCCGCTGACCGAGATTGCCGGCCTCAAGGTCGTCGGCATGACCGACTTCGCCACCGGTCCCGAGATGCCGCGCGTCTCTGGCCTGCAGAAGGAGGCCCCGCAGTACCTGCCGCCCGCGAACGTCATCGAGTACCAGCTCGAGGACGACAACAAGATCATCTTCCGTCCGTCCGGCACCGAGCCCAAGATCAAGGCGTACCTGTTCGCCAAGGGCGCGACCCGCGCTGACGCCGAGGCCATCGAGGCCAAGCTGCGCGCTGCCGCCGAGGAGATCTTTGCGTAAGAGTTTGCACCATAGGCTCATGGGGGAGGGTTCGGATTCGTCCGGGCCCTCCCTTTTCAGATTGCTGATGCTGACATAGGCCGGCCCT
>DJXA01000112.1:0-6212 GCA_002449555.1 Atopobiaceae bacterium UBA7016 | reverse complement strand
AGGGCCGGCCTATGTCAGCATCAGCTTATGTGGGATGCTACTCGCCTTCGCTTTCCTCGACGGGAGCGAGCTTCAGGGCGTAGAACACGTCAGCGCCAGAAGCGATGGTGTTGGGATCCCACGGATGCTCGCTCACGGCGGAGGAAGTGGGGTCGTAGAGGTTGATGGAGCCGTCAAGGTTGCGGCCCACGGCTAGGGCCCAGTGTGCCTCGTCCGTAAGCGAGCGCTCGCGGAGCTGCACCAGAATGGCCGTGCCGCTCTGGAGGTTCTCGCTCATGTTCTCGCTGGAGGCAGAGAGCTCCTCAACTTCAAGGCCGAGCTCTTCGGCCGTGTTGACCATGAACTCGGGCGTGGTGTCGTATACCTTGTCGATGCCCTCGTTCTCGGTGGCCTTCTTAGCAAGCGCGTCAGGTGTCTGGTCGGTCTTGCCAGTCAGGCCGATATACGCCATGGAGAGCGCGGTGGGACCCGAGCCCGTCAGTCCCATGGGGCCATCGCCGTAGGTCACATAGCCCCAGCGCGTGTCCCAGGTGAAGAGCTTGGGATAGTAGCCCTTGGAAGCCGAGTCGCCATAGGCGGAGGCGCCCTTCGGGGCGTTCTTCTCCGCGTAACCGGCAACGTAGGCAATGGCGTCAGGCTCGCGCAGGGCCAGCTCAAGCAGGCGCGTGTCGCCCACGGCATCGGCGTTGAGCGCAATCTTCGCGAAGAGGTCGTTTCGATCGAGGACGGTGGAGAATTCCTTTGCCATATCGGCAGAGATGGTCAGGGACACGCGGGTATCGGTGTCCTGAGACTCCGCGGCCTTCTTGGCGGCGCGCTCGTTGACACAGCCGCGAATGAGCATGGTACCGCCGATGATGAGCGCAATGAGAAGCGCTACGCCGACAATGAGCATGATCAGCAGGCGAGGGTCACCCATGGCCTGATTGATAAGGCCACCCCGACGCCTACCACGAGAGTTGAGCTGATAGCCAGACTTGCCACGCGAGCGACGGTTCTTGCTGTTGCGATACTGCGACGAACTGCCGCCGCGCGCCTGTACGCGGCGTGTTCCCGAGCTGGTGATGGTGCCCGTGTTAGAGATGCGGCTCTCGCCGGCGCGACCTGTGTACCTGCGCGAGCCGCCGCGTTGGTCATCAGGTGTCGAGTAGGCCATGGGTAGTCCTCCCAGAATCAGGGGTATCGATAGTCAAGACACCATCATATTGCAGATTGCTACCTTGCAAGCCCGCAAAGCGGGGAATGGCTTCGTCAATTTGGGTGGATTTGGATGCTATGATGCAATGAAGTGCAAATCAAGACTTCGTGATGCAGAGATGTGTCGCAAGAGAGCAGGAATACGGTGGAGGCTATCCAATGGTGAAGCAGCGCAACAGCAGGCAGGACGCCATTCGCGAAATCGTGCGCAACAAGGCTGTTCACACGCAGCGTGCGCTGGTGGATGAGCTTGTTGAGATAGGCTACAACTGCACGCAGGCGACGGTCTCCCGCGATATTGCCGACATGGGCCTTCGTAAGCTGCCCGAAGGCATGTACGTGCTCTCTGAGGACCTCCATCTGCAGCGCATGGTCTCTGAGTTTGTGACCAGCGTGGAGCGCGCAAACAACCTGGTGGTGGTGAAGTCGCATCCCGGCACGGCGCCAGGAGTGGCCGCCGCGGTTGATGCTGCAGCACTGCCTGAGGTGGTGGGCTCGGTGGCGGGAAACGATACCGTCCTCGTTATCTCGCAGACCGACGAGACCGCTGACGCGCTGGTGGCGCTCTTAGAGAAGCTGCGCACTTCTCGAGAAGCACGGTAATCACGAAGAAAGTGGCCCCGCACCTTGTGGTGCGGGGCCACTCCTCATAACGGTCAAGTACGAGGTGGCTTATCAGCCTTCACCCTCAACGTACTCGTCCTCGTAGTACTCTTCCTCGCCGTAGTCGGTGTACTCCTCTTCGGCGTTTCCCGCGTCTTCTTCCGGAAGCTCTTCCTCTACGACCACTTCCTCCTCGTAGGGCTCTTCCTCCTCCTCGTAATACCAGTAGTACCCGGAGTTGATGGAAGGGTCAGTGTTGGAGAAGGTCCACTCGCTGTTGTCCTTGTAAGTGGGCGTGATGCCGGAGTTGGGGAAGTCCTCCCACCATGAGCCGGCGTACAGCTTCTCAGCGAAGCGGCCCCATACCGGTACGGACGTCTGATAGCCGTGACCCTCGGCACCGTAGACATAGATCATGGACTCCTCGAGGTAGCCGCACCATACGGCGCAGGCCATGCTCGGCGTGTAGCCCACGAACCAGAGGTCGCGCGCACCCGAGGAGGTGCCAGACTTGCCGGCCATGTCCACGGGGATGTTGAAGTTGTACGAGAGGATGGCTGCGGTACCTGCGCCGCGCACCGTGCCCTTGAGGACGTCCGTTACGGCCTCGGCAACCTCAGGCGCGAGCACCTGCTCGGGGGCGTCAACATGCTCGTAGACGATGTTGCCATTACGGTCTTCGATGCGGGTGATGGCTACGCCCTCACGATGCACGCCGTCTGCTGCGAGCGTCGCATAGGCCTCAGCCATCTGCACGGGCGGGATTCCAACCGAGCCCAAGGCAACGGAGGGGTAGGGTGGCAGGTCGACGTCGATGCCCATCGCGTGCGCAGTGGCGATGACGTTCTCAATGCCCACGGCAAGGGCGACCTGGGCATACGGCGTGTTGAGCGACTCCTCGGTCGCGAAGCGCAGGGTCACGGTGCCGTAGCTGGCGTTGCCGTAGTTCTGAACCTCCCACTCGTCGGTGATCTTGAGCGGCGAGTTGGCGTTAAGCATGATGGAGGGGTTCATGCCTTGGCTGATGGCGGTTGCCAGAGTGAACATCTTCATGGAAGAGCCGGGCTGGCGACGCGCCTGCGTAGCGGTGTTGAACTGGCTGACCTCGTAGTCGCGGCCGCCCACGATAGCCTTGATGTAGCCCGTTGCCGGGTCGATGGCCGCGAGGCCAAACTGCAGGTTGGGGTCGCCAACCACGTCGAGCTGCTCCTGCACGGCCTCCTCGGCGTACTGCTGCCAGGTGCGGTCGAGCGTGGTGTAGACGTGCAGGCCGCCCTGGAGAATGGTGTTGTAGTCAAACTCCTCAAGTAGCAGCGACTGCACGTAGTCAGAGAAGTACGGATACTGGCCCACCGGGTCAGGATAGGCGCCGTGGTTAAGCACCAGCTCTTCGTTCACGGCCTCGTCGTACTGCTCCTGAGTGATGTCGCCTGCGGTGAACATACGGTCGAGCACGATGTTACGGCGCCTCACGGCGAGCTCGGGGTTGACGGTGGGGTCGTAGGCGGAAGGCGCCTGTGGAAGGCCGCAAAGCAGGGCCGCCTCGGCCAGCGTCAGGTCGCTGGCGTTCTTGTTGAAGTAATTGATGCTCGCCGCCTGGATGCCGTAGGCACCGTCGCCAAAGTAGATGGTGTTGAGGTACATCATCAGGATCTGGTCCTTGGTGTACATCTTCTCCATCTGAATGGCGATGTAAGCCTCGCGCACCTTACGTTTGAGCGAGTAGTCAAACTGCTCGTCGGAAAGGACGGTGTTACGCACCAGCTGCTGCGTAATGGTGGAAGCGCCCTCGGAGCCGCCGGTGAGCTGCGCGATGATGGCGCGCATGATGCCCTGCGGGTCGATGCCGTTGTGCTTGTAGAAGCGGATGTCCTCGGTGTCGACGGTGGCCGTCAGGACATACGGCGAGACCTCGTCCATGTCGATGATGCGACGGTTCTGCAGGTAGTACTCTGCGATGACGGTGCCATCGGCAGCGTAGATGGTGGTGGGCTCGGGCACGAGATACGCATCGGCCGACTGATAGTCGGGCAGGTTTTCCAGCCAACTATTGACGGTCATGGTAAGCGAGACGAGCAGCGTGGCCACAAGCAACACCGTAAAGCCGAGGAAGCCGGCAATGGTGAAAGCGACCACGTGCGTACGCGAGTGTGTGCGGGCCCTGCGCTGGCGAACGCCCATACAAACCTCCTATGGCGCGGTACAGACAAGCACCATTATACTTTGGTTCAGCGCTCACCTTGGGGCGCTACGCAATGTGCACATGAGTGAAAGGTCAAAAGTGTCCAAACAGCGACTGGCTTATCTGGACGTAGCTCGCGGCTTGGCGATGCTTGCCATTATCTGTGGCCACTTTGGCATCGCTACGGCTGACCGTGTTGTGTACGTTTTCCATGTGCCTCTGTTCCTCATCATAAGCGGCTACTTTCTCTCAAACAAGCGCGCGGTGGGCGATTTCGTGCGGTTGCGGGCGCGTCAGCTGCTCGTTCCCTATTACGTTGGTTGCGCCGGCATCTTGGTTGCCGCGCTCTTTTTCAACACAGTCTTCCTGCGTGTGTACGGCGGGTATCGCGAGCTGTGCGTGCGTATCCTGCGCGCGTCGCTTTTTGCGGCAGGAACGCCCTTCACGGAGCCATTTGGCTTTCCGCATATCGGGCTCCTCTGGTTTTTGTGGGCGCTCTTCTTTGCCCAAATCATCACGAGGTGTCTGATGGATCGAAGAGATGCTCCAGTGTGGGTTGTGGCGCTCTTTCTGATAGGTTGGGTAACGTCGTCCCGATTCAAGCTGCCGCTCTCATTCCAGCCAGGCATCATGGGTGCGCTCTTCGTCTACTGTGGCGTGTTTGCCCGCAGGTACGACCTCTTTTCGCGAGACTATCCCGTTGTCTTGCTGGGCTGTCTGGCGCTCTTTGGCTATTGCGTCTACACCACCACCTACCTCAACATCGTCAATGGCTACGTGGGTGGACACGGGCTCTCGGTGTTAGGTGCGCTTGCAGCTTCGTACGTGGTCATCTGCGTCTCAAAATGGCTCGCGAACAGTTCACTTTCCGTGGCGCGCGCCATCAATTGGTACGGACAGCTAACCCTGCCCGCCATGGTCTTTCACGCCATGCAGGACTATTCGTTTCCCATCTGGATGCTCTCTGATGCGCTGCGCGGCCTGGGGCTGCCAAATCCGGCCATTCATCTGGTAGTTGTCGGCCTCTGCGTCTGTTGGTCAGTCGTGGGGTGCCACCTGTCGCTTCGCTTGCCCCTGCTTCGTTCGCTTCTGTGCGTGAAGGAGCCCGTCGCGCTTGACTGAAGTGCGGTAACTGTCAAGCGGGGCTAAGGGTCGATGTGGTAAAGACGGTAATCTCCCTCTGCGAGCACGAGGGTAAGCCCGGGAGTGTCGTCAGCAACCGAGAGGAGACCGGCCCAGGTGTCGTAGGCAAATGTCTCTCCCAGGTAGAAACCACGTCCGTTCTCATCCGGACTATACGTGTAGTCGAGCTTGAGCACATAGCAGTCGCCGAGGTCGCGAAGGGCCTCGCGAAGATTCGCGTCATGAGCGACGTTCGGAAGATTGGCTCTGATAAGGGCGCTGGCAACCGACTCGTCCTCCGGCGCCTGCTCGTAGCCGCTGATGGGACGGTAGAGAACGCGCGTGCCAAGTGCCCCGTAGGCAAAGTTGCTCCCGTCATACGGGTAGTTGATTACTACGGCGTCTTCAGGTAGAAGGGCGTCTGCCTTAGCAAGAAAAGCCAGCTCTTGGCTATCAAGGACATCTTTTCTTGCCGTAACGAGGCCAGCAAGCATGCGATAGTCGCCAAAGGGCGTTTGGATTCCCAGCTGCAAGAGTGGCGATAGCTGAGGAAGGTATGTGACGGCAAGGAAAAGGGCGCACGCCGAACCGATAAGGAGGTCTCTACGCCTGTCTGCAGTGTGAGTATCGCTTTTGCGTACAACGGCGGCGTCGAGACGTTTGAGACAGGCGGAAAGACCCAGAGTTGCAAGTGGTAGAACGCAGACAGTGGTAGAAGCGGCAACGCGGTACGGGTCTGTGTACCAAAAGCCGGCCAGGATGTGCTTGAGCGGGTTGGCGGACGACAGAACAAGCTCGGCAAACATGATGAAGGACGCTAACGCAAAGCTCCCGATGGTCCATCTGCCACTCTTTGTCTTGAGGCAAGCCAAACATCCGATAAGGGAGAGGAGTGCGATGAGCCACTGGGGCTCGTCCATATCCAGGTGAAACATATAGCCCATGCTCAACACGTCGTGCAGACCGTCGGGCAAGCTCAAATCGGTGCCCCAATTGAACGAGACCACCCCGCTGAAGGCGGGGGAGTAGTACAAGAGCATCCAGCCGCACGCGAAGGCAGCACAGTAGAGCGCGGCGAACACGTACTTTGATACGTGAACTCGCCCGA
>DJXA01000048.1 GCA_002449555.1 Atopobiaceae bacterium UBA7016 | reverse complement strand
ATGCTCACCGACGTGCAGACCAACCACGAGCACGACGGCAGCTACGGGCGGCTGATGCTGTGATCATCGACATACAATGCCCAAACTGCCGTCACGCGATGGAGCCGCTGTGGGACACGGAGTGGACGGACGGGCGCACGCGCACGGTTGACGTGCTCTGCGCCAATTGCCTGCACCGCGAGACCATCTACCTCGCCATCGAACGGCGGCACAGTAACGGTAAGTAACGCTTTGGCCCTCACCCTGCGGGGTGGGGGCCTTTTTTGCGTTTACAGTTAATCAGCCGATTAGTCGATTCGTTGCGCTGTTTTCGCCTGATTTGGCCCGTTGCGGCACATCTAAGGGACGAAATCGAAACTTCCGTGCATTGCGTTATAATGGAAAGCGGCGAACCCGCGATGCCTATGGCCGAGCCACGCAAACTCTCGCGGGTGTTTCATCGCGCGAGCGTAGTGCTAGGTTGCTAGCGCCGAAGCTACGACGGGGGCTGGCCTTATTCCAGAATCGCGCGTCCAGACAATCCGGGCCGTGTACGCTTCGGCCAAGCGGCGAGCCGTCCCCATGCGTGGGGGCGGCTCTTTTTTGTTACAATCGTCTCAGGCATGGTGGCCGCATGCGCAGCGGCCAGCCATAGCGAGCGATGCGGGATGCTCGTCCGGCACAATTCCCGCGCATGCCTTGCCCGTCGTGTCGAAAGCGGCGGGCTTTGTTGTCTCACTCTGTCTGGCAGCGTGCACCCTACTAATATATATATCTAACCCCAAACAACCCACATCGCGCGAAAAGCCGCAGGTCGCCATCGGGTAAGTTGGGGAAAGTTTAGGATAGAAAAGGCAGGTCAGGGCCATTGCAGGTGCCAAATCAGGCACTTTTGGGAGCAGAGGGTCGCTGGTTCGAATCCAGTCGCCCCGACCAGAATATCCGCAGGTCAGGCATGGTGTCTGGCCTGCTTTTATTTTAATTATTTAAAGGTGAAACCCAAAATGACCCAAATCGCCATCTAGAGGTACCCAAACGGCCAAGAACCGATATAAAAAGTTGTATATACCTACATCAATCGCGCAACTACCCGACCAGCTCAAGCCAGTCGCTCGTCTTTGCCGCCGCCGCGTCGAGGTCTGGTCGGCGGTAGTGGCTGTAGGCCACCTCGTCGGAGTGGCCGTGGTACAGGCTGTTCACCGCGTCGGGGACGCCAGCCTCCTGCATCAGCGTGGCGTGGGTAGCCCTCATGCGCGAGAGCGGTATGTACGGAAGCCCGAACAGCCGCCCCTGCGCCTTGCGTGACTCTGCCATGCGCGGGTGCCACTCGGCGGGAGGCTCCTCGAAGTAGAGACGCCACAGCTTGTTCTGGCGTGACGGCGTGACCTTGCACACGGGGTCTAGGCGCTCGGCCATCGGCTCGGCAATCTCCCAGAGCCTAGAGCCGAACGGCTCGACCATGCCGACCACGCGGTTGCCCTTGGCCGTCTTGGTGGCCCTCCTGCCGCCCACGTCGGGCACGGCGTGGTGCACCGCGAGCTGGGTCACCTCGCGCGGGCCGATCTCCACCCTGCGCACGTCGGCGCGGCGTATGGCAAGCGCCTCCTCCACGCGAAGCCCGGCCCCCACGCACATCAGCCACGCAGGCTCCAATGCCAGCCCGCGCATCCTCGGCATGGCCGCGAGCGCCACCTGAGCGCCCCACACGTCGCGCCCGCCCTCTATGGCCGCGAAGGGGTCTGCGTCGTAGTCAGGCTCGTCGGCCTGCGGGTACTCGAAGCCGCCGACGCGGATGGGGTTCTCGCGCAGCCAGCCCTCGTTGACCGCCCACGTGAGCACCGTGGAGAGCACGCGCCTGTTGCGTATGGCCGTCGCGCGCGACCAGCCGCTGTTCAGCAGCTCGCGCTGAACGTCGGCCCTCGTGATCGCAGACACGTCCATGTCGCCCATCATCGGGAGCCAGTATCGCCCCATGACCCACGTGTATACGCTCAGCGTCTTGGGCGCGAGCCTCTGCCCCCTGGAACCGCTGTAGGCACCCCAGACGGCCCGCAGGGTCGTGCCACGGCCAAGCGTCGGCTCCGCAGCCATCTGGGCCGTCAGCGCGGCCTCTGCGGCCACGGCGTCGGCGTGGGAGCCATGCACAGTCTTGTAGAGCGTGCGCGGCCTGCCGTCCTCGCGGTGGCCGTGGGTCTTGCGCACCTCCCACACGCGCGGGCGTATCTCGCGGATGGACATGGCTACGGCTCCCACACATGGCCGCAGGTCTGGCAGACGGCCTTGGCCCTCGTCTCGTTTGTCATTTCGTAGCGCTTGCCGCGACCCCAACCGAGCGCCTTCGATATGAGCGTCAGCGGGAACAGCACGACCCACTTAAACGCGAATCTCAGTAGCCACCACGCAGGGGCGAACCACCAACCGATCGCAATCCACCAGAGGATGCCGTGCTTCTTCTTGTCAGCATCGACCAGATGGTGCTCCACCACGGCCTGCACCGTCACGTCGCTAGAGCCGCATCGCGGGCATTTCATGAAAGACCTCCAATAACGTCGAGTCTGTTGCCTATGATTCGTCAACGAGTTCGGCAAACCGCTCAAGGGGAACACCAAGACCATCTGCAAGACGCTTCGCCTTACTGAAAGTCGGCTCGCGAGAGCGTCCGCTCGTCAGCTCGGAAATCGTGGACTTCCCTATGCCTGTGCGCTTGGAAAGCTCGGACGGCTTGATTCCCTGCTCGTCCATCAGGTACAGGAGCGCTTCGCCAAACGTCATTGGATACCACCTCCACGCAATCGGTGCTGACCTCGTATTTTACAGAAATCTGTACGGATTTGCAATTTTCAGTTGACAAGTTCAGAACTCTGTACTTAAATCATCGGTGAGCAGTTCAGAGTTCTGAACAGGAGGTGATAGAGATGGATTCCATCAAAGAAAGAGTCGGGGCGTTCTTGGAGCGTACTGGAATGACCAAGAAGCAGCTCGCGGAGGAGATGGGCATGCCAGTGTCCACATTCCACTCGAAGCTGTCTGGACAGTCCGAGTTCTCGTTCTCTGAGGGTCGCCGTCTCGCAAGGATTCTCGACTGCACGACGGATGAGATGTTCGTAAGCCCATTCGCCAACTAGCACTACCCAAGCACGTAGTTCTTTGACAGACACGGCACCGCAGAGAAGGCAAAAGCTGGACGCGAAAGCGGTCGCCACGAATAGTGGGAGTACCACCCGTGGGCCACACAGCCCGACGCCATGAGTCGGCGGCGTTGGAGGCGGATAAAGCAGGCGCACGGTCGAATTAAACAAATGAAGTCCATGGCTCAGGCGGGGTCATGGCAAATACAGGCGAAGGGAACGACGTGTGAGAGGGGGAGTCGGGATGGACAAGTTGGGCGAGCTGAGGCTTCGGCACGAGATGCTTAGGCAGCGGCGCGAGTTGCTTGGAGACGCGCTTGAGGCCGCGAGGACGGCCTTCGAGACGATCAAAGACAAGCACGAGAGGGCGCTGCTTGACGAGCAGGCCGCGATGCAGGAACTCATCGAAGCCATGAAGAAGGAGCAGCCTGCAGGGCTGTGAGCTGGGAACAGACGCTCGCTGACTACCAAGCGGGCATGACAACGACGCAGGCAGACCGATACCTGCACGTCAAGACCGGAACCGTCGCCGCAGCCATCAGGCGCGGCGAGATAGAGCCTTACAGGATGCACGGCGCGGAGTCGCGCCCTCGGGTCACGCCGCAGATGCTCGCGGAGTGGCTTGAGGCCTACTGCAGGGGCTAGAGAGAAGCGCCCCAGCCGTGAGAGGGCACAGGGCGCAGGGAGCTAGGGCGCGCTAGGCACCCGTGGTTGGCATTGTACCAGCTTAGGGGGCCGATTTTGCGCGAGTGGACTACCCGCGAGGTCATGGAGCTGCTTTCCATGAGGAGGAAGGGGCTAACGACCTACGCGATGGCAAGGCACCTCGGACGGTCTGAGGACAGCGTTCGGGGCGCAATCCAAAGGCTAGGCGCGACGGCCCGCCCACGCTGGGACGGCGCTGAGGTCGCGTTCCTGAGAGACAACTACTGGACAAGGGGCTGCGCATGGTGCGCGGAGAGGCTTTGCCGCTCCACCGAGGCCGTGCGCGCTAAGGCCGCGCGGATGGGCATGCGGCCCTCCGCGCTGAGAAGAGAGGGGTTGGCCGACGATGCCGACCAAGGAGCAGATTATTGACGCCGCGCCGCTTTTGGTCGCGACGCTCTTGTTCATGGGCGGGTGCAGGCCCGTCCTGTGGGTCGTGTGCCGCCTGATGGGGTGGTGCTAGTGATCGAGAGCAGCATGGCGAGCGTGAAGCTGGCGATGATGGGACTCGTCGCCCTTAGCGCGCTGGACGCAGCCAAGGGCGAGGTTGAGACGGCAATCGATGAGATAACTGGGGGGCGCATGAGCACGACCAAAGTGCTCACCTGCGGACTGAAAGAGGAGTCGCTGCGAGGCTACGTTGCCGGAATCATGTCGGCGATTAAGGTAATCGAAGGGGCCGACCCGTTCGATGAGTTCCACGCCTACGAGCGCCTGATAGACGGTGCGGCGAACGACGCGCTTGAGCACGCCTTCGCCTGCGAGGTCGAGCACTACAGCGAGAGCGGTGAGGGCTAATGGCCCCCGCAATCGACCGCCGAACCGTAATCGGCATCCTCAGGGAGCGCAGGCGCGGCAGGTCTTGGGAGCAGGTCGCCAAGCGCTACGTGCTGGGCAGCGCTGAGGACGCGGAGCGCATCGTGCGCCGCTGGCAGTTCGTGAACGGGGCGGTCTAGATGGAGCGGGTGGTAAGCATCGCCGTGCCGTTCGTGCGCGGCAAGGGGCGCGTCCGCTTCGTCAGGGCCACAGGGCGCACCTACACGCCCGACAAGACGGCAGAGGCGATGGAGCTTATCCGCATGGCCTACGCCAAGGAGTCCCAAGGGCTGATGGCCGAGAAGGGCGTCCCGGTGCGCGTCTCGATCACGACGGCGCGCGGCATGCCCAAGTCTAGGCCCAAGCGCGTCGAGGAGGAACCCGACGTGTACAAGCCCGACGCGGACAACGTGGCGAAGCTGGTGCTGGACGCGCTGAACGGCGTGGCTTGGGCCGACGATACGCAGGTCACCGCCCTGACGGTGCAGAAGTTCCCGCGAGACAGGGTTGCCGAGGAGCAGACCCACATCATCGTGAGCTGGGAGGAGGAATAGATGGGTGGACTGTACAACGCCGTATTCGGCTACAACCCCGGATGCCTGCTACTTGCGCCCATGCTTACAGACCAGAACCCCGAGGAGTTCTTCCCAAGGTTCCGTGACTGTTTCCTTGAGGACGGTGGCGAAACCATCGTGATATTCACGAGGGTCGGTGGCGGCAACCGCAGCGATGGCCCAGATGACGAGTGGAGCTACGGCGATGAGAAGCTTTACGACATGCCGACGTTCATCCGCACTTGGGACGATGACTTCGACAGCACCTATGGCTACTACGAGTTCGGAGTCCCAGAAGAGTGGAGGGAGGACTTCGAGCACGTCAAGAGGCGGGAGTTTGACCAGCTCTCGGAGGCATACGTAGACCGCATGCAGACGTGCTTCAAGAATCTCAACATCCGCGCGATTCTGTCGCGCGATGTTGACGCCACGGGCGAGGATGCAGAGGGAGAAAACAATGGCTAACAGCTTAACGCCACTGCAGCAGGCGGTGGCATACCAGGCGCTCTACGGGGCGCTGGGGCCAGTGGTCAAGGCCAACGGCGACGGCCTGCGCGGAGAGGTTGACCGCGAGCTGCGCGACATCTACGAGGCCACGGGCGCAAAGACCTACAAGGTGCAGGCTTACGGCGTGACGCTCGGCACCTACTCGGTCGTTGAGTCCAAGGCCACGCCCGAGACGCAGGCCGTGGTCTACGACCTCGCCGACGAGTCGGCGCTGGCCGCGTGGATTCGCGACAACATCGACATGGTGGCCGACTACGTGATTGCGGACGGCGAGGACTTCGCCGCGTGGGTTGTCGGCCAGACGGGCGAGCTGCCTGACGGCGTGAGCGCCCACACGGTCACCACACCCGCAAGGCCCGCGTCCTACAAGGGCGGTCAGATTCGCGTGGACAAGGGCTTTCAGGCCGAGGTCACGCGACGGATGCAGGAGGGGCTGGCCGCTCTGGTCGCGCCCGCGAGCGCCCTGCTCGCCGAGGGCGAGTGACGGTTGACGGCCTGCTGTGGGAGTCCCGCAAGCGCGTGCTGGCGGTAGAGTCCGACATTGACACGCTGCTGGACATGCTCGACCCGTCCGGTCAGGAGCGCTACGAGGACTCCGACGAGTTCCGCATGCTCGACTTCCTGACTCTCTGGAAGGGCAGGCTCCACGCGGCGAACGTCATGCTGCGGGACGTGTCCACGGCCACGGGAGGGGGCGATGCCAGTGTCTCGTGAGCCGCAGCCGTTCTGCCCGCTGCTCAACAGGCGGTGCATAGGCAAGGCGTGCGCGTGGTCGGTCACCGACTACGGGCTTAACGACGGCGTGGTGACCTGCGCCGTGCCGACCATCGCGCAAAGGGATGGCGGTGGGACGCTCGGCATCCCGATCGTCGAGCGCGTCCGCAGGGGGCAGAAGCCATGAGCTGGCAGCAGAACCTAAAGGACGCGGCCAGCGAGTACCTTGAGCGCGAGGCCAAGAGGGGGCTGTGGGTTGTCCGCTGCACCTTCTCGCCGTTCGGCAAGGTAGCGCAGTTCTCGCAGGTGTGGGCCACACGGACGTTTCCCGGCATGTCGGGGCAAGACCTCGACCTGATGGCCACCTGCTACGAGCGCCACATCGTCTCGTCGTTCCAGAACTGCCCAGACGGCGTGAACATGCTCTGCGAGTTCCTGCCTCCGGTCGAGTCCATCGCCGTCAGGCCCGAGCGCATGACCAACGTGGTCAACGCGCTTCGGTCGAGCGGCTACCACGCCCGCTGCTACGAGCGCGGCGGCAAGAGTTACGAGTTCTAGCCACGTGGGGGCGTGGTCTAGTGTGGCAACGACGGCTAGGTTCCGGTTACCGATGCAGAAGCGGGTTCGACTCCCGTCGCCCCCACCAATTCTATAGAGAGGGTGATTCAATGGGCTTTCCAGTCCTTATCCTCGGTGAGTCCGGCACGGGCAAGAGCTACAGCCTGCGCAACTTCACCAACGAGGAGGTGGCGATAGTCAACGTGCTGGGCAAGCCGCTGCCGTTCTTCGACAGCGACGTGCGCCCGCTCGTGGCACGCGACTTCCCCACCGTCCGTCAGGCCGTCCGCACCGCGCCGCGCAACGCCGTGGTGGTTGACGATGCGGGCTACCTCATCACCGACCTGTACATGCGCCTGAGCTACGGCGATGAGCGCCTGCGCGACCAGTTCGACGTGTACAAGCTCATCGCGCACGAGATGTACGGACTGATGAACGACATCATGGCGGCAGACCCGAACAAGGTGGTCTACATCACCATGCACACCGACACGACGGTTTCGGGCGTGACCCAGCCGCTCACGGTCGGCAAGCTGCTCAACGAGAAGATAAAGATCGTGGGCATGGTGTCCACGCTGCTTCTCGCGCAGGTGCAGGGCGGTCAGTACCAGTTCGTTACCAACGGCCTGCCGCCCGCAAAGAGCGCACCTGGGCTTCTGCCCGAGCGCATGGAGAACGACCTAAAGACAGTAGACGCGGCGATTCGCAAGGCATACCGCCTAGCGCCGCTCACGGACGCCGCAGGCGCGGCAGAGAGGGGGTAGCGTTGGCTACCGAGAAGAAGGAGGAGGACGGCGTTGAAGCTTAGGGAGCTGCGCGACTTCGCGAAGCGCATGGCAGGCGACGTGCCCGTGGTCGTGACTGACGGCCACCGTCGCATCGAGATTCAGGACATGATGGCCGAGAGGACGGCCACGGGCGAGACGCTGGTTCTCGTCCTCAGCGACCCCAAGGAGGTCAAGCGCGATGCCTAACATCGACCTTACCAACGTTGCCGAGGTCAGCGGCAGCGGCAGCTTCAACCTTGAGCCGGGCGGCTACGTGATGGTGGTCACCGACTTCAACGCGCCCGCTGGCAAGGAGTACGTCCAGCTCATGCTCGACGTGGCCGATGGCGACAAGAAGGGCTTCTACGCCAAGTCGCAGCGCCCAATCAGCCTGTTCCTGAACTGGTCTGAGAGCATGCGCGGTCGCTGCAAGCACATGCTGCACCAGTTCGCGGACTCCAACCCCGGCTTCGACTCCAACGCCGCGTTCCTGCGCGACCAGTGGCAGCAGTTCGTCGGCAAGTCCATCGGCTGCATCGTCCGCATGGAGATGCACACCTACCAGGGCAAGGACTACGAGAACAGCGAGGTCGCCGACGTGACCACGCCCGCCGCGATTCGCAGCGGCGACTTCGTGGTGCCGCCCGCGCGCGACCGCCGCGAGAAGCAGCAGGCCGCTGGCGCGGTGCCCAACCCGCCCGCAGCCGCAGCGCCCGCGACCGAGAAGATGCCGTGGGACTAGCCAGCTAGACACATACCGATTCGTTAGCGGGGGATGGCATCTGGCCGTCCCCCGCGCCCTATGAGAGAGGGGAACCACATGAGGACTTTGAAGGTGCACCTCGTATTCCAGGAGGAGCTGCTGGGCACCGCGAGCAGCGACCCCGAGATTCACAGGCGCTACATCGCCAGCAAGGCCGAGGACGCGCCGAAGATCGAGCAGGAGGTCGCGTCGCTCGGCGTGGAGGCCGTCGATGAGCGCGGCACCACCGTGTTCTCCCGCATGCCTGACGGCGAGACCCCGATGCTGTGGGACTACCAGATAAAGGGCTTCTTCAAGGACGCCTGCGGCATGCTTCGCCGCGTGCCGAACATGAAGTCCAAGAACCTGCGCGCCTACAAGAAGGAGGTTGACGGCCTCATCCAGCCCAGCCCGCGCTTCATCCAGCTCCATCTGCCCGATGGCGGCGAGATGGGGACGTGCCAGCGCCCGCTCAGGGCCGCGACCGCGCAGGGCGAGCGCGTGGCCCTCGCCAGCTCCGAGGCGATGCCCGCTGGGACGTGGCTAGACATGGAGGTGTCCTGCATGGTGGACTCCGACGTGGCATACGTCCTCGAATGGCTGCAGTACGGCGCGATTCGCGGCATCGGCCAGTGGCGAAACTCCGGCAAGGGCCGCTTCTTCTGCCGCGTGACCGAGGGCGGCAAGGTGCTGCTCGACAACCTGGGCAGGAGCGCCCGATAGCGACGGCTCGGCCCAGCTTCGCGCGGCGAGGGCGAAGCGCGGCTGCGCATCGCTATGGCATCGCGTCGAGACGCCCTGCAAGGGCTTGGAACGGCAGCGCAACGGCATGGCTTGTCCCTGCAGCACGGCGCAACGGCGCTGCGATGCAAAGCGACGGCACGGATAGCTCGGCGTATCACAGCAACGGCGTCGCCCTGCACAGCAAGGGCAAGGAGGAGCAGCGCACAGCTACGGCAGAGGAACGCGGGGCGTTGCGAGGGCACAGCAAGGCCTGTCAAGGCCTCGAACGGCAAGGGAGTCGCCCAGCAAAGCCAAGGCAGAGCGAGGAGAGGCGTTGCAAAGCGATGGCGAAGCAAGGCCACGGGTGGCGGGCCAGCATCGAGAGAGAGGACATAGGCATGGAGAATCGCATCAGCGAGCGCACGCTTAGGCTGGTAGAGGCCGACAAGGTGATGCTCGCGATACTTGAAGTGGTGGACAACGAGGGCATCGTTGTGCTTGAGGCCGACAGGCATCACGTCAAGGTCAGGAGCGGGTGCCTGCCTGTTGAAATTACGTGGGAGATGTGCATGTGCCACGGCGGGCGTCTGTGGCTCAACCAGAGACAGACCAACATCGGCATAGAGCTGTCAAGCGACGAGTACGACGAGGACAAGGGTATCGTCTCTCCCGAGACTGAGCTGGCTTGGCGCATCGACAACGAGCTTGTCGGCGCGATTGACAGGTTCAAGTGCTACGTGCACGTCGTTGACTCAATTGGCGAGTACGGTAACCCCGACCGTAAGAAGCGCGAGTACTTCGACAGCGTTGACAAGGCCGCGCGTCGAATCTTCGAGGAGGACGGCATCGACCTGTTCTCCACGGAGTCGTTCACCCACCAGTACCCCAACGAGAACATGCGCATGCGCATCACCTACATGGGTGACGAGCGGGAGAACAACGACAAGGCCCGTCGAATCCGGTTCAAGTGCGAGAAACTTGAGCGCCGTGACCCGTCCCAACCGTTCAGAGTCGCCTATGAGTTCACCCGCGAGTATTGGGTCTACAGGAAGGGGCTTGTGTGATGGACAACGATCACGGCATCACGGGCGAGCTGAGGGAGTGGATTGAAGGCCGCGTATTTTTGGGGAACGGATGGCAGGAGCTTCTCCGCATTGCCGACCGCATCGACGCGGAGTACGAGCGGACTATGGCCGCAGCTGCATTTATCGCTGGCGTTCCCATGACCGACGAGAACATGGCCGAGCACGGGTGGGTCAAGCTGCCCAAGGACGCGGACGGGGTGCCGATTCGCATCGGAGACAAGGTGGAATGGATTCGCTATAAGGACGATGACCCGACAATCGTGCGCACAGTGTCGGCAGTTGGCGTTGGCGTGTTCTTCGCGTGGAGCGATGAGCAAGGCCGATACGCGCAGTACGAGGCCCGTGCCTACCGCCACCACAAGCAACCCACCGTCGAGGACGTGCTGCGGGGAGTGATTACGCTCTGCTACAACACGTGGAAGGAAGAGTCACCTTTCCACTTCTGCGACGTTGACGATGTGATGAAGAGTGGGAACATCGCCGAGTACGCCGCCAAACTGCGTCTGGCGGGTGACGAGCAATGAGCTACATCACGCTGAGCACTGGCGAGGTGCTGCAAAGCGAGTGGGACGCAAAGCGCGTCGTTGCGAGCATCGTCAATGGCGAGAGGGAGGGCAAGACGTGGATATCGCTGAACGACGGCAGCTACTACCGCATCAGCCACATCGTCTCGGTGACCGACGAGAGGGCCGACCTCGACTTCGGAGACGTGCTCGACGCGATGCTCAGGCGTAAGGGCGGTGATGCGGAGTGACCGCGACCGAAGAGCTGCGCGAGGGACTGAGGAAGCGTGGCGAGAGCTGGCACAAGTGGCCTGATGATTACAGCACGACATGGCAGGCGTACAGCAATCCACACACCGCCACCGAGAGCATGGACGGAACACTCATCGTCACTGGCCTCACCACCGAACAGGCCATAGCCGCCACGCTGGGGTGCGGTACGTGCAGGGAGGTCTATCTGCTCATGGCTACGGATATAGGCGATGGTCGCGAAGAAGTGCTCGGAGTCTATGCGACCGAAGA
The DNA here is from genome assembly GCA_002449555.1 of Atopobiaceae bacterium UBA7016. Taxonomy (GTDB): domain Bacteria; phylum Actinomycetota; class Coriobacteriia; order Coriobacteriales; family Atopobiaceae; genus UBA1367. The sequence continues at coordinate 28,350 of DJXA01000048.1, read as the reverse complement.
AGCTGCGATAGCAGCAATCAACGAGAACCAGTTCGGATATGCGCTTCATCACGTGCGTAAATGGGAGGTGGACGAATGATTACCTACGAGCGTCAAAAGGACGACACCCTCAAGCAAGTCGATTCGCCGCCTAAACGAGCCGAACTGGTAGAAGTAGGAACCTGCCACGACACGGAAGAGTCCCGTTGGTTCCATTGCTCAGAGTGCGGATTCGGAATGTCAGACCTGTACACCGATAGCGGTTGGAACGAGGCAGAGCAACCAAAGTTTTGTCCTAACTGCGGACGGCGAGTGGTTGGCGGCATTAATTGGAGGTAGACGAATGACCGACACCGAGAAGGCCGCGCTTGAGCGGCGCATCGATGAGCTATGCGCGGAGTTGCACAAGTCACAGGCTAACCGCGACATGTGGCTTGTCCGAGCTAATGTCACGCTCAAAAATCTAACGGCAGCGCGAACTGAGAACAAACGGCTGACGGAGACGCTGCAAGGCACCGAGCGTGAAGCTGACAGGCTGACGCACGAAGCAGCCGAACTGTCAATCGAGAACGCCAAGCTGCGTGAGCAGGTGGACTACATGACGCCCATCGCGTGGTACGCGGCGAGCGAGCGCGAGCGCGACCGCATGCGAGAGCTGGGGGTGGACGAATGAGCACGCCGGAAACCTTACGCTGGTGGGGCGACCAGATACGCAAGTGCACGAGAGAGTTCTACTTCTCGCACGTTCTGGTCGCGGACCTCAATTACGCAGCAGATGAGATTGAGAAGCTGCAAGCCGAGAACGCCAAGCTGCGGGAGCTGGTGCGTGACTTATACAGGCACTATCGCGGCGTGCTTGTCGAGAACTGGGCATATTCGACAGAGGACTTCGAGATGTATGAGGGTTATATGCGAGAACTAGGCATCGAGGTGGGCGAATGAATCACGGCGTCAAGTGCTTTGCGGCGCTCTCCATGTCACTTCTTGCTGCATGGATTGGGTACACGACGCGCGACAGACAGATGATGGTGGCTTCGCTCATGGCGGCGTTCTGCGCGGGGGCGTTCTTCAGGGAGGTCACCGCATGACCCCGCTCGCAGCCGCCCTCACGCGGCTCTACAAGACCAGCGGCCACACGTCATTGCGTGATTGGAGCCTTGCACTCGGCGCTCCCTACGAGACGCTGCGCAGGTGGATGCGCGACGATGCCGAGCCGCGCTGGCTGCGCGTGCTGCGCACGATAAAGCGTCGCACGGGCGTGACGTGGGGAGAGATTCTGGACGGCCATCCGTGGGAGCGCAGGGCCGTGCGCGTCAACGTATCGAACAAGCAGACGGGCTACGCCACTGGGCACAGCGAATGCTCGGCGTGCGGGTGCCATGTATCGCCCATAGCGCGGTGGTGTGAAGGGTGCGGGGCGCGGTTCATCAATAGCGAAACGGAGGACGAATGAAGCTGCAAAATAGGTCGTTCTTGCTCGCAACGCGCGAAGCCTTGCAAGGTAAACACAGCGGCTTGTTCGCACCGTCTCACCGCGAGGCTGTGCGCAGTTTCTCAAAGTACATTGACTGGCTTGCTCAGTTTCAGCACATGCCTGGTTTCAAGGCGAACATTGGCTCGCTTACCGTGCGATTTAGTGATGGTGGCTATGTTCGGTTCTTTTCCACGCCGCGCCGATGCGACGGACTAACCGCAATCTTTGATGTATTGGAGGACAAATGAGACTTTTGATCGCGGCCATCGCGGGCTGCGTGCTGGGCGGGACGCTCGGCGCGTGCGCGGTGGCGCTGTTTGTCGCGGGGAGGGATGGACGGTGAGCGCCCTGCTACTCCTCGCCGCCACCGTCGCGTTCGGCTGCGTGCTGGTGTGCTCGGTACCAGCGCCGCGCGACCGCGAGCTGATGAAGCCGCACGACTGGCGGGAGGACTGGTGCGTGCCCGAGTGCTGGGCCGCGCATGACCAGGCGGGGCCGTGCGAGGACTGCCCCGCGCGGAGGGAGGCGAGAAAGTAATGCCGAGATTCAACGTAAAGCTGCCAGATGGCAGGTGGCGGGTGTTCAGCACCGTGGTCGAGGACTACATCACCGAACCTCTGACCTTTGACGAGCTGCGCGAGTTCAGGCGCGTGGAGTACGGCGCGAGCGACGAGGAAACCGACACGCTGCTCACCGACCACCCGCACGTCAACGTCATGAGCTACGAGGAAGCGGAGCGGCGCGTGCGAGAGCTTGGGTGGCAGTCATGACCGACCCGCTGCGCTGCCCGCACGTAACAGAGCGCGGCAAGGTCGAGGGAAAGGCGTTCTGCGGCCTGCACGACACGTGGGTGGAGTGCCAGACGGTCCACTGGGGAGAGCCGCCCATGTGCGCCTACGACGAGCCGGACAACGGCCCAGAGGCATGCGCGAGGCGCAGGGCTTGGAGGGAGGACTGATGGCCCGCGAGCCGATATACGTCCTGTACCAAGGCGACGAGGTGGTGGACATAGGCACCGCCCGCGAGCTTGCGGAGCGGCGCGGGGTCAGGCCCGACACCATCCGCTCCTACGCCACCAAGTCGTACAGGAAAATGCACGAGGCCGACGAGAACCACGTCCTCGCGGTCAAGGTCGATTAGCCGAAACCCTAACCATACCGCTTTCTCGGATAGCGCGACGGCATCGCATCGCACCGCACAGACTCGCAAAGGCAAGTCATGGCGCACCATCGAGGCACTGTGGCAAGGCGGTGCACCGCATCGCGATGGCATGTCACAGCCCGACACGGCCAAGGCAAGGCGAGGCAGGGCATTGCCCCGCGATGGCACAGCGGTGATTTGCTAAGCCGAGGCATGGCCGAGCAACCACACGAACTGCATCAGCATGGCGTAGCGACGCAGCGGCTTAGAACGGATGCGCAAAGCGGCGGCATTGTGTGGCACAGCACCGATACGCAGCGGCAAAGCAAGGCAACGCGAATCGTGGCGACAGCGCGGATATGCTCTGGTGGCAGAGGCTCTGAGGTGCCCAGCAGGGCAAGGGCACTGCTCTGGTCGGCTAGGAACGGCAAGGCAGGGGCATGGCAACGCCCAGCGCAGCAGGGCACGGCTAGGGCGAAGCTGTGCGCGGCGGCGCATAGCGGTGGCATGGCTAGGAACAGCACAGCGAAGGCATAGCGCGACTCTGCACGGATCTGCCCGCATGGCAACGGCGAGGCGAAGCACCGATACGCCCAGCGACGGCACAGACTGGCACTGCGGCGCGACGGCTTAGCAGAGCACCGCCTGGCGAGGGCACGGCAAGGCGTAGCAAGGCAACGGCAAGGCGAGGGCCGCGAAGCGGCGCACGGCGAAGGCGTCAGTTCATTTTTTCTAAAGTTTGGAGGTGGCCGCATGCCGATGATAGACATGTCGGCGGTCGATGAGCGCAGGGGCTACGAACTGCCATCGGTCATAGGCAGCGGGACTCGCGACGTGGAGCTGCACGCCTACGCTTCGAGCCTGCAGGCCAAGGGGGTGCCCGACGAGCAGATAGTGGCGCTGGTCATGGAGGCCAACGCCGAGCGCTGCGACCCGCCGCTCCCGGAGTGGCAGGCCCGCAAGTGCGCCGAGAGCGCCATAGGGCGCTACGAGAAGGGCTGCGGCGGCACGTATGGCAGGGAGGCCCACACGCGGACAGAGCGGCCCGTCAGGACGGTCAGGAGGCGCGGCAGGCCCGACCTTTTGCCCGACATGTCCGGCATGGGGCCGCTGGGGCAGGCGCGCGCGTGGCTCAGGGCGCTGTTCTTCCCCGAGGACGTGGTGTGCCTCGTGCTTGAGCCTGAGAGCCGCTTCCCGCAGACCGAGTGGTACGCCTACGCGGGGCAGCTCACGGACGAGGCAGACCCGCTGCTGGGCAAGCTGCTCGGCGCGGCCCACGGCTGCGGCCTGTGGGCGGTGCAGAACCCCGTCAGGGGCTTCGGCGGCAGGCGCAGGGACGTCGACGTGGCCGACCTGCGCTGGGCGCTCGTCGAGTGCGACGAGCTGCCCGCCGACGAGCAGCTTGAGCGTATGTGCGCCCTGCTGTTCGAGCCGCAGGGAACGGGCTGGAAGTGCAAGTCGCTCACGTGGAGCGGCAACAAGAGCTGGCACGCGGAGGTCTACGTCGGGGCGACCGACATGGACGAGTACAGGTCGCGCGTGGAGGCGCTGTACCGCTACTGCGACGCCAACGGGCTTCCCCCCGACAGATCGTGCAGGAACCCCGCGAGGCTGACGCGCATCGCGGGCGCGTGGCGCGCCGAGACGGGACAGCGACAGGAGCTGAGGTGGTGCGACGATGCCTAACCTGCCGGAGACGCCGCCAGACGAGGCGGCGAACGCCCGCCTCGCGGCGGGCAGGGCGGGGGCCGCGCGCCCGGGGTTCATGCGCGCGTCAGACCACATCGGCGACCGCCTGCAGCCGCAGAGGCCCGAGCTGGTGCGCGGGGTTCTCAGGCAGGGCCACAAGCTGATGCTGGCGGCGCAGAGCAAGAGCGGCAAGACGTGGAGCATGCTGGCCCTGGCGCTGGCCGTCGCCAACGGCTACGAGAGGCTTGAGGGCGACGGCTGGCGCGATGGCGGCGGCGCGGAATGGCTCGGGCGCGAGTGCAGGCGCGGCGAGGTCGCGCTGTTCGACGGCGAGATGGACGTGGCGAGCCTGTGGCACCGCATCGACCTGGTGGCGCGCGCGATGTTCCCGCACGACACCACCGACGAGCGGCGCAGGCGCGGCGACCTCCTGATGGTCAGGAGCCTGCGCGGAGAGCGCGACATCGGCGTTGACGGCGTGCTGTCCATCCTGGGCGACGGCTACGGCGACGAGCCTCCCGCGCTGGTGGTCATAGACCCGATATACAAGCTGATGGAGGGCGACGAGAACTCCAACAGCGAGACGAGGCCGTTCCTCAAGGCGCTGGACGCCATAGCCGCGTGGGGGCCGAGCGTAGCCGTGACGCACCACCACGCCAAGGGCAAGGCGGGCGAGCGCTCCGTGATCGACCGCGCGGCGGGCGCGGGGGCCTTCGGGCGCGACCCGGACGCCTTCATCGACCTGACGGCGCTGGACATCCGCGAGGGCACCGACGCCTGGGGAAGGCTTGAGCGGGCGCTGCCGATGGCCGAGGGCGAGCAGGCTGGCGAGTGGCAGGAGCGGCTTCGCCAGTCGCGGCTCTACAGGGCCAACTACGTCCTGCGCGAGTTCCCCGACCGCTGGGGCCACGAGCTGCTGTTCGACTTCCCGCTGATGGTGCCAATCGACGGCTTCTCGGACGTGCCAGAGGAGGGCAGCGCCGACGCCGCGCGCAACGCTGGCGCGCAGGCCAACGCGGACGCCGCAGACGAGCGCTGGGGCGACCTCGACCTACTGGTGCAGGAGGCCGTGGAGGCGTGCGAGGCCAAGGGGGCCACGCCCACGCGCAGAGCCGTCCACGACGAGCTGAGGCGGGTCTGCGCGGAGGACGGCGAGGTGCCATGCCCGACGTACCGGGCCTTCGAGAAGGCCACCAAGGGCGACGGCAGGAGCGCGTGGAGGGTGTCGCAGGAGGCCCCCTACGCGCTCTACAGAAAATAGCAGGTCAGAGGGGGCGCACACCCCGACCGCTCGACAAAACCGCAGGTAGATGGGGGCGCACACCTCGCCCCTTGGAACCACGGGCAACAAAACCGCAGGTCAGAGGGGGCGCACGGGTGCACACCCCTACTTATAGTAAGAGGTGTGCACCCCTTACGAGGCCCCCTTCGGGTCACGCCCCTCCCGCAAGGGGAGAGGGGACGTGCCCCACCAAGGAGCCTTAACGCCGCCAGCCTTCGGGGCGAGGCGTGCGGCCCACGCCGACCCCATGCGGTTGAACGGCTGGGCCATGGGAGATTGGAGGACATTCCGATGGGAAAGACGAGGGCGCGCCACGCCGCGAGGGCAGACGCGCTCGGTAGGCAGAAGGAGCGGGCGCGCAGGCGCAGGAGGCTCAGGAAGGCGAGGCGCAGGCGCGAGGTCGGGTCGGCGCGGGACTTCGGCGGCTCGGGCCTCGGCTCGTGCGGCAGGAAGGTGCGCTTCTCCACGCGGCAGGGCGCGGAGGCGTGGGCGGCTGGCACGGAGGCGCGCTACGGTCGCGGGTCGAGGCCGCAGGTGCCGTACCGATGCGGGCTGTGCGGGGGCTGGCACCTGACGAGCCACCCGCGCGGGAGGGCGCAGGGGCCGATTCTAGGGACGGTGAGCGAAGATGTGGGTGATTAGCCGATTGTTTGGGTTGCGGGCCTTGCGGGGGCCTTGCCGTGGCTCTCAGGGGCATGCGCGCGGGGGTACCACCCTCCGCGCTGGCAGGACGGCGGGGGACCGCAATGGCTAGGGGCGACCGCAACGCCGAGCGCATGGAGCGCTCCGAGATTCGCAAGCAGACTGCTGTGCTGCTGAGCGTCGGGAGGAAGCTCCCGGCGTTCGACATCTCCGACCCCGCCGTGATGGAGGAGCGCTGCGGCGCGTGCTTCGAGGAGTGCCAGAGGCTCGGGCTGGTGCCGACGTATGGCGCGATGGCGATATGGCTGGGCACGTCGATAGAGCACCTGCTGAAGATTCGCAACGGCGAGCTGCTTGGGTGGAAGCGGATGCATCTGAGCACGGAGAGCGCCGAGGTACTCCAAAAAAATTTGGAGTTCTTGGAATCGATGTTCGATGTGAACTTCGAGAACGGCAGCTACGCGCAGCCAGTCACGGGAATCTTCGCCAGCAAGAACCTGCACGGCTGGAAGGACGTGCGCGAGGTGCACACAGAGTCTGTGTCGGTGGAGATAACGCCCGACCAGATTTCCTCGCGCTACGAGAGCGCCCTGCCCATGCACATCGACGAGCACGACGGGAAGCAGAAGCGCCTGATGGACGGAATCTCGGCAGAGGCGGCGGCAAAGACAGCAGCGGCCTTGGAGACGCGAATCTCCGATGGCGACTTCGAGTGAAAATCCCCAAAAATTTTTTGGCGAATTAGGATTGGAAATCTCGGTTCAAAAAATCGAAAATTATTTTGTGCAACAGTTGCCCCCGCGAAACCGCCGAAACTTTCGGTAGTTTCGTCGGGGGCTTTTTTTGTTCGATAGTTGCGCGTTTAAGCGGTTAATCCGCGTGCGCTGCGATCTATGTCCGGGAACATGCGCATTGGGTGGTGGTAAAGCGCTAGAAATGCCGCTGTAGGGCGCTCTAAGGTAGCTCTAAGGTGTGCTAGCGCCGTGCATGGGCAAAATACTCCATATGGGCGCTAAAAGGCTTAGAAATGGCCTTAGAACGTCTCTGATAGTGTTTGCCGTGGTAGGACGCGCGTTGTCGCGCGGCGTGCCCTGGTATCCGCGCGACGGCAAACGCCTAACGGTATAGAATCGTCGGTGAACGGTATGTGCGCACAATTCCATCATGGATAAACCCTCAAGCTATGGTTTAGGGTTTTGGGCATGCGCTATGGCTGCAGGTGGTCAACCAGGTATCGCGCCGCGCTATGGCTTCGCGGTATGCGTCATGGTTGCGCCGTAACAGTCTCGCGCTATGGCTGTATGCGCCGTGGTCAATGGCACGGCATGCGCGTGTTGTCGCGCTATGTGGCTACGTGGCTATGGTGGGCGCATGGCTATCCCCTCCAACGATCAAAAGTGCAGGACAACAAGCGCCCACGCATTTGCATGCATGGGCGCTTGCGTGTCGTGCGCTCTATTCGCAGATAATCGGTGTACCGTCTGCCTCTCGCCCGGCGTAAACAGTCGTTTCACCACTTGCACAATCCACCACGGCAATTTTGTGTGTGCGAGAAAACCAACATCCATGTGCGCGGTATGCCATTTCAGCGCTAGTTGCTATTATCTTTATACAGTGTGCGTTTTCAGGCATTACCAGGTATGCGCGAAACTCCTTAGCCATGATCGAATCTCCTCTCTGGTTGTTGTTGTGGCTATGCCTGCTGCAGCAGGTAGAAGGACGGATAGCGCCCTGTTTCGTTATCGGTGCAGTTGTAGGCGGTAAAGCCGTTTACCAGACGTTCCCAAACGCCTGCAGAGCCATAGTGCTGCAACTCCCACGTGTGCGTTTCATCATCTCTGGTAACTGTGCTCTGGGGATTCCAGAAGCCAAATGGGCGCAAGTTGCGGGGACACATGGTTACAGCGTCGCCACGCATAAAGGCGTTGCGCGCCCTGGTAGCGTTGACACGTTCCCATTTCCTACCCTTGGAATCTTCAAACGTCATGTGAATCATTGTCGTTTCCCCTCTCTCGTCTGCTGTGGCGCATATGCGCAACTGGCAACGCACACGCATGGGCATGTGCGCTGCAGAGTCGCGCATACTGGCTAGGCAACAGTCACGATCATGTGAGAGGCTGATATTTCCTTTACTGGCTCTAAGTCCTCGCACGTGTCAACGCTGTAGAAGTAGGAGCCGCCACGCAGGGCGTACAGCTTACCGTCCGTGGTGTACCACTGTTCATCGTCACATTCCCAGATGTATTCCTGAAATGCGCTCATGGACGTGCTGTAGTCCTCGGACATGTCTAGATAGTTGTTCAGCACGTCTACGACATCCTGCAGAGCTTTCTCTAGCTCCTTGCAACACTTGGACTCATACCAGGAATACGAAAAGGCAGGGACGTAACGCATGCCGTCGTTTAGATCGTCGTTCTCTAAGAGAATCAAGTCTTGTAGCTTCTCGCTGAGGTGCTGCAGGCGTCCGACATGCCTATTCCATGCGTTTGCACAGTCAATTGCTAGGCTTTCATCATCACAGTGCTTGTAAGCGTCGCTAGTGTCAATGCGGCTGTAGTCTCTCGGACTTCCCCAGTTGGTGAGGATGTCGGCCCATGGATGCACAAAGAAACGTTCAGTGCCGGGGCCGTGGATGGAATCGCAGGTAATGGAGCGAGTGCCGAGATTGTCGGTTACAAACTCAAATGCCCCGTTCAGACAGTCCCATACATCTTCCATGTAAGTGCTAGGCATGTCGGACTCAAAAACCCACTCCCAACGTGCAGTTTCCAGCGCACTATCTGACAACTCGCTAACCAGTACCAATTCGATAGTCTTGTTTTCCATGGTCTATCCCTCTCTCTAGCAGGCTTATAGGCAAATGCCCATATGCCTACCCTCTGGTAAGCCAGAAGGCAGGCTATAGGCGTTTACTGATTAATCAGGCTTGTATAGATGTCGTACACTTCATCCAGGCATGCGGCATACTCGTATGCCGTCTCTACCTCTCGGCTGTAGCCTTCATAGGTTGCCGTGATGAGGTAGGGATACGCACCACCAATGAGCGAGATACGCCAGACGTGGTTGGCCCTATCCTTGCGAATGTTGAAGTGGTCAACGATGGATTGTGCAGCCTCGCCAGTCAGGGCAATGCAACGCGCGGTAACGTCTACAGCCTCGGCTCCATCCTTCATCAGTGAGCCAAGGTCAATACCCATGTAGCTCAGCTCGTCAATGAATTCTTCATCCCAGATAACATCACTTACGTTTTGCTGTGCTTTCCACGTGCTGAACGTGTAGCTACCAGAGCCGTTACCAGTGATGGAATCGTCACACCACATTTCATCGGTGAGATCGTCGGCGTCGTTCACGTAGTCGTAATAGCCGTTGTCAATGGCTTCGCATGCATCCTTGATCACTTCGCTTACGTAGTCCTGGAACGTCATTTCAATCACTCCTTTTCATCCGGTACCCCCGACAACTGTTTTGTTGTCGGGTGGAACCATACACCAAACAGTTGCTACCTGCACAGCAGACTAGAAACGCTTTAGTTTCTGCTTGCATTGCACATTTTGGGTATGCCCTAACTGTGCATAATCGCATGTCAACGGCATAGTAGCAGGGTATAGGGGTACCCAGCAGGGATAGCGGGGGACTCAGAGCGGGGCGGGGCATCCCCTCACCCGCCCGAAATCTCAAAAAAGCGCTTGACAACCAAACAGTTACCTCGCTACAATCGAGCCATACCGCAGGCACCGACCAAGAGAGGGGTCACACGATGAAGGCAGCGGACGCGATCAGGCAGATAACTGCCAAGAGCCAGTGGTCGCAGAACAGGCTCGGCGTGGCGCTCGGCTACACTCCGCAGGCGATGGTTCAGGCGCTCGGCCGCAAGGACATGCGCTGCGGGCTGGTGGCGAGGACGCTCGACCTGCTGGGCTACGAGCTGTGGGCCGTCCCCAAGGGCACCAGGGTTCCGTCAGGCTCCATCCAGATAACCGCGCCCGAGCAGGAAGGCGGCGAGTAGCCATGGCGACCTACGGCTACGTGCGCGTCTCCACGCAGGAGCAGAACGAGCGCAGGCAGGTTCTCAGCATGCAAAGCGCTGGCGTGGACGATGGCAGGCTCTACGTCGAGAAGGCCAGCGGCAAGTCGATGGACAGGCCGGAGTGGGAGAAGCTGATGGCGACCCTGCAGGACGGCGACACCCTCGTGGTGGACGAGCTGTCCCGCATGGGCCGCACCTACGAGGGCGTGACCGAGGCGTGGCGCGAGCTGAGGAGGCGGGGCGTCTCCATCCGCGTCCTCGATGCCGAGTTCCTGTGCACGGAGCACATGGACGCGATGGGCGACATGGGCCGCGCCGTGGAGGACATGCTTCTCGCGCTCATGGCGTACATGGCCGACCACGAGCGCAAGGAGATACTCCGGAGGCAGGCCGAGGGCATACGGGTGGCGAAGCAGCAGGGCAAGTACCACGGCAGGAGCAGGCAGGTGGTGGAGCCTGAGATGGCGACCGTGGCATCCGAGCGGCTGCGCGCGGGCGACTCGATGGCGTCGGTGGCAAAGTACCTCGGTGTCCACCGCAACACCTTGGCGAAGATGGTGAAGGACGGCAGGATAGCCGCGTAGCGCGTGGTTGACCGACACAGGCCCCCTCTCGACGGAGAACATGCATCGCGCATGGGAAGCCGTTGAGAGGGGGCTTTTTCTATGGACGGCACCACCGCAGCGATACAGGCGCACATCATCGACCACCCGCGCGACGTGCGGGCCTACGAGGACATGCTGGAATGGCTCAGGTACCTCAGACGCCAAGGCACGCCGGACATGGATAGTGGCCGATGGCTCCGCGACGCACTGGCGATAGCGCCCACGGGCCAATGGGCCACCGTGGACGAGATGGAGCGCCTTCTGGGCACCCTAAGAGGCTCCCTGATACTGGACGCGCGCGACGATCTCGACTGCTACATGCAGGCCATGGAGTTCGACCGCGACCCCGAGCGCCGATTCTGGCTCCCTCGCCGCGACAAGCTGATGCCATTGTGCCGCGAGCTGCAGTGGCTTGAGACTGACCCCGACGCGATGGGCCTGCTGGTGGCGATGCCTCCCAGAGTTGGCAAGAGCACCACCTGCGGATTCGCGATGTCCTGGCACATGGGCAGGCACCCCTACAGCCCGAACCTCATGACCTCGTATTCCGACACCATCTGCCAGCACTTCTTCGACCAGGCGTGCCAGTTCGCGGGCTACGTGGAGACGATGGGCCGCAAGGCCAACAAGATAGTCAGCGAGTACAACTACGCGGAGATATTCCCCGAAAGCCTCGTGTTCGACCGCTCCGCGCAGTACGAGACGATAACGCTGGCGGGCCAGCAGGCGTACCCGACGCTTACCTGCCGCTCCATCGAGGGCACGCTGACGGGCACCACCGAGGTCGGCGAGGAGGGCTGGCTGTACGCGGACGACCTCGTGAAGTCCCTAGAGGAGTCCATGAGCCACGCCCGCATGGAGAAGAAGTGGCAGGCATACGTCAACCAGGCATACGACCGCCGCAAGGAGGGCGCGAAGCTGCTGAACGTGGGCACCATCTGGTCGATAGACGATCCCCAGTCCCGCGTCATGCGCCGCCACGAGGGCGACCCGCGCTACCACTCCCTCATCATCCCCGCGCTCGACCCCAAGACTGGCGAGAGCAACTTCGAGTACCTGTACGGCAAGGGCTTCTCCAAGCGCTACTACGCCGACATGCGCGACATGACCGACGAGGTGACGTGGCTCGCCAAGTACTGCGGCACGCCCACCAGCCGCGAGGGCCAGCTATATCCCGCCGACAGCCTGCAGCGCTACCTGACGCTGCCCGAGGGCGAGCCGGAGGCAGTCATGGCGGTGGCGGACACGAAAGACCACGGCGAGGACTTCTGCGTGGTTCCGGTAGCCAAGCGCTGGGGCGGCAGGTGGTACATAACCGACGTGATATGCGACAACGGCAACCCCGACGCCCTGCGCGCGAGGGTGGCGGCACTCCTTGAGCGCGAGCACGTTCAGCAGTGCCGCTTCGAGAGCAACAGCGCCGGAGGCGCGTTCGCCAAGGACGTGAGCGCCATCCTCTCCGAGCACGAGGCCCTGTGCTCCGTCACCACCAAGTTCACCAGCTCCAACAAGGAGACCAGAATCATCGCCTCTAGCCCGTGGGTCTTGAACAACTGCCTGTTCCGCGACCCGTCCCTGTACTCAATGGGCACCGACTACGACCGCTTCATGGGCCAGATGGTGTCCTACACGCTTGAGGGCAAGGTTCCGCACGACGATGCGCCCGACGCCATGGCGATGCTGGCAGACCTGCTCTCCAAGCGCTCCCGCCCCAAGGCCGCAGCCATAAGGCGACCGTTCTGACCCCGTGCGCTTGACCGCCGACCGCCCCCACCTGCGCCGTAGCGTCACAGGTGGCGCGAGCGGTCGGGATGCCGGAGAGCGCCCGCCCGCCCGGAGGACGGCGGCGCGGGGCAACCCCTCTCTCCCCGCGTCGCCACGCCACGGCTGACGGACACGCGGGAGGCGGCGCATGGCAGAGGGAATGGTCACGAGCAGGGTGGGCAGGCATCGCATCGTCTGCGACCCGACCCCGCTGACCCGCGACACCGTGGGCGACATCATGCGCGCGTCCTACCTTGAGCACGCGCAGAACTCGCTCGACATAGACGCGCTGCACCGGTACTTCCTCGGCTACCAGCCCATCCTCGGGCGTTCCAAGGAGGTGCGGCCCGAGATAGACAGCCGCGTGGTCGAGAACCGCGCCGACGAGATCGTGTCCTTCAAGGTGGGCTACCAGCTCGGCGACCCCGTTAAGTACGTCTCTAGGCCCGTGGGCGACACCCACGAGCTGCTGACCGCCGACGCGGACAGGCAGGCGCACTCCGTCAGCGCGCTCAACGCCATCATGGCCGACTGCGGCAAGCACGCGGTAGACCGCGACCTGTGCCAGTGGGGCATGGTCTGCGGCACCGCCTATCGCCTGATGCTGCCCACGGGACGCCCCGACGAGCCGCTGATGCTGCGCTCCCTCGACCCCCGCAGAACGCTCGTGGTCTACACCAACGACGTGTCCAACGAGCCGATGCTGGGCGCGGTGGTGTCCTACGGCCCGCTCGGCGAGCCGCGCGAGTGGACGGTCTACTCGTCGGACACCTGCTGGCGCGTGGACGCCCAGACCTACGAGGTCTTGGATGAGCGCCCGCACGCATGCGGCGGCGTGCCCATCGTGGAGTACCCCGCGAACAGCGACCGTACGGGCGCGTTCGAGAAGGTCATACCCCTGCTCAACGCCATCAACGAGGTCGAGAGCGACCGCGTGGACGGCGTTACGCAGTTCGTGCAGAGCCTCATGGTCTTGAAGAACGTGGAGCTGGGCGCGACCAAGGAGGAGCGCCGCGCGGCCTTCGACGAGCTGCGCGACAAGGGGGCCATCCAGATATTCGACGCGGACAGCGCCAAGGCAGACATAGAGCTGCTGACCGCCGAGCTGAGCCAGAGCGACACGCAGACCCTCGTTGACCACCTGTACAAGACCGTGCTCCGCATCGTGGGCATGCCGTCGAACATCGGCGGCGCGGCCTCCACGTCGGACACGGGCATCGCGGTCACGCTGCGCGACGGCTGGTCGCTCACGGAGACGCGGGCCAAGGACTACGAGGTGACCTTCTGCCGCTCCGAGCGCCGCTTCCTCGCGATGGCGTGCGGGGTGCTGCGCCGCACTGACGGCATCGAGGTCAGGCCGTCCGACATAGACATCAACTTCACGCGCCGCAACTACGAGAACACGCAGGGCAAGGCGCAGGTCTACGTGACCCTCGTGCAGAACGGCGTGCCGCCGACGCTCGCCGCAGAGGTGTCGGGCATCGCCCCCGACCCCGAGGCGTTCGGTGACCTCGTGCGCGAGTGGTCGGCGATTCAGGCCGAGAGGGCGGCTGCTTCCCAGCAGGCCGCTGCGGATACGGGCGACGGCGAGGCCGTCGCGGGAGACGGGGAAGCGACCCCCAGAAAAAAGCAGACCCAAGAGGAGGGGTAAGGAATGGCATTTGACCGTGAGAGGCTTCGCCAGATTCTAGGCGACACAGTGAGCGACGAGGCCCTTGGGGACATCCTCAAGGCGCACAGCCAGAGCGTGAGCCAGGACAAGGGCAGCATCGCCCGCATGCAGCAGCAGCTCGACGCATACGCGGCCAAGGAGGCCGAGTGGGAGCAGCAGCGGCAGGCAGGGCTGTCCGACCAGGAGCGTCTGCAGGAGGCGCTTGAGGCCGCGAACAGGGCGCAGCAAGACTACGCCCGCAAGAGCGCCCGCCTCGACGCCGAGCAGGTCTTGGTCAAGGCGGGCATGACCGCCGACCAGTACGGCCCGCTCATCGACTCGCTGGTTTCCGAGGACTCGGGCAAGACCGTGGAGCGCGCAAACGCGCTCGTGGCCCTCGTGGCCGCGCAGGCCAAGGCCGCTACCGACGCCGCCGTGCGTGACGTGCTTGCGAGCACCCCCGCCCCCGGCGCTGGCGCGGGCGGCGACGGCGGCGCGGCGGTGACCAAGGAGCGCTTCGACGCCATGACCTACTCCGAGCAGGTGGCCTTCAAGGCCGAGAACCCCGAGGCGTTCAAGCGCTTCACCCAAATCTAGGAGGACTGAAAAATGGCAGGCACCTACCTCAACTTCCCGTTTGACGAGGACGTATTCCTGTACAACTGGCGTCAGCTCAAGGACCCGACGCTGACCGCCTTCCTCGACTCCGGCGCAATGGTCGAGGACCCCACCATCGCCGGACTCATCTCCAACGGCTCCGACCAGTACACCGTGCCCCTGTACGGCGTCCTCGCCGACACCGCGCCCGTGAACTACAACGGCGCGACCAACATCACCACCGAGGCCACCGAGGGCAAGGCCGAGACGGGCATCGTCTTTGGCCGTGCCAAGGGCTGGGAGGAGAAGCAGTTCATCCGCGACTTCAACTCCGGCGCAGACCCGATGGCCTCCATCGTCTCCCAGGTCGGGCGCTACTGGTCCAAGTACCTGCAGAGCGTCATCATCGGCATCACCAACGCCGTCCTCGATGTCTCCGCGATGTCCAGCCACAAGGTCACGCGCACGGCAGTCCCGACCGCCACGGACTTCGGCGACGCCGCCCAGGAGGCCCTTGGCGACAACGGCAACCTGCTCACGCTCGCCATCATGCACTCCAAGGTCGCCAACCAGCTCGCCGACCTGCAGCTCCTGCAGTACCGCAAGTACACCGACCCCATGGGCATCGAGCGCCAGCTCAACATCGCCGACATGAACGGCATGACCGTCGTGGTCGATGATGGCATGCCGCACACCGCCGCCTCCGGCGAGACTCCCGCGACCTACACCTCGTTCCTGTTCGCGCCCGGCGCGCTGCGCCACGCCACCGCGCCCGTCGAGCAGCCCGTCGAGGTCGCCCGCGACGCGGCCACCAACGGCGGCATGAACATGCTGTACACCCGCGTTCGCCAGACCGTGCACCCCGAGGGCTTCTCCTACAGCAAGCCCACGAGCGGCTACACCATGTCCCCGACCGACGCCCAGCTCACCGCATCCGCGCGCTGGTCGCTCGTGGACAACGCCAAGAACGTCGGCATCGTGTCCGTCACCACGCAGGGCTAGTCGCCCGCGACACGGCTAGGAACCCGAGAAGGCCCGTCCCTAGTGGGCGGGCCTTCCCTCTAACGATTGGAGCCAGCGATGGCAGATGAGACGCTTGAGGTCTACGAGCCGAGGTACGTGGTCGGCGACACCGTTGTGCAGCTCGTCCGCGAGCGCGACGAGTTCGACTGGGTTGGCCGCTTCCGCGTCCTTATCGACGATACGAGCGCCGAGGTTCCCGACGAGACGTGCGAGGAGTACGTGGCACGCGCGAGGGAGCTGGTGCTGACGCGCCGCCACCCCTACAGCGAAGACCCGCTCTCGGAGCCGTGGGAGACGCGCTACAACCAGCTCGCGCTTGAGATCGCGGCGGCGATGTGGTGGAAGCACGGCGCGGACGGCCAGACGGCCAGCCGCGAGAACGGCATCTACCGCGCGTGGGATGCCGCCGACGCATACGTGCCGAGCGGGCTGCTGCAACGCATAGTCCCCATCGCGGCGGTGGTGTAGCCATGCTGCGCGTCATGCCGAGGAACCGCTGGCGCGTGGCGTGGCTGCTCAGCCCAACGGGGACGCTGACGGAGCTGGTGGACGAGGACGGCTACCGCACGGGCGAGTTCGTGCAGGGCTGGGGCACGCCCGTGCGCATCCGCGCGAACGTGAACCCGCCGCAGGGCTTCGCCAACGGCGCACCGTTCGGCACCGCGACCGACTACGACCTCATCATCGCCATCGACCGCGACGAGTGCGCGAGGCTCGGCGTGGAGGTCGGCTGGCGCGTGTGGCTGGACTCCGCGCCTGAGTGGGACATGGCCGCTGGCAGGCCGACCGACGCGGCTTGGGAGAGGTCGTTCGTGGTCGAGCGCGTCAGCCCGTCCCCGCACTACGTGCAGCTCGGCATCCGCACCGCGAGGGGCGAGTAGGCATGGCCCGCAGGCGCAGGGTCGGCCTGAACGCCCGCGACCTCGCGGAGCTGTCAAGGGAGATTCACGCCGAGGCCAGAGGCGTCAGGTCTGGCATGCGCGAGGGTGCTAGGGCCGTGTGCGAGCGCGTCGGCCTGCCCGTCGCGCAGGCCGAGTGCACGTCCACGACCGTCGCGGCGGCAATCCGCGTCGAGGACACTGAGCGCGGCGCGGCCCTCGTGGTTGACGGCGAGCGCGCGAGCTACGAGGAGTTCGGCGTCGGCATCGTCGGCCTGTTCAACGGCTTCCCCACCCCGATGGACGCGGAGACTGCCCTTGCGTCCAACTACGTGCTCGACGGCATGGGCCACGACCTAGAGGGCTGGTGGTACCCCGTGGGCGACGGAACCTATCGCCACACGTGGGGACGCCCCGGCTCCGGCTTCATGGCGAAGGCAGCGGAGGCAATGCGCCGCGATGGCGCGTCGGTGATGATGGCCGAGATAGCGAGCGGCGGGCGTGCTGGCATCAGGGCCAGCCAGCCCGGTTAGGAGCGATGATGAACGACTTCGAGGCACCGATTTTCGACGCGCTGGCGACGGCGCTGGGCGAGCAGTTCGAGGACATCAAGGTTGTCAGCGCGGACAAGCCCGGAAAGCCAGAGTTCCCGACCGTCTCCTTCGATATGACCGACTCGGCGGTTGACGAGCGCGACGCTGAGTCGGGCAGGATAGAGGCCCGCACCATCTGCATCTTCGAGGCACAGGCATACAGCAACGTCAGCCGCAGGCAGGCCAAGGAGATAGCCAAGGCGTGCGACGCGCTCATGTCCTCGTGGGGCTGGCACCGCACGACCTTCGAGCGCGTGCCGCCAGCGGACAAGACCATCGAGCGCTACGTGGTCAGGTGGCGCGGCGCGGTGGACGCGCGGGGAATGGTGGCGCGCTAGGCCCCGTGCGCTTGACCGCAGGTAGGTGGCCCGTGGGCGCGAACCTCATGGGGACATGCAACGACTAGCGCGAGGAGGCGCAACCATGTCCACGCCCACCAGCACCATCGACACTTTCCTTCTCTCCAAGAGCGGAAGCACCTACAGCATCCTCTACCCCATCAAGGACTACTCCGACCTCGGCGGCGCTCCCGAGTCCATCGACGTGACCACGCTCTCCGACCACGTGCGCCACTCCGTGCCGGGCCTGCAGGACACCGACAACGTGGAGTTCACGTCCAACTACGACAAGACCGACTTCCAGGCTGGCAAGGAGCTTGAGGGCAACGAGGGCACCTACGCCGTGGCGTTCGGCAGCTCCGCAGCCAACAAGGTCGGCTCCGAGGGCGTTTTCGAGTTCAACGGCTACCTCACCGTGGCCGTCAGCGGAGGCGGCGTGAACGACGCCCGCGAGATGGTCACCACCATCAACCTGACCTCGGACATTTCCTTTAGCACCACCGAGATCACCGTCAGCTAGTCCATCCACGTCTTAGAGAGGGGAAACAGAGATGGCAGAGAGCAAGCTGCGCGAGGCGACCGACGAGGAGATGGCAGAGGACGCCATCGCTACCGCAACCGAGGCGACGGAGCACACCAAGGCAATCGTCGAGCTTGACGGCAGGGAGTACACGCTGACCTTCACCCGCACCACGGTCAAGAAGATGGAGCGCGACGGCTTCAACGTGTCGAGCATCGACCTGATGCCCGCCACCGCCATCGAGGCGCTGGTAGTCGGCGCGTTCGAGGCCAAGCACCCGTCCATGACCGCCAAGCAGCGCCTCGACGTGTGGCAGGCCATGCCGCACAAGGACGAGCTGATGCCCGCCCTCGTGGAGCTGTACATGGCACCCATCAACTCGCTCGTCGCAGACCCTACCGAAGCCACCGGAAGCTGGAAGCTGGTCTAAGGCCCCAGAAGTCCGGTGGCGGGAGCCAAGGCTCGCTCTCCAAGACGCTTGACGAGTTCTGGCCGAAGGCGCTCGCCCTCGGCATGGACTCGGCCACGTACTGGGACGGCGACCCCATGGAGGTCGCGGCGTACCGCGAGGCCGACAGGCTGAGGGCCGACCGCGAGAACCGCGTGGCGTGGCTCCACGGCATGTACGCATACCAGGCCATCCTCGCGACGGCACCCGTGCTCAACGCCTTCTCCAAGCGCCGACAGGCGCACGAGTACCCGCAGCCCGTGATTCTGGACGCGCGGGAGCGCAACGAGACGAGGAAGCGCGGCCTCAAGGACTACCTACAGTCCAAGATGAGGGCGCGCGCCGAGAAGGCGAGGGAAGATGGCTGACGGCGTTCTCGACCAGCTCAGGGTCGATGTCGAGGCTGACGGCGGCAGGGCCGCGCAGGAGCTAGAGAAGGTCGCGCAGGCCGTAGACCACCTCAAGGCGGCGGTCGGGCGCGGCGTCACCACCAAGATTCACACGCTGACGGCATCGCTGACGGAACTCGCCAGCGTGCCGTCGCTCTCCAACGTGGCGCAGGGCATGCGCGAGGTCGCCAGCGCCGCGCAGATGATGTCGGGCGTGAAGGTCTCGCCGACCGTGGCGAACGGCATCACCGCGATCACGGCCAACGTCGCGGCCATGCCGGACGGCACCGCGACCAAGCTGCAGGCGCTCGGAAGCGCCCTGCAGGGCCTCTCGGGCGTCACCATGCGCAAGGAGACGGCCACCAACATCGCGACGCTCGCCACGACGCTCGCGAGCACGCCCATACCTGACGGCATATCCTACAAGCTGCGCGACATAGCGGACGGCGTTTCCGCGCTGTCTGCGGTCACGCCGCCCACCGCCGCCCTCGGCAACCAGCTCCGCAACATCGCGGCTGGCGCTTCGGCGCTCGCCACCACAGACCTTCCAGCGGAGAAGGTGCAGTCGCTCGTCGCGGCCCTGAGCCACCTCGCGGAGATTCCCAAGAACGGCCTGAGCACCACCGTGCGGGCCATGAGGCAGCTCCCCGACGCGGCCAAGGGCCTGCACGACATGGACTTCGACCAGCTCGCCGAGGACTGCCAACGCCTGAGCGCCGCCCTCGCCGACCTGCCCGACAGGCTGGCGAACGTCGCGGCTGGCATGCGTGCGCTGACCAAGGCAAGCGCCGCCGCAAACAAGTACGAGCGCATGGGCAAGTCCTCGTCAGGCGGGCTTCTCGGGAGCCTCGGCGGCTTGACCAAGATTGCTGCCGTCGTGGCCAGCATCAGGGCCGCGATGGGCGCGATTCGCAGCGCGACCGAGGCCGCTGGCAGCTACGTCGAGGACATGAACCTGTTCACGGTCGCCATGGGCGACTTCGGCCAGCAGGCGTGGGACTACGCGCAGCAGGTCAACCAGTCGCTCGGCATCAACCCGCAGGAGTGGGTCAAGGGGCAGGGCGTGTTCATGTCCATGGCCCAGGGCATGGGCGTGGCGTCCGAGAACGCCGCCCTCATGTCGCAGCAGCTCACGCAGCTCTCCTACGACCTCAGCTCCTTCTACAACATCGACGTGCAGACGGCGATGGAGAAGGTTCAGGCGGGCCTATCGGGCCAGCTCAGGCCGCTCCGCGAGCTTGGCTTCGACCTCTCGGAAGCGCGTCTCAAGGAGGACGCGCTGGCGTGGGGCATCGACAGGTCGGTTGACTCCATGACGCAGGCCGAGAAGGCCCTGCTGCGCTACCGCGCGATGATAGAGCAGGTCAGCTTCGTCCACGGCGACATGGCCCGCACCGTCCAGTCGCCCATGAACCAGATTCGCATCTTCGGCAGCGCGGCCCGCGCCGCAGCCGTGGCGTGGGGCGGCGTGCTGCTGCCAGCCCTCGGCGCGGTTCTCTCGATCCTCATCCCGCTCGCCCGCGCGCTGGCGACCGTGGGCAACATGCTCGCGTCGCTCACGGGCGGCAAGGCCATGATGGACGGCTTCCTCGGCTCGCTCGGCTCTGGCGGCGGCATGTCCTCTGCCGTGGGCGGCATGGGCGACCTCGCCGACGCGACCGACGCCGCTGGCGGCTCCGCTGGCAACGCGGCCAAGGAGTACGAGAAGCTAAAGCGGACGATTCTCGGCTTTGACGAGCTGAACGTGCTCAAGGACGCCACCGACACAAGCTCTGGCGGCGGCGGCGGTGGCGGCGGCATCGGCGGCGGTGGCGGCGGCATGGAGGGCTTCGAGCTGCCGACATACGACTTCCTCGGCGACGGCTCGCCCTACGAGGAGCTTGAGAAGCGCATCACCGAGACGCTGACCCGCATCGGCGCGAAGTGGGAGCCGTTCGTCGCGCAGGCAAAGGACTCGTGGGAACGCATCAAGAAGTCATTCGATGGCACAGACATCTTCGGCTCGCTTGAGGACTATCTGGTGGAGGTCAGCGGGTGGTTCTCCGAGTTTGCAACCGACGTGCTCAAGATTCTGACTCCGCTCTGGGAGGACTTGCGCGTACCGCACATCTTCGAGCTGGTGCTTGACTGGAAGGCGTCGGAGTGGCAACTTGCAACGTCCATGTTGCACGGCGTCTCCGAGGCGCTTCTTGGGCTTGTCGAGGGTCTGCGCCCGGTCACGCAATGGATTGGCGAGAAGCTGGCCGAAGCCCTGCGTTGGGGCATTGGCGAGCTGCAGAAGTGGTCGCAGTGGTTCGAGGAAATGGCCCCGACCTTCCACGACCTCGGCGAGCAGGTCGGCCTCCTAGCGTCGAACATCGGCTCCGTCCTGCAGCCCGTAATCGACCCGCTGCTCGACGGTCTTGGCAAGGTGCTCTCCATCGTCGGCGATTTCCTGCGCTACGACCTCAAGGGCCGCATCAACGGCGTGGTCGAGACGCTGCGCGACATCAACGGCTGGTTCGACGAGCACGGCCCCGCCATCCGCGAGGCGGTCGAGGGCTTCGTTGACAAGGTTGTCGAGGCCAAGAACAAGGTCGTTGACTTCGCCAAGACCATGAACACCAAGCTGAACAAGGCCAAGGAGCTGATAGAGAACATCGGCGGTCTGTTCGTCGCGCTCTCCAAGGACATGCTCGCGCTCGCGCAGGGAGATTTCTCGTTCTCCAACGTCAGGCAGTTCCTCTCCGACGTGGAGGACGGCGCGAAGGCGTCCGACGAGGCCATGCAGAACGTCTCCAAGCACGTGCCCAAGGCCACCACGGCCACCGAGAAGGCCGCGAAGGCTGGCGTTGGCACGGTGACCACCGCCGTCAACAAGGCCGTCTCCAAGGCCAGCACGAAGCTGCAGGGCGCGGTCGAGGATTCCGGCACCAACGCCGTCAAGAAGTCCTCGCCAGCAATCCAGAAGTCGGCGACCACGGTCGCGAAGACGCTAGACCCCACGATGGCGAAGGGCGTCACCAACACGGAGCTGTCCGCGAAGGTGAAGCAGAGCCTCGGCATCGACGTGATGAACGGCCTGCAGAGCACCGTCAACTCGTCCACCATTCCCGACGCGGCGGGCAAGGCGCTCTCGACGGCCTACGGCAAGGGCATCTCGTCCATGTCCACGTTCGTGCAGAAGGCTGGCATCGGCGTGGCTGGCAAGGGCGCGGCTGGCCTCGGAGACCCCAACACGCTCAAGACAGGAAAGAGCCACGGCGAGACGATGGGCACCAACTACGGTACGGGCATCGCCTCGAAGGAGACGTATGCGGGTACCAGCGCGAAGAAGCTGGGCACGAACGCGGTCTACTGGCTGGACTATCGCGGCACCGCGACCACCTACGGACAGGGCATCGGCAACAACTACTCCAACGGCATCGGGTCAAAGGAATCGCTGGCGGGCCAGAAGGCAAAGCTGCTCGGCACCAACGCAATCTACTGGCTTGACTACCGCGTGAGGGCGCGTGAGATAGGCCAGTACGTCGGCGAGGGCTTCGCCAAGGGCATGGAGGACAAGAACAAGCGCGTTGACGCGGCGGCGGGCCAGCTCGCGAGCACGGCGCTCAGGAATCTCAGGAACATCCCTATGGTGTCCTCGCCGTCAAAGGTCACGCGCGAAATCGGCCAGTTCGTGGGCGAGGGCTTCGCGCTCGGCATGGAGGACGAGATTGCCAACGTCTCAATGGTCGCCGCGTCGATGGCGCAGGGCGCGGTCGATGCCGTGAACCGCGCGACCGCGACGGGTGCGCTCGACCTCGGCGGCTCGCTCAACACAGTCTCGACCATGACCCAGCAGGTCACTGGCTCGCTCGACATCGACTATGACCGCATGGCCGACGCGGTGGCCTACGGCACGCTGCAGGGCATCGTGCAGGCTGGTGGGCAGCAGCAGGGCCAGCAGCAGCGCGAGCTTACCTTCGCGATCGACGGCCAGACGCTCGCCCGAATCGTCGTGGAGAACGTCGGCATGGGCGCTGCTGACGGCACGCTCGACCTCGCGCCCATCATGGAGGTGATGTAGCGGTGGCTATGCTCTGGATTGGCCCCGTTGGCGGCACGCTCGCGGCCATGCCCGACCCGTCCACGCTCGAATGGGGCCTGCAGGACGTGTCCGCGCCCGACGCGGGCCGCACGCAGGACGTCAACGCCACGATGTACAAGGAGTACATCACCAGCAAGCGCAAGCTCAAGCTGGCGTGGCTCAACCCGACCATGGAGGACGCGAGCACCGTCCTCAAGGCGGTCAACCGCGAGTACTTCCAGGTGCGCTACTGGGACGTGATGGACGGCGAGTACCAGACCCGCACCTTCTACGCGGGCGACCGAACCGCCCCATTCAAGTGGTTCAACCTGCCGCGCTCCGACTCCAAGCGCCTGACCAACCTGACGTTCGACGTGATTGAGAGGTAGCCATGTCGCTCCCGACCTCTGCCGCGTTCCGCAGGGCGTTCCAGCGCGGGGCGACACCGATGGTTCGCGCCGTCCTGTACCTGGCCGACCGCACGACCGTGCGCGTCGGTGGCGACCACATCGCCATAGGCGGGCTGTCAGTCACGGGCGCAACCTCGTCAAGCGGCAGCTTCGACATAGGCGCGGCCATCGTCGGCACGGCGACCGTCACGCTCGCCAACTATGACGGCTGGCTCGACCTACTCGACCTAGAGGACGCGACCGCGCTGCTCTACGCGGGCGCTGACATAGGCGACGGCGAGGTGGAGTGGGCACTGCTCGGCACCTACGACGTGGACGTTCCCACCACGCGCGGGCGCACCTACCCGCTGCAGCTCCGCGACTGGATGGGCCGCTTCGAGGTGCCGTACTCGGCGGTCACGACCGAGTACCCTGCCACGCTCGGCAAGATCGTGGCCGACATCTGCGACCACGTTGGCATCACCATGGCGTCGGCCACCTTCCAGAACTCGACGCACGAGGTCGCGAGCCGCCCGACCGACGAGCTGTCCTGCATCGACATGCTCGGCTTCGTGGCCCAGCTCTCGTGCTCCTTCGCCCGCATGACGCCCGAGGGCGAGCTGGACTTCGGCTGGTACGACATGGGCGCGTTCGACTCCGAGAGCTGGCTGGACGGCGGCACCTTCGCGGGCGTCCAGACGCCCTACGAGGACGGCGACGCCGCTGACGGCGGCGCGTTCATGACGGGCGGCGACACCTACTCCGGCGGCGTGCTCGGCGGCGCTACGGGCTGGCGCGACGTGAGCGCCATCCGCTCCCTCACGACGGGCGCGATGGACGTCATCATCACTGGCGTGCGCGTGACGGCCCAGCAGCAGGTGGTCGAGGAGGGGCAGGGCGAGGCTGGCGAGACGGCGCTGTTCGGTCAGGAGGGCTACGTCCTTGAGCTGACGGACAACCCGCTCGTGCCATACGGCACCGCAGCCACGACCGCCACCATGGTCGGGCAGCGCGTGGTCGGCCTGACCTTCCGCACGGTCGAGGCCGACGTGATGGGCGACCCGAGCCTGCAGGCTGGCGACGCGATGGTGCTGACCGACAGGCTCGGTCGCGCCTACCGCTCCTACGTGACGCAGGCCACGTGGAGTTCGGGCGGCTCGCAGCGGCTCGCGTGCGGCGCGGAGCCGCCGTCGCGCAAGTCAATGCAGCGCACTGGCCCCGTCACCCGCGCCATCAACACCATCAAGGATGCCGTCCAGAGGGTCACCGCCGCGACCAAGGCCGCGCGCAGGGTCGCGGACGAGGCCAACGACCTCGCCGCCGCGATGAACCAGCACTTCTGGACGGCTGACGATGGCGTGCACGTCACGCAGGCCTCGCAGGCGTCGTGGGAAACGGAGCCGCACGGGGCCAACCTGCTCGCCAACGCGCTCGGCATCGCCATCAGGACGGCGCTCACCAACCTCGTCACCATCACCAAGTCGGCCATCGCCTTCTTCGACGGCGAGGGCAACGAGGCCGAGAACATCGTCGCGCGCTTCGGCAAGGACGGCTCGGCCATCGGCTATGAGGGCGGCGCGCACGTCAACATAGACCAGTCCGGCTTCGCCATCTATGAGGGGCCAGACCGTCTGTACGAGGTGAGGTATCAAGGCCAGCTCGTGGGAATCTATGGCGGCGGCACCACCGCAGCCGAGGGCAGCGAGCACACCAACGCCTACGTCGAGGCGCTGCTCGTCAGGCTGAACGGCGGCTACACGGTAGACCTGAGCACCATGAAGGTGCTCCTGCCCACGGGTGCCGACTCCGGCATGACGGTGGCCGAGAGCAGCGTCAGCGGCATCTACGACGTGCTCGACTCCAACGGCCAGCCGTTCGACAGCGGCAACTACGCGGGCATCCTGTACGACCAGACAGACGGCAAGTTTCGCGCCGACATAAAGCTGTTCCCCCAAGCGGAGGACTTGGGCGCGCCAATCCACGAGGAGATGGGCGGCGTGTCCATCGACTTCGCGGACGGCAGCGCCGACATCGCGGGCGCGATCGGCGTGGACGGCAGCGTGGAGGTCAGGGACGGAACCCTCGGCGTGACCGACTACGCGACCAGCGGCGAGCCGCACTTCGGCACCAACGGGCAAGACCTGACGGTTGGCCTGTCCTCCGGCACGCGCATGCTGTTCAGGCAGGCGGGCATGGAGTCCGCGCGTGACGGCAGCTCCATGCTGCTCGCCATCGGGTCGGGCCAGAACACGTTCCAGGAGGGCTTCGCCGTCCTCTCGGACGGCTCCGTTGTCGCGTGCAACGGCAAGGCCCGCTTCGGCGGCGACGCATCGTACCTGTACCTGCGTGACTCTAGCAACGCCATATGGCGCATCGAGAAGTCGAGCGGAAACGTGCAGGGATACGTCAACGGCGCGTGGAGGTCGCTCTACTTCCTCGCGACGCAGAGCCGCGCGGCCAACACCGTGCTCGCGGCACCGAACGGGAGCGCCGGAACCCCCAGCTTCCGCGCCCTCGCGCACGCCGACATGCCGAGGTCGAGCTACGCCTACCTCATAGGCAGCGCTGGTGCGGCCAGCTACGTGCGCTTCCGCGTGGTTTCCGGCCTCGTGTGGATACAGGCCAACATCGCGTCTGGCCTGACCATCACGGCGAACGGCATCACCGTCAACTCCTCGGCGATAAACGTGGCCTACAGGCCCGACCGCGAGGTGACCGCGCCCATCTACCACTCGTCCAACAACACGGGCTGCATGTGGATGGACACGAGCGGCTACCTGCACATGTCAACCAAGGCATCGTCCAGCCAGACCACGGCCTACGGCGAGCTGGTGTACCCGATCAACTAGCCGTCGTGCGCTCGACCGCAGGTGGCATGCCATGCGGTGGGACGCTCGTGGCGAACGGCAGACAACGATAAGGAGCAACGATGGCTATACAGGTGAGGCGAGGCGACTACGGCGACTGGGACGCCTCGAAGATGCTTGCTGGCGAGTTCGCCGTGGTCATGTCGGGCGACACCGAGACGGCTGACGGCGACGCCGTGTACGTCTCCACCGCTAGCGGGACGGCCAAGCGCCTGCCCTTCGCGGACGAGGTTCCGACCGAGATGGGCGGCGCGGCATCCGGCGAGGGGGGCGAGGGCGGCACCGTCCCCGCGCCGCCAGTCGGCTACAACACAGCCGCCCTGTTCGGCGACGCGCACTGGTGGGACTTGCACGGCGCGCTCAGGGCGGTGGCAAGCGCCGCGTCCGTCGTGATTCGCCTCGTGCGCCAGCGTGCGGGTGTGAGCGGCGGTTTACCAACAGTCATAGAGGACACGCTTGACACCATGACCCTGCCAGCGGCGTCTGGCAACTTGGCTGGCGTGATGAGCGCCGCCGACAAGGCCAAGCTGGACGGCATCGCCGAGGGCGCGAACGCCTACACGCACCCGTCCTACACCGCGCACACGGGCCAGCCCACGGGAAACCAGACGCCCGCGTTCGGCGGCACGTTCAGCGTATCGCAGGTCACGAGCGACGCGACGGGCCACGTGACGGGCCTGACCGCGCGCACTGTCAAGATTCCCGACGCCATCGCCACCTCTAGCGCCGATGGCCTCATGTCGGCGGCTGACAAGGCGAGGCTCGACGGCATACGCCCGCTAACCCAGTCCGAGCTTGCGGCAATCCTCGTGTAAGGAGGCAGTATGGCAGACAAGAAATACCTCGACGGCGATGGCGTCGCGCAGGTCTGGCAGGCCACCAAGGGCTACGCAGACCAACCAGACCACATCACCGACGCGATGTTGGCGCAGACAGGTGGGGTGCTCGGTACGGTCGGCATAATCGAGTCGCAAATTGTCGGCATGAACGGTGTTATTGTCCCGCCCCCGTTTATTCTCGGCACAAGGTACGTAAGCAACGGAGCTGAAGCGTACTCGTCAAACAACGTCAGGATGACCTTCGCGCTTGGCACGTACATCGACCTCAAGCAGGGCGATGTGGTCATGAAGGACGCATCGGTAATCAACTACTTCGGCGGAGGCTACACAGCTGATGGCGGGAGTACCTTCGTGGCCGTTCCGACACAGACTGGGAATCGCTATGTCGTGCAGGCAGATGGGGAATACTTCTTCTGGGTCTCGAAGCCAAACGACGCAGCGTTTACGGCCGACGAGATAGCAGACGGCTGGAAGTACATCACGTTCACGCGCTCTGGCAGCCTGAAAGACACGGTTGATGAAATCGCCTCAGACACGTCAATCGCAGATATAAAGACAGCCATCGACTATCAGGTTGACGCGATAACACCGACCGACTTTTACGTGCTTCCGAACGTCGGGAAAGACCTCAACTCAAGCGGCGCTCTATACGAAAGCTCTGCGACGGCCAATATCGACACGTCAGGGTTTATCCCGCTTTCTGGGCTATACGGCGTTTGCCGAGTTGTCACCAACATGACCAAGTTCCCGCTCGGTGGCATCTACTACTACGGAAGCGCGTCAGAGGGCAGCTACATCGACAGGCGGTTCCCTGGCACAAACTACGAGTTCGACACGTTCAACGGCGAGACGGTTGTCTGGATGCCGATTGACAGCACTATCTCTGGGGCAAAGTACATCAGATTCACGAGCGACAACAACCGTGGATTCAGGTTCTGGGTTGTTGAGTCTGGCCCGCAGGCTGGCGTGCTTGATGAATACGCAAAGCTGCCGTTCGCTGGAAAGAGCATCGTCAACTTTGGTGACAGCATATTCGGACTGACACGGCCTCCGCATGACGTATCCTCCTACCTTGCGCAAGACACTGGAGCGACCGTCTACAACGCAGGCTTCGGCGGATGCGAAATGAGCACACACGCTGACCCGAACTACGCCCCGTTCTCGATGT